>DATLOW010000460.1:0-27651 GCA_035536055.1 Paraburkholderia sp. | reverse complement strand
TGGAACGACACGCTGCAAGGCATCGGCTTTTCGTTGCAGCGCGGCGAAATCCTCGGGTTGGGCGGCCTCGACGGACAAGGCCAGCGCGAACTGCTGCTGGCGCTGTTCGGCGTATTGCGCGGTTGCGCGGGCACGATCGAGGTCGACGGCAAGGCCGTATCGATCTCGAGCCCGGTGGCCGCGCGCGCCAACCGGATCGGCATGGCGCTGATTCCGGAGGATCGCAAGACCGAAGGCCTGATGCTGCCGATGTCGGTGCGTGAGAACCTGTCGTTTGCCGCGCTCGATCGGATGTCGAGCGCCGGCATCATCGATCGCGACCGCCAGCAGAGGCTGGTCGAGCGGATGATGGAACTGCTCGCGATCAAGTCGTTCAGCGTCGACGCGCCGGTCGGCTCGCTGTCGGGCGGCAACCAGCAGAAGGTAGTGATCGCGAAGTGGCTGATCCGGCAGCCGCGCATCCTGCTGCTCAGCGACCCGACGCGCGGCATCGACGTCGGCACCAAGCAGGAGATCTATCAGCTGCTGCGACGCCTCGCCGACGAAGGCGCCGCAATCCTGTTCTATTCGACCGACTACGACGAACTGATCGGCTGCTGCGACCGCGTGCTGGTGCTTTACGAAGGCAAGATCAAGAAAGAGCTGGCCGGGCCGGAGATCACCGAACAGAACCTGATTGCCAGCGCCCTCGACCTGCCGGTCGGGCAGGTTTCGCCTTCCACGGGAGTCGCGTTATGAGCGGGCTGCGTTACTGGTATGCGGAAAATCGCGGCACGACCTTCGCGTTCTGCCTGTTCGTGCTGATGTTTGCGATCTACCTGTTCAACTATCCGTCGAGTCTGTCGGCCAACGTATTTCAGACCGCGGCGAACAAGGCGGTGCTGCTCGCGCTGGTATCGATGGCCCAGGCGCTCGTCGTGCTGACCGCGGGCATCGACCTGTCGATCGGCATGACGCTGGTGCTGACGAATTGCCTCGGCTCGTGGATCGTCACCGGCGACGGGCTGCACAGCGCGCTCGGCATCGTCGGCGTGCTCGTCGCAGGTGCGCTGTGCGGCGCGCTGAACGGCATCATCATCATTTACGGCCGGCTGCAGCCGATCGTGACGACGATCGCAACCGGCGCCGTATTCTATGGACTCGCGCTGCTGCTGCGCCCGGTGCCTGGCGGCTCGATCAACGAGGATCTCGCCGACGCACTGACCGGCAAGGTCGCGGGCGTCGTGCCGGCGAGCCTGCTGATCCTGCTGGCGGCCGTGCTGATCGTGTGGGTGCCGTTCAAACGCTCGACGATCGGCCGCGCGGCATATGCGACCGGCTCGTCCGAAGCGGCGGCGTTTCTGTCCGGCATGCCGATCCGCCGCGCGAAGTTCGCCAGCTACATGCTGGCCGGCCTGCTCGCGGCACTCGGCGGCCTGTTTCTGACGTTCTTCACCGATACCGGCGAAGCGAGCCTCGGCAGCGCCAACTCCTATACGCTGTTTTCGATCGCCGCGGTGGTGATCGGCGGGGTGTCGCTGCTCGGCGGCAAGGGCAGCGCGATCGGCGCGATCTTCGGCGCCTTCGCGTTCCGCTCGATCGGCGATCTGCTGTTCGTATTCAACGTCGATGCGCTGTGGCAGCCGCTGTTCCAGGGCGTGATCCTGCTGCTGGCCGTCGCGATCGGCGCATGCGGGCTGTTCAGGGTGCGCAACCGTCTGGAGTGGTTCCAATGAGCGGCGTATCGGCAAGCGGCCGGACCACGCTCGTGTCGAAGCTCACGCGCAACGTCGACCGGCCGATCCTGATTGCGTTTGCGTGCATCGTCGCGCTGCTGCTGGTGGGCGGCATGTATTCGCGCAACTTCACGTCGCCCGAATACATTCTGCTGCAGCTGAAGGTCGGCGCTTTTCTCGGCATCATCGCGACCGGCCTGATGATGGTGATCCTGCTCGGCCATATCGACCTGTCGCTGCCGTGGACCATCACGGTCGGCGCGATGATGGCGTGCGCGGTCGCCGGGCACGGCGGCCTCGGCGTCGCGCTGGCGATTCCGGCCGGCATCGGTTGCGGCGTGCTGATCGGGATCGTCAACGGCATCCTCGTCGCGCTACTGCGCATTCCGTCGATGATCGCGACGCTCGCGACCAATGCGGTCGCGCAGGGCATCATGATCGTCTATACCGGCGGCTCGTCGCCGCAGGATTCCGCGCCTGACGTGATGCGCTGGCTCGCGGCGGGCTGGCTGGTGCCGGGCGTGCCGAACGCGGTCGCGCTGTGGGTGGTGATCGGCGGCGCGACGATGTTCCTGCTGTCGCGCACCACCTTCGGCCGCACGCTGTATGCGATCGGCAATACCGAGCGTGCCGCGTATCTTTCGGGCATCGATACGCGGCTCGTCACCATCGCCGCATTCGCCGTGTGCAGCGCCTTTGCCGCGTTCGGCGGCGTGCTGCTCGCCGGTTATGCGTCGAAGGCGGCGCAGTCGATGGGCGATGCCTACCTGTTGCCGGCGATCGCGGCGGTAGTGCTCGGCGGCACATCGATTCTGGGCGGCCGGGGTTCGTACCTCGGCACCGTCGCGGGTGCGATCCTGATCACACTGCTGCAGTCGATCCTGTCGGTCGCTCAGATGCCAGAAGCCGGGCGGCAGATTATCTACGGCGTGGTGATCGCCGCGATGCTGTTGCTGTATGGGCGCAGCAAGCGCGAGGGATAGCTTGCGGTCGCTACGCTCAGATGTTCAGCCGCGACACCTTGGTTCCCGACAGCGACACATCCCCCATTAGCCCGGCATTGGTCATGACGATCGCGTTCACCGGCGCGGTTGCTGTGTTGGTATCGAGTTTTCCGTTCGCGCCGACCTTCAGCAAGGCAACCGAGCCCTCTCCGCCGGCCGACCAGCCTTTCGAATCGCGAAAGCTGGCGAGCGCATCCTCGGTCATGAACAGAAAGATGATGGCCTTCGATTGAGCACCTGCCTGCAGGCCGAACGACCCGGATACCGTGCTGTAGTAACCGACGGATTTTCCGGCGACCCGCAACGCGCCTTCGCCATACTCGCCACCGGCGACGAAGCCGACCTTGATCACCGACGGGAACACGAGCACCCCGTTCGCCTTCGAAACCAGTTCCTTCGAGCCCGTCACGCTTGAGTACAGCTTCGACAACGTGCCGTTCACTTTTGCGTCGATCGCCTTGCGCTTGGACGCATTGGACTCGTCGGCCGCGGCGACGTTGATCGCAGCGGGTGAAACCATCAGCACGAGACCGGCCGCACCGGTCTGCAGAAAGCCTCTTCTGTGCATCATGACCTCCGTCATGGTTGAGGATCTCGGTTGCGCTGGATCCTTCTGACGACGCATTCGAGGTCAGCCTACTCGCTGCATTGCGCAAACGATATTGGACCTTGGTCCAATCCGCCGTGTGCTGCGCCGCCCAATCCGCTGGCTAAAACGCAACGGCGCTCGCGTTGCGGCTTCCTGGCGACCGGCTACAGCATCAGCGAGCCGTCTACCGAGGTGACGCAGGCGCCGCCGACGCGCACCTGGCCATCCGCCTCCACGTTCACCTTGATCCGCCCATCGCGCCCGACGCGACGGCCCTGCGCCGCGACGTAGTCGGTTCCGCCGGCCGGCAACAGGCCGCGTTGCCACTGGAAGGCCGCCACGCTGCCGTTGCCGCTTCCGCAGACAGGATCTTCTTCGATACCGCTCGACGGTGCGAAGCTGCGCACTTCTATAGCCGCTTCATCGGCAGGCCCGTGCGAGCCGAATACGGTCAGGCCGGTAACGCCGAGGCGTCGCTCGAGCTCGGCCAGTCTCGCGAAATCGGGCCGCAGATCGAGCACCGTCGCGGCATCGTTCAGTTGCGCGACGATCCAGATCGGGCCGACGTTGACGATACCCGGCGCAGTCTTGAGGTCCACCTTGCAGCCGAGCAGCTGCTCCAGCTCGGCGCTATCGGCCGCGTGCAGCGGCTGCAGCGTGGCGGGCGGCAGCACGAAGGTCAGCTGACGGTCGCCGCCCTGCTCGTCGAGCGCCAGTTCGACGAGACCGACGCCGCACTGTTGAATCAGGCGGCCGCTTGCGCGCGGCGCGACACGCCCGGCTTCCAGGATCGCGTGCGCGCTGCCGAGGGTTGGGTGTCCCGCGAACGGCAGCTCGCTGTGTGGCGTGAAAATCCTCAACCGGTAATCGGCGTCGGCTACCGTGGGCGGCAGCACAAAGGTCGTTTCCGACAGGTTGGTCCAGTTCGCGATGGCCTGCATCGCTTCCGTGCTCAGGCCGTCCGCGTCCATCACGACAGCCACCGGATTGCCCAGCAGCGGCTGGGACGTGAACACATCGACTACCTTGTACGATCGCTTCATTGGGTTCGGTCCTCGCTCACGCTGTCGGGTTCGGTCCGCACGGCATCAGGGCGCACCCACTCGGCAGATTGACAGGCATCGTAGCGTCCGCCGCATGACGCTGACAGTCACAATTTTCTGCGAGTTCGACCGATACACTTTTGCCTCGCGTACTGCGCTGACGCGCCGATGCTTCACTGCTGCCCATGACGGATTACGACACCGGCCGCATGGTCCGCGGAGGTCTAATCGCGCAGGTCCCGGCGCAGATACGCAGCGACCGCCTCGGTCACCGCCATGCCGCGCAATTCCTCCGGCGATGCCAGATGCGCGGCGACGATTTCCCGATTGTCCAGCCGCAGTTCCGGCATGCGATCGAGGCGCAGTTCGAAGAAATGCACCTGGTCTTTTCGTCCGTCCCAGATGCCGCTGGCGCGGCCCACCGGCTGCAACGTGTACGACGACAGACCGATTTCCTCATCCATTTCGCGCCGCGCCGCTGCGGCGGGCGTCTCGCCGGCATGAACACTGCCGCCGGGAAAATTCCACTCGGTCCGGTACGACGACTTCAACAGCAACAGCGACTGCCCGACGTAGATCGCGACTAGCGCACCTTCATGCTCAGGCTGTCGAAAGCGCCACCAGACGCGCGCGACGCGAAAGCCGAGCCAAAGCACCATGCGCCAGACAAAGTCGCCAAGCGCGGCTGGTCGCACTCGATCGTGGCTCGGCATCGAGTTTTCTCCTTTCTTTTCGTGGGCAGAGGATCTTCAGGGGCGCGGCGGCGGTGCGGCTTCGGCCATTCGGCGCCGCTTGCACCGTCGCGCGAAAACCGTAGTGTAACGGGCGGCTGCGCTAGCCCACGAGCTTGACGTCCGGACGGCCGCCTCGCGATACACGAAGCCGTTCACGCGCCGTCGATGGCACGCGCGATCATCCGCGCTCGCCGATGCTCAGTGACCAAGCCCGCTGCTCGCAATCTGCCGCTCGACGAACTGCGCGAACAGCGCGTGCAGGCGCGTGGTCGGATGCAGGTCGTCGGCGAACATGTAGGTCTGGTCCGCAGTGGGCGTCGTGTAGGTGGCCGGCGAGCACAATAATGCGGTGTCGTGCGGCGTCTTCGCGGGGTCGCATGCCTGGCCCGTGTTCGACACCGTGAAGCCGTTGGCCTGGAAGTTCGCGAAGATCTGATTGATCCAGCTGTACGCGTCGACCTGGATCACCTTTCCCTGCAAGCCATTGCTTTGCAGCGCCGCGTTCAGCGTGTCGTTGAACAGTTGCGACGACTGCGTGAGGTTCGCTCCGCCGTCGGACGACGCGAGCCCGGTCGGCGATAGCCCGATGTTCGGCAGGTTGACCACCACCACATGGGTGGAGCCGTTCTGCACGATCTGCCCGACGATCTGCGCCAGGGTGGTTGCCGCAGCCTCGACGGTCGGCGCGGCGCCCGGCAGCGCGCCGGCGCGCAGCACGTCGTTCGCGCCCGCCCATACGAGCACGAGTTGCCCCGCATTGAAACTGCCGTGCGCCGACAGATAGCTCGACACCTGCTGATTGACGGGCATTTCAATATCGCCGATCACATCGACAAGGAAGTTGTTCAGGTTGGCCGGTGTCGCGACGGTCGATCCGCCCTCGGCATAACCGAAGCCGCCTTGCGGACTCAATTGATGATCGAAGCCGATCGTATAGGCGGCGCGCAGCGTGTCGCCGTAATACTGCGCGACCAGTTGCGTCCACACCTGTCCGGGATTGGTCGTGAAACGTCCGCCGCCTACCGCGCTGGCGAGCGGCGCAAAGGTTCCGACGTCCGACAGGCTGTCGCCGAACGACACGATCTGCAGACGGACACCGCCAGCCGGATTGTCCGGCGGCGCACTGCCACCGCCGCTATTTCCGCTGCACGCCGCCAGCGTTGCAATCACGATGGCGAAAATTGCAACGCATACCTTACTGGCGATGGCTGGCATCACGTTCTCCCTGCTCGACGGGCATCACGGCCGGTTGGCCCGTGCGTCACGAGGCGAGCACGGGCCACAGTGATCAGCGAGCAAAAAGCATGCAACGCCGACGCGGGCCGTCGTGCCGATCGGCCTTCTGTCGATCGAACCGGGGCGTCGTCCGTATCGCGATGTTGACAGCGCCGACAAACTTGGGTGCATACTCCCAGAGTCGATGTCGCTCAAAGGCTTGTAGGCTGTCCACGAGCAGCCCGCTGTCAGCCAGAAGCAAGCCCCCTGTCATAAATAAAAACGACTCAAGGAGCCGGCCATGCCAGCGCATTCCCCGCAAAGCACAGTCTCGCCGCAGCATTCGCATTCATCGCACTCCGCGTCTTCCGTTACCCCCGCTGCATCGGCCGGCGCCGCTGCCGCGCTGACGATTTCGGTGGACGGCAAACCGCACGTCGTGCAAGCCACGCCCGATACGCCGCTGCTCTATGTATTGCGCAACGAACTGAATCTCACCGGCCCGCGCTTCGGCTGCGGCCTCGCGCAGTGCGGTGCATGCACCGTTCATCTGGACGGCGCCGCGGTGCGCTCATGCGTATTGCCGGTATCGGTCGTAGCGGGCCATCAGGTGACCACGTTGCAAGGCCTTGCGCAAACCGTGCCGGCAGAACAACGCGTCGATGGTTTGCATCCGGTCCAGCATGCATTTATCGAAGAGCAGGCAGCGCAGTGCGGGTACTGCATGAATAGCTGGATCATGAACAGCGCGGCGTTCCTCAAACAGAATCCGCATGCATCCGATGCCGAGATTCGCGCCGGGCTGACCGGACTCAAATGCCGCTGCGGAACGCATATCGCGATCCTGCGCGCGGTCAAACGTGCCGCCAAGGCCATGGCGTAATGCCCACCTGGACCTGGAGATCGTCATGTCAGACGTTGCATTGAAGATTTCGCGGCGGCAATTCCTCGGCACGGGCGGCGCGCTGATCGTGTCGTTCGCATGGCCTGCGCTCGCCAACGCAGCAGCGATACCGGAGCGCGCCGACGTCGTCGCGCACGGTGTGCCAGCCGATGCGGTGCTCGAGCCGCAAAGCGTTCCGTGGCCCGCGACCGTACCGCCGAACCAGCTCGACTCGTGGATCGCCGTCACCCAGGATGGCGACGTGATCGCGAGCGTCGGCAAGATCGAGGCCGGCATGGGTATCAGCACGGCCTTCGCGCAAATCGTCGCGGAGGAGCTGGACGTCCCGCTGTCCCGCGTCACCGTGAATATGGGCGATACCGCTACGACGGTCGATCAGCGCGGCACCGGCGGCAGCAACGGTATCCAGGACGGCGGCAAGGCCTTGCGGCGCGCCAGCGCGCAGGCCCGGCAAGCGCTGCTGAACCGGGGTGCGCAACACCTGCAAACCGATGCGGCGCAGCTCACCGTGCGCGACGGCGTCGTACAGTCGAACTCGGACGCAGCAAAGCGTGTCAGCTATGGCGAACTGGTCGGCGGCGGCGAGTTTCATGTGACGCTCGACGAGCATGCGCCGCTGAAGGATCCGGCTACCTATAGCGTGGTCGGCCAGCCGGTACCGCGTATCGATATCCCCGCCAAGGCGCGCGGCGAATACCATTACCTGGTCGACCTCAAGCTGCCCGGCATGCTGCACGGTCGCGTGATCCGGCCGCCGCAAGCCGGCGCGCAACTGGTCGAAGTGCCGCGCGGCCAGATCTTCCCGGGGCTCGTCGCAGTCGTCACGCAAGGCAATTTCGTCGGCGTGGTATGCGAGCGCGAAGAGCAGGCGATCACGGTTTCGCGCGATCTGCAGATCAAGTGGACCGAGCCCGACGCCGCCTTCGATGCCGATTACGATGCGCTGTACGCGCGCTTGCGCAGCGAACGCGCAGTGGTGTCCAAGACCGCGCAGAACGTCGGCGACGTCGATGCGGCGATGACCGGCGCAGCCACCCGGCTTTCCGCCGACTACGACTTCCCGTTCCATTCTCATGCAAGCCTGGGGCCGGGATGCGCGGTCGCCGACGTCACTGCCGAGCGCGCCGTGATCTGGGCAGCCGGTCAGAAGCCCTACCCGTTGCGCCGCGCGCTCGCGCAAATGGCGAATATGCCTTTGGAGAAGGTGCGCGTCACCTGGATGCCGGGTCCCGGTTCGTACGGCATGAACGATGCCGACGATGCGGCGATGGATGCGATGCTGCTTTCGAAGGCCGTGGGACGGCCAGTGCGCGTGCAATATATGCGCGCCGATGCGGTCGGCTGGGACCCCAAGGGTTCGCCGACCAGCTTCCGTATGCAGGGTGCGCTCGACCGCGACGGCAAGGTCGTGGCGTTTTCGTATCTGGCGCGCGGCTACTCGAGCCTGGTGCGCCCCGCCGGTACCGAAGTGGCTGGCGACACGTTGTCCGCGCAACTGATCGGCGGTTTTCGCAATAGCGGTGCGCAGGCCTTCCAGCTGGCCGACGAGCACTATCAGTTCGACAACAAGCGGCGGCGCAGCGATCTGCTGGACTGGGAACGTTCGCTGTCGACCGGCCTGCGCACCGCGCACCTGCGCGATCCGGACGGCATGGCGACCTGCTTTGCCAGCGAATGCTTTATCGATGAGCTGGCCGCCGCGGCCAAGGCCGACCCGGTGGAATTTCGTCTGCGTTACCTGAAAGACGAACGCGATAAGGGTGTGATTCGTGCCGCTGCCGAAAAAGCCGGCTGGCAGGCACGTCCGTCGCCCAAACCGGCGCAAGCCGGCAACGTCGTGACGGGACGCGGCATTGCCTATGCACCGCGTGGCAAGACCACGGTGGCGCTGATCGCCGAGATCGAGGTGCAGCGCGATACCGGACAGTTCCGCGTCACGCGTTTCGTGGTCGCGCACGACTGCGGCTACGTGATCAATCCGCGCAATCTGACCGGCACCATCGAAGCCAATCTGATGATGGGCATGAGCCGGGCCAAATACGAGGGCGTGCACTTCGACAGTCATCGCGTGACCAGCGTCGATTGGCTCACGTATCCGATCGCTGAAATCTCCGACGTTCCCGATGCGGTGGACATCGTGATGGTCAACAATCACCCGAGCCAGGCGTCTTCGGGAGCCGGCGAGCCGGCCAGCAGACCGATGGCCGCGGCGCTGTCGAATGCGTTGTTCGATGCGACCGGTATCCGCTTCCGGCGCGTGCCGTTTTCGGCTGACGTGCTGAAGGCCGCGTTCGACAAGCAGACGTCGACCGCATAGACAGGAGGCGCCGTCACGATGTGACGGCGTCGATTCGCGGTTGGATCTATAAAGCTTGAATCCGCTCGGTCCGCGGCCCGCTACGCTTCGATCTTGTAAGGGCGGGTCATCAGCTCGAGAAAATGGCCGTCGGGGTCGTCGAAATACACGCCCCGGCCGCCATTGTGCTGATACGTCTCGCCCGCTCGCTGCTTCGACGGATCGGCCCAGTATGGCAGCCCCTTGTCGCGAATTCGGGCGAACGCGCGATCGAACTCGTCCTCGGTCACCAGAAACGCATAGTGCTGCATCGAGATCGGGCCTTCCCTCTCGTAGAAGTCGAGCGACACGTCGTTGTCGAGCTGAACCACCAGCATCGGCCCGAATACGACAGGACTGGGCAGGTCGAGCAGGTCCTTCAGAAACTGCGCGGACCGCTGCTTGTCGCTGCACCAGACGATCGTGTGGTTTAGCTGTATGCCCATGTTGCCCTCACTCAACGTCGCTGCGTGGTGCCGGGGTTGAAGCCCGGCACCGCGCAGATGCTAGCTGCCCTGCTCTGCGCCCAGCAGATCTTCGATCATCACCGGCAGCTTGCGCACGCGCACGCCTGTCGCATGATGCACAGCATCGGTAATCGCCGACGCGATGCCCGCCAGCCCGATCTCCGCGATGCCGCGCGCGCCGAGTTCGTTGAACACGGTATCGGGATAGTCGAGAAAGGTCACATCGAGCTTCGGGCTATCCGCGTGCGACGCAATGATGTAATCGGCCAGATTACTGTTGATCGGCGCGCCGCTTCGCGAGTCGTACATCGTGTGCTCGAAAAGCGCCATACCGACGCCCATCACCACCGCACCTTCGATCTGATTGCGCCCAGCGTGCGGATTGAGGATCTTTCCCGCGTCGATCACCGTGACCACCCGGCTCACCTGCAGTCGCGCGATCTCCGGCTGCCATGTAACCTCTGCGAAGTGCGCGCCGTATGAGTAGATCGAATATTCCTTCTTCAGCGGATCGTCGAAGCCGCCCTGCGCGCTGCCGTTGCCGGACGCCGAAAACATCTTCGCCGCCTCGAGTATCGCGCCATAGGGCACGCCCGTGTCGGGCGACGCGTCCTTGCGATGCACGCGGCCCGCGGTCAACGCCAGTTGCTCGGGTTTCGCGCCTTTGAACGGCGACTCCGCAACCGCGCCGGCGCGCGCAAGCACGATATCGACGGCCGCGCGTACCGCTTGCAGCACCGCGGGGATCACCGACGCCGTCGCCGCCGAACCACCGGAGATCGGCCCCAGCGGCAGCATCGTATCGCCGAGTTCGACGTCGATACGCTCGAGCGGCAAACCGGTTTCGGACGCAACCAGTTGCGCAAGAATCGTATAGGTGCCGGTACCGATGTCCTGCGTGCCGCACGTGACGCGCGCCGTGCCATCCGCGCGCAGATCCACCGACGCCTGCGTCGAGAAACGCAAGCCCGGCCACGCACACGCGCCGACGCCCCAACCCAGCGTGAGCCCGTCGCGTTTCATCGATCCCACGGCCGGCGTACGCTGTGCCCAGCCGAATTTCTCCGCGCCGGTACGCAGGCATTCGACCAGATGGCGCGACGAAAACGGCAAGCCGGTGCTTTCATCGACGCGCGGTTCGTTTCTCAACCGCAATTCGACCGGGTCGATATTCAGCTCGCGCGCCAGTTCGTTCATCGCCGATTCGAGCGCGTAGAGTCCGGGCACTGCGCCCGGTCCGCGCATCGCGGTCGGCGAACCGACGTGGCGTTTCACCAGCCCGGAAGCCACCCGCAGATTCGGCACGCTGTACAGAAACGGCGTGATTTCGCCGCAGGTTTCCTGGTAGTCGTCGGCGATCGCGGTGTGGTTCATGTATTCGTGACGGATCGACGTCAGCTTGCCGTCACGATCGGCGGACAGCCGCATCCGCTGCTGTGTGACCGGCCGATGCCCGACGTTCTGGAACATCATCTTGCGGTTTATCACCAGCTTGACCGGTCGCCCGGTATGCCGGGTCGCCGCGGCGGCGAGCAGCGAATGCGGCCACATCCACAGCTTGCCGCCGAAGCCCGAGCCGAGAAAGCGCGAGATCACGCGCACCTTCTCCTTGGGCAAGCCGAGCATCTGCATCAGCGTGCCCTGGTGATTCGACACGGCCTGGCTCGTTTCGTAAAACGTATAGCCTTCGCCGTCCCAATGCGCGACGGTCGCGTGCAGTTCGATCGGGTTGTGCGTTTCGACCGGCGTCACGTACGTCGCGTCCAGTTTGACGGGCGCGCTGTCGTAGGCGCGCGCGGCATCGCCGCGTTCGCTTTCGACATTCGACGCTGCGTCGCTGCTGCCGAGTTCGGCGCTGACGTCATGCGCGGCGACCTCATAGCCGACCTTCACGGCAGCCGCGGCGGCGCTGGCAGCTTCAAAGGTATCGGCGATCACGACCGCAACGTACTGGCCGTAGTAACGGATCACGTCGTCTTCGAACGGCGGACGCTGCTCGTCGACGAAGCCGGTATCCATCGAATTGCCCGAGATCCGGTAGAAGCGGCCGATATTGCCGCGATGAAGCACGGCATGTACGCCGGGCATACTCTGCGCGTTCGCGAATTCGAGCGACGTAATGCGCCCGCTGGCGATCGTGCTGCATACCGGCACCGCATGCAGCAGATCCGGCAGATCGACGTCCGACGTATAGGTTGCGGCGCCGCTGACTTTCAACGGACCGTCGATGCGCGCTTGCGGCTGTCCGATCACGGACAGCAAGGTGTCAGTCACAGTGGACATGTTGGGGTCCTGTTCGAAGTCAATCGGCGCGGGTGGCTTGCGTCAATGCATGCACGAGGCAGCGGCGGGCCAGCTCGACCTTGAAGCCGTTCTGGCTCTGCGGCCGGGCATCGGCGAGCGCGGCATCCGCGGCACGCGCGAACGTCGCGGCATCGGGCGTCGCATCGTGCAGCTCGGCTTCGGCTTCAGTCGAATGCCATGGCCTCGTGCCGACGCCGCCCAACGCAACACGCGCATGCGCGATGCGCCCATCGACCACCTTCACCACCACCGCTGCCGATGCCAGCGCGAACTCGTACGACGCGCGATCGCGCAGCTTCAGATACAGCGAACGGCTGCCTTCCAGCGGCGCCGGCAACGTGACGTGCGTGATCAGATCGCCCGCCTCGAGCACGGTCTCGCGTTGCGGCGTCGTGCCGGGCAACAGAAAGAACGCGTCGATCGGAATGCCGCGCACGCCCTTGGTGCCTTCGATATGGATCGTTGCATCGAGCGCGGTCAGCGCGACGTTCATGTCCGACGGATTGCTGGCAATGCACGCGTCGCTGACGCCGAGTATCGCCATGGTCCGGTTGAAGCCGCCAATCGCGGCGCAGCCCGAACCGGGTGCGCGCTTGTTGCACGGCATCGTAGTGTCGCGAAAGTACACGCAACGCGTGCGCTGCAACAGGTTGCCGCCGGTGGTCGCCATATTGCGCAGCTGCGCGGACGCGCCCGCGAGCAAGGCCTGCGACAGCACCGCGTAACGTTCGCGGATCAACGGATGCATGGCGAGATCCGCGTTGCGCACCGTCGCGCCGATCTTGACGCCGCCGTCCGGCGCGGCGTCGATCTGGTTGAGCGGCAGGCGGCTGATGTCGATCACGCGGCCCGGGCGCTCGACGTTCAGTTTCATCAGATCGAGCAGCGTCGTGCCGCCGGCGAGAAAGCGCACCTGCGCGCCTTCGGCTGCGCCCGACGAGGTGGCGCCGGCCGCGATCGCCTCGCGCACATCGTTCGCGCGTGACAGTTGAAAGAGTTCCATGGCGGCGTCCTCAGGCTTTGTCGCGCACGCGCTGGATCGCGGTGACGATGTTCTGATACGCGCCACAGCGGCACAGGTTGCCGCTCATCGCTTCGCGCACGTCGGCGTCGGCGGGACCGACCGGTTCACCAAGCAGCGCGACCGCGGACATGATTTGCCCTGACGTACAGTAGCCGCACTGGTAACCGTCGCATTCGACAAATGCCTGCTGCATCGGATGCAGCGCGGCCAGATTGCCGATCCCTTCGATCGTCGTGATGGTGTCGCCTTCGTGAGTGCCGGCCAGCGACAGACACGCATTCACGCGGCGGCCGTTCACATGGACGGTGCATGCGCCGCACTGACCGTGGTCGCAGCCCTTCTTCGTGCCGGTCAGATGCAGATGCTCGCGTAATGCGTCCAGCAGCGTGGTGCGCGGGTCGAGCGCGAGCGAGTAGGTTTTGCCGTTCACCGACAATTCGACTGACATGGTCGGCGATGGCGTAGGCGTCGTGCCGGCGGCCTGACGGTCGCGGCGTTCGCCGACGGTTTGCCCGGCTGCGGTGTCGGGACGGGAAGCGGTATGTTGCATCGAGCGGGCTCCTTGAGGGGCAGACACGTGGATGACTGGGTGCGCAAAGCTGTTTGCGCGGGCGTTGCGCGATGCCGCGCTGGCGGCCTGCAGCGCGGATTCGTGCAGACCGTGTGCGGCGTCAGGCTGCGGGTGGACGCGATGCGATTTGACGCGGGTACGGACGAACGGAAAGTATAGGTCGCGGTTTGCCGTCGTGCCGGCGGTTCGACAATGGTCAGGCCACGGCCGCGGCCAGGCGCGGCGTGCGTGAGTCGCCAGCGAGCAAACAGGATGCCTGAAACGCAGCGTAAGTTATACAAAAACAAAAGGCCGCTGCCGACGACGACAGCGGCCTGACGAACGTCAGGTGCAAAGCCATCGCGCGCCGCACGCGATCGCTCGCGCGCGGCGCTCGTCTGTTATTGACCGGCGCCCGGCGACACGACCGACGGGGTCGCTAGCGTGTTATTGCTCTTCGGCGCGCTGGTGCCCGTGTTCGCATTGTTGTTCGTGCTGTTCGGCAGGCCCGAGGTCCGCGCTCCGGCACTCATACCGCTGTCCGAATTGGCCGACCCTGGTGTGCCGTAACTGTTGTTCACCTGATTGGCCGGGCTTGCCGTGCTGCCGTTGCTCGACGAGCCGGCGCCCGCTGTCCCGCCGCCCGCCGTGCCTCCGCCCGCCTGTGCATAGGCGCCACCCGACAACGCGAGCGCGGCGACGGCCGCGATAAATGCGCTGGTTGCTTTTTTCATGATCCGTCCTCCTTTAGTTTGGATATCGGCGCAGGCGGTCATCGCCTGCTTGACATGAATTCAGCAATCACCGTGCCGCGCGAGACTTCGCCATGCGCGGCCACGCAGCGCAGTGCAGACCGCCGTCAGTCCGGAATTTCCGGTTCGACCAGTCTTGCCAGCTGCACCAGCGACTCCTGCCAGCCGAGATAGCACATCTCGACCGGGATCACCTCGGGCACGCCCTCCTGCGTGATCGCAAGCTCGGTGCCGCAGGACACCTGCAGCAACGTGACGGTCACGGTCATCTGGCCGGGCAGGTTCTCATTGTCGAAGCGGTCGGTGTAGCGGATCTTTTCGAACGGTACCAGTTCGAGATACTCGCCGCCGAATGAATGGCTGTGTCCGGTGCTGAAGTTGCGAAACGACATCTTGTGCGATCCGCCCGCGCGCGCGTCCATATGATGGACCTGACACGTGAAGCCGTACGGCGGCAGCCACTTCGCAATCGCATCGGGTTCGAGAAACGCGCGATAGACGCGCTCGGGCGTCGCGCGCAATACACGGTGGAGTTTGATGGTTCCGGTCGTCATGATGAGCTCACCTTGTCGTGGAGAAACTGGACACATCTGTACGACGCTGCATCAAAGCCGGAATCGACACGGCCCAACATCAGGGAAAACCCATGGAAGTCGAGCCGTTTGCTACATGCCTGTCCCGAGGGCCCGGGACCGTACCGGCTCCCGGGCCATCGGCTTACGCGTCCATCCGTGCGCTTATGCCGTCACCACGGTGACTGCGGCCGAATTCGCCGGCACCGTCACCACCTGCGTGCTGGCCACTGCGGTGGCAGCCGTGGGGACCTGGCCCGTCGGGCTGACCGGAGCGAGCTTGCGGAAGTTGCAGGTCAACTCGCTCGGCGTCAGCGTGATCACGCTATAGCCTTGCGCGTTGGTGTCCGTGTACGCGAGCCAGCTGTTGTTGGCCTTCAGGATCGTATCGAGGCTGTTGGCCCCGGTCGGCGACGCCGTCTTGCCCAGCCACGCCATATGGTTCGCCGGATTGTTGACGAATGCCACGTACGACGTGAACAGCGACGTGCTCGAAATGCCGGCCGTCACCAGATCGACCATCACCGGCGTCGGCGTGGCCGCATCGAAGTCGTTCATCACGGTGCCGGCGGCAAAGCCGTTCAGGTCGCCGGTCAGCGCCACCACGTTGTTGATGTTGTTGCTCGTCAGGAAGCTCATCAGGCTCAGACGTTCAGCGTTGTAGCCGTCCCACTGGTCGGCGTTCATCAGCATCGTGGTCAGCACCGAATAAGGCGGCAGCAGTGCATTCAGCACGGCGATGGTCGCCTGGATGTCGGCCTGCGAAAAGCCCAGACCCGCCGCGAAAGTATTCAGGTTCGTGAACGGCGCGGGGACCAGGTTGCCCGCGACGGCCGCGGTCAGATCCGCCTGGATCGCGTTGTGAAACTGCGTCTGGAACGCCGCCAGACCGTTGGCGGTTTGCACGACGGTCTGGGTCAGCGCATCGGTCAGCGCCGCGAACATATCCACCTGCATGCGCAGCAGCGAGACGTCGTTGCCCCACAGCTTCCACGTCGTGGTGGCCGTGCTCATCTGGCTTTGCCACCATTGGCGCTGCGTATCGCCCAGCATCGACACCGGCGTCAGCGCATTGTTGCTGGCGGTAAGTCTGGCCTGTTCGGCGGCGGCCACCGTGGCCTTCGGCACGAAGTAACGGCTGCCGACCGGGTTGCCCGATACCTGTTCCGCGACCTCGTGAGCTGCGCGATACAGACGCTCGTCGGTCATCACCAGCGTGGCCAGATTGCCGAACGTGAACGAGCGATAGATCTGGATGTTCTGGAACGACGTGTTGGCGGCCGTGAAGCTGACGTTGGTCGGCATGAACTCGAACCATGCCTGATTGGCGCTGCGCCGGCGCGCGGTCTGCTCGGCTTCGGCCGACGTATAGGTCTCGTGATCCTGCCAGCAGTCGTTGGAAAACTCGTGGTCGTTCCAGATCGCGATCATCGGCCAGTTGGCATGCAGTTTCTGCAGGCGCGGGTCGCTCCGGTACGTCATATAGAGCGTGCGATAGTCGGCCAGCGTGGTCGCGTAGGTCGAGCCGTCCGGCAGCGCGGTGCCGTTGGGCAGCGTGAAGGCAGGATGCTGCGGATCGTGCGGCGGCGTAACCGCCAGCGTGATGCCGAGCTGTTCGTACACGTAGTTGCCGACGTGCACGATAAAGTTGATGTCTTCGTTTTGCATCGCGTCGAACGCGGCCCAGTGATTCACGCTCCAGTCCTGGCACGAGATAACCGCGAATTTCAGCTGCGAAAGCGACTGCCCTGCGGCCGGCAGCGTCCACGTGCGGCCCGCCATGCTGGTCACGCCGCCGGCGCTGAAGCGATAGAAGTAGGTGGTGTTCGCGCTGAGGCCGGTGACCTGATGGCGCAACGTGTAGTCCCAATCGGGGCTCGCCGCCACCGTGGTATTGAGCACCAGTGACGTGAAATCGGCCGTGGTCGACACTTGCAAGCCGACGTTGACCGGATTGATGCCGTCGCCGCCCGTCACGCGCGTCCACAGCACGACGCTGTCCGGCTGCGGGTCACCCGATGCGACGCCCTGCGCAAACGACATGGACCCGCTCGCCGGCGCGCCGCTCGCGCTGTTGTTCGAAGCTGGGCTGTCGCTGCCCCCGCAGGCGCTCAAGATCGTGGTGCTCGCGACCGAAACGGTCATGAAACCGCTCCACTTTATAAATTTACGGCGATCCATGGTCAACTCGTTAATAAGTCAGTGTTTGAACAGAAATAGCGATGCCCGACATTACAAAGCCGTCTAAAAGCTATCGGTGCCGAATTAGGACATCGCCATATGTCTCGCCAATGACAGTCCAAGCGGACGTGTATCAACCGCTATTGCGCGCCAATTCCCTTTTGGTTCAAACGCTTTATCTTTCTTCGAATCGCGGATCGATTATCGAATGGGTCCATAGATAATCCGCGCATTGCGGCTCATTAAATTGCCACAGGGGCGCGCCAGCGTCATTCTGTTGTCACGCGCGCCAGCTAGCGCCGGGTTGGCTGGCGCGTAACGGCACGTAATATTCGACACCCCGCAATCGCCCCCATCACGGTCAAGGACGCACGCTACGCCGCCGTTATTAAAGCAGACGTTTAAAAGAAGCCAGTAACCGGGGATATAGTTGAAAACAACATTGAGAGTGTCTGCCTTATCCATCGCTTGCGCGACGTTGCTCGCGGCGTGCGCCACCAACGACCAGGGCCAACTCGTGGTGGATCCGAACAAGGTCAACGAAGTATTGGCCGGCGTGTTGAATCCGCCGCCGCCAGCGCCGCCCGAAACCGACGAAGAGGCTTATCAACCGATGCCCAACGACAGCTATGTATCGACGGTGGCCGATGCGGATGTCGTGATAGTCGGCGGCGATACCTATATCTGGGTGGCCGGACCGGACGGCATACGGCATCGGCGTTTCTATGCTCATGGCGATCATCGGCAAGACGTCTTCCATCGCCGCGAGGAGCTGCACAGGGTAATGGTGAATCATGCCGGCCATTTGCCCGACCATGCGATCGCCGCGCATGGGCCGATCGAACGCCCCGGCGCGCCGGGCCATGCGGGGCCGCTCGCGCAGAATCATCCGGCGCCCGCCGTCAGACCGGTTGCGCATGCAACTGCTCAAAACAGACCCGCGCCTGCGGCCAAACCGGCGCCGAAGGATCCGAAGAAGTCGTAGATGCGCCGCTCGAGGCGGCGGCAGCGTCTGGACGGCGTGCGCTAGAAGCGCACGCCCACGCCGGCCTCGATGATGTCCGCGTCGCGATCGTAGCGTGTGACCATGCGGTTCCACGTGACGCGGGCAAGCCAGTGCTGTGAAAACCGATAGCTCGCCGATACCGATACCAGACCCGAGAAGCGGCCGTCGCCGGTGCGGTCTTGCGGCAGGTCGTCGTTCTGCGTGATCGACAGGTACGGACCCGCGCCGATGCTTAGCGCTAGCCGGTCGTCGAAGAATGCACGCGTTGCCCACAGCTGCATTGCGATACCGTCCCGGCGCGACTGCACATGCCCGCCTTCATGCAGGTAAGACGCGGTGAAATCCGCATAGCGCCACAGTCCGCGCCGGTACTCGATGCTTTCCGCCAGATTCGATTCCGAGTCGGGACTGTTCAGGATCGTCGTGCCGACCATCACGGTGACTTCGTTGTTGGTGACGTTGGTGGTGCGCGGCACGGGGTGCGCGCGCGGTCCCGGACCCTCAGGTGCATCGAGCTGATAGCCGATGCCGAAGATCAGCGCCGTGGTGTCGGGGCCGCCGAATGCCTGTACGCGGTTCAGCCTCATCTCGGCAATCCAGCGGCTGTCGAAGTAGTACGCGGCGCGCAGCGTGAACACGCCGCCCCAGCCGTGGGTATTGGCGTAGTCGCCGCCGGCCTTTGCCTGGCTCGTGTCGAAGTAGCGATACGGGCCGGCGCCCGCCGATAATTCCAGCCGGTCGTTCCACAGCGGCAGACGTCCCCAGATCTGCACGGTTTGCCCGTCGCGATGGTGATCCGGAATATGCCCTTCGTTTAACCAGGAGAAACTCCACGCGGCATAGCGCCCGAGCCCTTCGCCATAGCTCGCTTGCCATGAGTAGGTGTTGTGGCCGCCGCTTCTCAGCGGGCCGGCTAGCAAAGAGAATTGCTGTGCGTGAGCATTCACGCTCGCCGCGCCGAATGCTATACAGACGACCGCCGATGCGGCAGCTCTGCATTTTCTTACCTTATTCGAGTCTGTCATTGAAAAGGCTCGACCTGCGTCAGAGTCGGCGATCGTGGGCCGGGTTATTCGTCAACCATATCGGTATACGACATCGGCCATTTTTAAAACAGTAGGCGCGGCGGTTTCGTTTGATGTGAATGTGCGATACCACACACAACGCTCGAGGACAGCAAGCGAAGGCCGCCGCGAACCCAGCACCCGCCCTTCAGATCTCCCCTTCCTGAACCAGTTGCCGCGTGCGTGCCAACGTAGTGAGTAGCGCTGCCTTGTAACCGCGGTCTTCGCTGTCGAGCTGCGCCTGCTCTTTGCGTTCCGCGTCGCTGCCCGGCGCGTGATCTCTGAGCGCGAGCATGAAGCGGACCCGCAACCGCCGGGTATGCACGATGCTGGGCATATGATGACGAAGACACTCGTCACCCATCGTTATCACGCGAAGATGCCCATGAAGAAACCCAACGGCAACAGCAATGACGTGGCGGCGCCGCAGTCCGTCGAAGGTGCCTTCGCGCAATTTGCCAAGCCATTGATCGAAGAAGCGCAAAAGCACGCGGGCAGCCTGGATGCCAATCCCGACGCCGAGGTATTGCACAAGCTGCGGGTTTCGTTGCGCAGGTTGCGCACGCTGTTGTGGGCGTACCGACCGGTGCTGGATCGGGACTTCGATGCAGGGCAGCGCGAAATCTATAAATCGTTGGCAAGCGCGGCGGGTAACACCCGCGACTGGGACATCCTGATCGCGCTGGTGCAGGATTCCAGCGATGCCGATTTGCGCAAGGCGCTTCGCGCGCAGCGCGCCGACGCATCGCGCAGCAGCCGCGACACGTTGGCGCACGCGAATATCCGTCAGGTTCTGACCGGTGCGTTACAGGAAGCGGAGCATGAACTGGCGGCGCGCGCGCATCAGACGCCACTGAAAAAATTTGCTTCGAGGCGCCTGAAGACCGCCACCGGGCAGTTGAACAAGCGCATGCGCCGTGCAAAAGGCGCGTCCGACTATGCCTGCTATCACGAGGTTAGAAAGGCGGGAAAGAAAGTGCGCTATCTGCTGGAGTTCTTCGAACCGTACGTCAAGGCAAAGCAGCGCAAAGGATTGAAAAAACTGAAGAAGCTCCAAAAGCGCTTCGGCGCGCTCAACGACGTGGTCGCCAGCCGGGAATTGTTGCATCGCCACCTTGACTCGCTTCCTCAGCGTGCATCGCGGCAGTCGCTGCGCGAACTGGAAAAAGAGCAGAAGCGTCGGCTCAGGTCCGCTGCGAAGCTTCTGTGAGCGAATGATTGCGCGAATGATTGCGCGAGCTCTGCAATCCCTTACGCGAGTCGCTTTTCGAACCAGTGATGCGCATAGGGTTCCGTGCTGAAGGCATCCACTTCCACGTACCCACATTGCCGGTATAGCGAAATCGCCTCGCGCAGCGTTCGATTCGTTTCCAGCCGAATCACACGCGCCTTGTTCTGCCGAGCCTGCTTTTCGGCTTCGACGATCAACCGGCGGCCTACCCCCATACCGCGAGCCGTCGGGCTTACCCACATTCGTTTGAGTTCTGCCGGCGACTTCTTGTGAAACTTCAGCGCAACGCATCCGATCGGGCTGCCATGCAGCCTCGCGACGAGCAGTGCGCCCTGCGGCGCCGTGAGTTCGTCGATATCCGCCGACAGGCTGAGCGACGGGTCGAATCCCGCGTCAAAGCGCTTGTCGAGCTCGCCGAAATATTGTTCGAAGCACCACCGCGCGTCGTCGCTACCCGGGTCCTCCAGCGCGAACTGCACCAGAGACGGCCGTAGCAGCCGCTCGACTTCGGACATCGCGGCGACGAGCTTGCGGCGCTGCTGATCGCCGAGCGGTTCGAGAACCCGCTCGGCAACCGCATCGGACAGCCGTTCGAGTTCGGCGCGCTCGTCAAGGCCCGCCTGCGTCAGGCAGGCCCGGCGCACGCGGCGGTCGTCCGGATGACTGACGATCACGACAAGTTCCTGACGTTCGAGCGCAGCCAGCGTACGGCTGAGATAGCCCGAATCGAGATTGAGCCGCTCGCGCAGCGCACGAACCTCTGCACCGTCGACGCCGATCTCCCACAACAGACGCGACTCGCCCATTGGGCGCCCCCGTCCGAGGAAGTGGTCGTCGATAGCGCCGATGCTCTCGGCGACGATGCGGTTGAAGCTGCGAACCTGCAGAATGTCGGAGGCGCTCATATCTCTGACTTTAGTCAGAGAATCGGAACCTGTCAACGTCGATTCTTGCCGGTCGCGCGGGCAACGTCTCGACACCCTCGTGTCAGAAAAGCGTCTGCTGTCCGCTCGTCAAGGTCTCGAAGTCCTCGCCCGACAACGTCAATATCGCATCCGCGACCGGCTGCAACTGATTGCTCACGTAGTGCTGGTAATCGAGCGCCGATCGCCAGGTTTCAAGCGGCTCGGGCCCGGCGCTGGTCATCACGTAGCTGATCCAGCCACCGCTCTGATACTGCAGCGGCCGTCCTTGCTGCCGGTTGAATTCATCGGCGATACGGGCAGCGCGGACGTGCGGCGGCACGTTGCGCTGGTACGCGCCAAGCGGTCGGCGCAGCCGCTTGCGATACACCAGCAGGTCGTCGAACTCCCCGCTCAAGGTGCGGCGCACATAGTCGCGCACGTAGTCCCGATAGGGTTCGCGCCGGAACACGCGCAGATAGAGCTCCTGCTGAAACTTCTGCGCGAGCGGCGTCCAGTCGGTGCGAACCGTTTCCAGCCCTTTGTAGACCACTTCGTCGCTACCGTCCTCACGCTGCGTGAGACCCGCATAACGCTTTTTGCTGCCCTCCTCGGTGCCGCGGATGGTCGGCATGAAAAAGCGCCGATAGTGCCGCTCGAACTGCAGCTCCAACGCGCTGTCGAGGCCGAAGCGCTCGCGCAGGTTCTGCTGCCACCAGTGGTTGATATGCGCGACGAGCGTGCGACCGATCTGCGCGGCCTCGTCTTCGGTGCGTGCGTGGTTCAGCCACACGAAGGTCGAATCCGTGTCGCCGTAAATGACCTCGTAGCCTTGCGCCTCGATCAGCTCGCGCGTCTTGCGCATGATCTCGTGGCCGCGCATCGTGATCGACGATGCGAGGCGCGGGTCGAAGAACCGGCATCCAGTCGAACCGAGCACCCCATAGAACGAGTTCATGATGATCTTCAACGCCTGCGACAGTGGCTTGTTGTGATCGCGCTTGGCCGCCTCGCGCGCTTCCCAGATCTGCGCGACGACCGACGGCAGGCCATGCCGGGTGCGCGAGAAGCGCGCGCCCACAAAACCGGGAACCGAGTGCATATCGTCCGGCTGGCGCATGCCCTCCACCAGTCCGACCGGATCGATCAGGAAGCTGCGGATGATCGACGGATACAGGCTCTTGTAATCGAGCACCAGCACCGAGTCGTACAGGCCGGGCCGCGAGTTCATTACGAAGCCGCCCGGGCTCGGCGCGCCCGCGACGTCGCCGAGGTTCGGCGCGACATAGCCGAGCCGATGCATCAACGGCATATAACGATGCGTGAAAGCCGCCACCGACCCACCGCTGCGGTCTGCCGGCAAGCCCGTCACGGTCGCGCGCTCGAGCAGAAACGCCAGCAGCTCGGTTTTGGCGAAGATTCGCGTGACCAGCTCGCAGTCTTTCAGGTTGTAGCGCGCGAGCGCGGGTTTGTCTTCATCGAAGCGGCGCTGGATTTCGTCCATCCGCTGGTACGCGTTGTCGATCGCCTTGCCCTCGCCCAGCACGGCCTGCGAAACGAACTCGAGGCTGAACGATGCGAAGCTCCAGGTGGCCGAACGCAAGGCTTCGATACCGTCGATGATCAGCCGGCCAGCCGCGCCCGCGAAGAAATGCCCCTGCGTAAGGCCGTGTTCGCGCCATTCCATCACGCTGCCGTCGCGGCCCAGACACAACGGCACGCGATATTGCTCCGCATGCTGATGCAGGATGCGCAGATCGAACTGCACCAGATTCCAGCCGATGATCGCATCGGGGTCGTGCCGGGCCATCCATTGGTTGAGCCGCTCGAGCAAGTGCGCACGGCTGGCGCAGTATTCGAGGTCGAAGTCGAGCGCGCTGTCGTCGCCGTTTGGCGGGCCGAGCATGTAAACCTGGCGCTGCCCGCAGCCCTCGAGGGCGATCGAATAGAGCTCTCCGTTGGCACTGGTCTCGATGTCCAGCGATACCAGCCGCAATTGCGGCCGATAGCCGGAGGCGGGCTTCATGTCGCCGTTCAGTAATGGGGCGTTGGGGTTGGGTTCGCCGTCCGGTTGGCCTTCCGCGGTGCCGCTGAACCACACCGGCGCCGTGATGAATCGCTCCATCATGTACCGGTCGGGCGGGAAGATGTCCGCCTCGTAGACGTCGATACCGACCTGCTTCAGACGCTTGTCGAGTCGCGTCAGTTGCCGGTACTGCCTGCTGTAAAGCCCCAGCACCGGACGATGATGAAAGTCGCGCAGCTCGAGCGAACGCAGCTCGAGCCCCGCCGACGGTGTTTCGCGACCCAGCATCAGCTCGACCTGTTCGCGCTGCGCGGCGGGAATGAAGGCAACGGATTCCTGCGGGCGCAGGCGGACCTGGCGCGGCCCGTCGTCCGTTGCCAGCCAGAACACCACCTCCGTCCCTGACGGCGTGTCTCGCCAGTGGCGGGTCAAAATGAAGCCTTGTTTCTGCGCGGTCAAACACCTGCTCCGACATCACGGTATGGTCCGTGGATTTTACCGTTCGCACCGGGCAGGTGTTATCCCCGTGGCGATCACAGCGTTCTGCACGCGCGCGACGCCTGCTGGCTCAAGAACGTCGATGCAGAAACCCGACCACCAGATCGGTAGTCGCCTGCGGCTGTTCTTCGGTGATCCAGTGCCCGCAATCCGGGATGATCACATCTTCGACGTGCTCGGCCGCGGACCGGATCACCGAACCGATCATCGAGCCGAAAGTCGCTTCGCCACCTGGGGCCAGCACCGGCATCCGCAGTTTGCCCTGCGCAAGAAATGCGCTGTTGTCGGCCGCATCCTGGGTGAACGCGAGGAACTGCGCAAAGCTCGCCCGCATGGCGCCGGCTTGCGCATAGAGTGCCGCGTAATGCTGGCGCTTCGCTTCGTCGAAGCGCTTCGGGTGGCGGGAAAGTTCGTTCCCGGCTAGGTGACGCGCACTACGCCCTGAACGTCTTGCCGGGTTCGCGCTCGGCAACACGTGGACGTAGAGGCGATGCGCGCCACCGACATCAGTCGAGCAACGTTCTGCCAGTGTCACCGATCCCGCTGCGCGCTGGCCCTGATCCACTCACGCGTGCGCGCTGTAATTGCGGTAGACCAGACCGATCGCAAACAGCACCAGCACAGCAAAACTGCCGAACACGATTCGCATGTCGGTGGCCCACGGCGCGGCCTGATGCAGCACAATGCCCGTCGCCGCAACGCCCGCCAGCGCGCCGATCTGGCGATTCGCATTCAGCGTGGCCGCGCCGACGTTGGCGTTTTTCTGCCCCGCTTCGTGCATCACGCCGCTCAGCATCGCGGGAATCGCGAGGCCAAGGCCGCCGTTGGCGATCGCGACAAACGCGGCCAAAAACCAGAAACTGGTTTGCGCACCGGTGATGCCAACCAGCGCCGTCCCGAGGCACGATGCGCCGAGCCCGATAAAGATGACCGCGCGCACGCCGCGACGCACCACCAGAAAACCCGACAGCAGATTCGCGACCGACAGCATCGACATCATCGGCAACATGCGCAGGCCGGTGACCAACGCGTTGCCGCCGAGTCCTTTTTGCAGATAGAAACTGATCGCGAAGATCTGCCCGAACATCACGAAGTTGACGATAAAACCCATGCCGTTCAGGATCCAGAAGCGGCGATTGCGCGACAGGCTGGTGGGGATCACCGGATGGGCCGCGCCGCTTTCGCGGTACAGCACGAAGCCGATCGCAGCCAGTGCGAGTGCGGCCGACACGACAATCGGCCACGAACTCCAGCCGAGCGTCGGACCTTCGATCATCGCGAAGCTAAGTCCGGACAGCGCGATCATCAGCAGCGCATGGGTCGGAAAATCGAACGGATGCTGCTTGACCGGCGAAGGACGCAACACGATCGCGGTCAGAATCGCGCCCACCACGCCGATCGGCAGATTGACGTAGAAGATGCTGCGCCAGCCGAATGCGGACACCAGCACACCGCCGACCATCGGCCCCGAACCGGCAGCGGTCGCGATGATCGCCCCCCAGATGCCCAACATTCTTGCGCGGGTTTTCGAGTCGGGAAACGCCTCGGTCAGAAGACTCAGCGAGGCCGGCATAAACAGCGCCGCGCCAACGCCCTGCAGCAGACGGGCAACGATCAGGAAGTTGCCCGACGGCGCCACCGCGCACAACGCAGATGACGCGATGAACCAGATGAGACCCAGCATATACGCGCGCTTCGCGCCGATGCGGTCCGCGACCGCGCCGCCGAGCAGCAGCAACGCGGCGAACGTCAGCGTGTACGCATCGATGATCCATACCAGCGACGACAAAGGCGCGTCGAAGGTCGCCTGAATATCGCCCAGCGCGACGTTGACCACGGTCACGTCGAGCATCGCCATCACAAAGCCCAGCGATACCGCGAGCAGCACAAGCGCGGTTCGTTTGGCGGAAGCTTGCGTGAGTTCGTTGTGCGAATCCGCTAACGCGGGGGACTTCGTTTCCATAGCGTGAATTTTCTTCGGGATTCGAATCCGCCGGCCTTATCGATGGCCGTGATCGGAGGGCAAGCGTGGACTTTACCTGTTTCGTCTGGCGACGAGCGTAGTGGAAACAGAGCTTTTTCGGTGGTTCAATAGCTCGCTGAAGTGGCGAACGGAGCGCGGCATGCGGCAAACGGCATGCACGGCTGGGGAGCCTTGAAGGCGTCGCACAAGCGGTACGCCAGCTCAGGAAAACCTGGTCGGCATACGCTTGCAGTAGTTCATGCGAGTCGCCAAGGTGGGGAACAAACTACAGTTGTTACACGGACAAGCGCGCGATACGGCCGATCTGCCCGTTCGCGTCGCGCTTGTCTGCACCTGATTGTCGTGGCTGGTTGCTCGCGGTTAATCGCGCGCGGTTAGTTGCTGCTACCGACCGGCGACGTGACGCTTGGTCTCGCCAGCGTATTGTTGCCGCCGAAAGCGGGCTTGCTGGACGTCGTGCCGTTGCTCGTACCGTTCTGTGCATTCGAGTTCGCCGACACGGCGCGCGTGCCGCTGTCCGAACCGGTAGCGCCAGGCGTACCGTAGCTGCTCGTTGCCGCGACGGGCGACACGGTGCTCGGCGTGGCCAGCGTGTTGTTCTGCGCATAAGCGGCGCCCGACAGCGTGAATGCGGCGACGGCCGCGATCAATGTGCTGGTTGCCCTGGTCATAATCCCGTCTCCTTGATTGGAATGAAATGTCGACGCAAACGACCCATTCGTGGTTCGCCATCGCGGTCGTTGTGCCTCGCTCATTGCGAGCGGATCAGCCCGACCCTAATACGCATACAGCGCCGGGTTGCGTCGATAGAAGGCGATGCCAAGTTTAGGAAAGCGCCAGCAGATAATTAAGCGCATTGCACGCAAGGATTAATTGCGCATTTCGCCAGTGACTCATCGCGGATATTCGATCTGCCAGTCATGTTCCGCGAAAAGCTTGCGACGGGCTTTCATGTCTTCGCCAATCCGGACAATGGACGTCTTCCAGTATTTGGGCATCGCATCGCCGGGAATGGATGGGTTGATCGGCTTGCTGTGCTGCAGTAACAGCAAGCCGCGTTGTCGGCGATCTTTTACGGGGACATCGACCCGTATTGCACAGGTCGTTTTTCAGGCAGGGCTTGCGAAGTCCGACGCTGCGGCCAGCATTTCAATCAGAACGAAGGGCGCACCACCGACAGCGAATAACGGCCCACGTTCATTTCAGTCATCTGATGCGGCAGCAGTCCGGTCCGCCTCGCATCGTTTATCGCGGCCTGCGTCTGCTCGACATGATCCCCATACCGATACGTCATCTTCTCTTGCGCGATTTGCGCACTCACGGCGTCGTTGATCGCAGTCGGCGTCGATTGTGCAAACGCAAACACGGACGGAATTGCAAGCAGGCCTGCGATGATGACTCGTGCGATTTTCATGATTTTTTCTCCGGGGGATCGTACCGCGTACTGACGTGTACGCATTCAGTACAGCGAGTGTAGACCTGCGCTCGCCCCGCAACGAGCACCGTTGCCGGAATTCATTGTTGTTGCGCCTGCGCGCATTCCGTCTGATA
>DATLOW010000459.1:0-15290 GCA_035536055.1 Paraburkholderia sp. | reverse complement strand
GTGATCAAGACGATGCGCGAAACCGGCGCCGACATGAAGACGAAATACAAGGAGACGTCGCGCGGCGGGCTGGCCGTGAACGTCATCGAATGCTGAACGCTGCTACGCCAACACGAACACGCACCACCACGAGGTTACCGACGATGAGCCGCTATTCGATATTCAGCCTGTTGCGCAACGGGATGTCGTATCACGAGAACTGGGAGCGGCAGTGGCGCAGCCCCGAGCCGAAGAAGCAGTACGACGTGGTGATCGTCGGCGGCGGCGGTCATGGCCTTGCCACCGCGTACTACCTGGCGAAGGAGCATGGCGTGAAGAACATCGCGGTGCTCGAAAAAGGCTGGATCGGCGGCGGCAATACCGCGCGCAACACGACGATCGTGCGTTCGAACTACCTGTGGGACGAAGCGGCCGCGCTGTACGAAAAGGCGATGAAACTGTGGGAAGGCCTCGCGCAGGACCTGAACTACAACGTGATGTTCAGCCAGCGCGGCGTGATGAATCTCGCGCACACGCTGCAGGACGTACGCGATACCGAGCGCCGCGTGAACGCGAACCGCCTGAACGGCATCGACGCAGAGTTTCTGACGCCCGCGCAGATCAAGGAAATCGAACCGACCATCAACCTGAACAGCCGCTATCCGGTGCTCGGCGCATCGATCCAGCGGCGCGCCGGTGTGGCGCGGCACGACGCGGTGGCGTGGGGTTTCGCGCGCGGCGCGGATATGCATGGCGTGGACATCATCCAGAACTGCCAGGTGACCGGGATTCGCCGCGATGGCGCGCAGGTGACCGGCGTCGATACGGTAAAGGGCTTTATCGCCGCGAAGAAGGTCGCGGTGGTGGCGGCCGGCAACACCACCACGCTCGCCGATATGGCCGGCGTGCGTCTGCCGCTCGAGAGCCATCCGCTGCAGGCGCTCGTATCCGAGCCGATCAAGCCGGTGGTCAACACGGTGGTGATGTCGAACGCGGTGCACGCGTACATCAGCCAGTCCGACAAGGGCGACCTCGTGATCGGTGCGGGCATCGACCAGTACACCGGCTTTGGACAGCGCGGCAGCTTCAACGTGATCGAAGGCACGCTGCAGGCGATCGTCGAGATGTTCCCGGTGTTTTCGCGCGTGCGGATGAACCGGCAGTGGGGCGGCATTGTCGACGTGACGCCGGATGCGTGCCCGATCATCAGCAAGACCGATGTGAAAGGCCTGTATTTCAACTGCGGTTGGGGCACCGGCGGCTTCAAGGCAACGCCGGGCTCGGGCTGGGTATTCGCGCATACGATCGCGCACGACGCGCCGCATCCGCTGAACGCGCCTTTTGCGC
This sequence comes from Paraburkholderia sp., assembly GCA_035536055.1. GTDB lineage: Bacteria > Pseudomonadota > Gammaproteobacteria > Burkholderiales > Burkholderiaceae > Paraburkholderia. The sequence continues at coordinate 13,964 of DATLOW010000459.1, read as the reverse complement.
TGGACCGCTTCTATAGCGGCCACCTGATCGACGAACACGGCGCTGCCGCCGTGGCTCACTGAACTTCACGCACAACGGAGAGACCTGATGCTGCTGATCGAATGCCCGTGGTGCGGACCGCGCGCCGAAAGCGAATTTACCTGCGGCGGCGAAGCCGATATCGCGCGCCCGCTCGATACCGATGCGCTCAGCGACCGCGAATGGGGCGACTACCTGTTCATGCGCAAGAACCCACGCGGCGTGCACCGCGAGCAATGGTTGCACACGCAAGGATGCCGACGCTGGTTCGTCGCGACGCGCGACACGGTCAGCTACCGGATCGAAGGCTACGAAAAGATCGGCCAGTACGCCGCGGAGGGCAAGTAACCATGAGCCAGAAAAACCGACTCGGCACCGGCGGGCGCATCAACCGCGCGATCCCGCTGAAGTTCACCTTTAACGGCCGTACGTATCAGGGCTTTCAGGGCGATACGCTGGCTTCGGCGCTGCTGGCGAACGGCGTGCATTTCGTTGCGCGCAGCTTCAAGTATCACCGGCCGCGCGGCATCGTCAGCGCGGATGTGACCGAACCGAATGCGGTCGTGCAACTGGAGCGCGGCGAATATACGGTGCCCAATGCGCGTGCGACTGAAATCGAGCTTTACCAGGGGCTGGTGGCCAACAGCGTGAATGCAGAGCCCAGCCTCGAACACGACAGAATGGCGATCAACCAGAAGTTCTCGCGCTTTCTGCCCGCGGGTTTCTACTACAAGACCTTCATGTGGCCGCGCAAATGGTGGCCGAAGTACGAAGAAAAGATTCGCGCGGCGGCGGGCCTCGGCACGGCGCCCGAGACCCGCGATGCGGACCGCTACGACAAGTGCTACGGCCACTGCGACGTGCTGGTGATCGGCGGCGGCCCGAGCGGGCTCGCTGCCGCGCAGGCGGCGGGCGCATCCGGCGCGCGCGTGATTCTGGTCGACGATCAGCGCGAACTGGGCGGCAGCCTGCTGACCTGCAAGACCGAAATCGACGGACGTCAGGGCTTGCAATGGGTCGAACAGATCGAAGCGGCGCTTGCCGCGATGCCTGAGGTCAAGGTGCTGACGCGCAGCACCGCATTCGGCTACCAGGACCATAACCTCGTGACCGTCGTGCAGCGTTTGACCGATCATCTGCCGGTATCGACCCGCAAGGGCACGCGCGAACTGCTGTGGAAGATCCGCGCCAAACGCGTGGTGCTGGCGACCGGCGCGCATGAGCGGCCGCTGGTGTTCGGCAATAACGATCTGCCGGGCGTGATGCTCGCTTCGGCGGTGTCGACCTACATACACCGTTATGGCGTGCTGCCGGGCCGCAACGCGGTGGTGTTCACCAACAACGACCGCGGCTATCAGTGCGCGCTCGATCTGAAGGCGTGCGGCGCAGCGGTGACGGTGGTCGATCCGCGCGCTGCGGGCCGCGATGGCGCGCTGCCGGCCGCTGCGCGCCGGCAAGGCATCAAGATCGTCAACGGTGCGGCGGTGATGGCTGCACACGGCAAAACCCACGTGAGCTCGGCACAGGTGGTTGCCTACGCAACCGGCCGCACGGGCGAGTCGATTGCGGATTTGCCGTGCGACCTGCTGGCGATGTCCGGCGGCTTTAGCCCCGTGTTGCATCTGTTCGCGCAATCGGGCGGCAAGGCGCGCTGGGACGACGCACAGGCGTGCTTCGTGCCCGGCCAGCACATGCAGCCCGAATGCAGCGTAGGCGCCGCTGCCGGCGAATTTGCGTTCGGCCGCGCGCTGCGGCTCGCCGTGGATGCCGGTGTCGATGCCGCGCAAGCCGCCGGTTTCAGCGTGCAGCCGGGACGCATGCCGCAGGCTGCCGATAGCGCGGAAACACCGCTCGAACCGCTGTGGCTGGTCGGCACGCATGCGCAGGCTGCGCGCGGCGCGAAGCAGTTCGTCGACTACCAGAACGACGTGTCCGCGGCCGACATCCTGCTGGCCGCACGCGAAGGCTTCGAATCGGTGGAGCACGTGAAGCGCTATACCGCGATGGGTTTCGGCACCGATCAGGGCAAGCTCGGCAACATCAACGGTATGGCGATCCTCGCCGCCGCGCTCGGCAAGACGATTCCGGAAACCGGCACCACCACGTTCCGCCCGAATTACACGCCGGTAACGTTCGGCGCATTCGCCGGCCGCGAGCTCGGCGATATGCTGGACCCGATCCGCAAGACCTGCATTCACGAATGGCACGTCGAACACGGTGCGGCGTTCGAAGACGTCGGCAACTGGAAGCGCCCGTGGTACTACCCGCGCGCCGGCGAAGACCTGCATGCGGCCGTGGCGCGCGAATGTCTTGCGGTGCGTAACGGCGTAGGCATGCTGGACGCGTCGACACTCGGCAAGATCGACATCCAGGGGCCGGACGCGATCAAGCTGCTGAACTGGGCGTACACGAACCCATGGAACAAGCTCGAAGTGGGCAAGTGCCGCTACGGCTTGATGCTCGACGAAAACGGCATGGTGTTCGACGACGGCGTAACGGTGCGGCTCGCCGAGCATCACTACATGATGACCACTACCACCGGCGGTGCCGCGCGCGTGCTGACGTGGCTCGATCGCTGGCTGCAGACCGAATGGCCGGACCTGAAGGTGCGGCTCGCTTCGGTGACGGATCATTGGGCGACTTTCGCCGTGGTTGGCCCGAAGAGCCGCGCGGTGGTGCGCAAGCTGTGCAGCGATATCGACTTCGCCAACGAAGCGTTTCCGTTCATGACGTATCGCGACGGCACGGTGGCCGGCGTAAAGGCGCGCGTGATGCGCATCAGCTTCTCCGGCGAGCTGGCCTACGAGGTGAACGTGCCGGCCAATATGGGCCGCGCAGTGTGGGAGGCGCTGATGGCAGCGGGCGAGGAATTCGACATCACGCCGTACGGCACCGAGACGATGCACGTGCTGCGCGCGGAGAAGGGCTACATCATCGTCGGCCAGGACACCGACGGTTCGGTGACGCCGTACGACCTCGGCATGGGCGGACTGGTTGCGAAGTCGAAGGATTTTCTCGGCAAGCGTTCGCTGGCGCGCGCCGATACTGCGAAAGCGGGCCGCAAACAGCTGGTCGGCTTGCTGACCGACGAGCCGCGCACGGTGCTGCCGGAAGGCGGGCAGATCGTCGCGGATGGCGTGGGTCTCAGCTCGAATCCGGACGGCACGACGCCGATGCTCGGTCATGTGACATCGAGCTATTACAGCCCGATCCTGCAGCGCTCGATTGCGCTCGCAGTGGTGAAGGGCGGACTCGACAGGATGGGCGAGCGCGTGGCGATTCCGCTCGCGGACGGCAGGCGCATCGCGGCGACGATCGCCAACACCGTGTTCTACGACAAGGAAGGAGCGCGCCAAAATGTGGAATGAAACCCGAAGCGATACGGCAAAAAACGGCGCGGCAGGCGTGCGGCAGGAGTCGCCGCTGGTGGGTGTGGCGGAGTTGCTGAGTGGGCAGACGGCGCGTGCCGCCGGGCTCTTTTCGTTGCGCGAGCGCCCCTTTTGCGATCTGGTGAACCTGCGCGGCGACGCGCGCGATCCGGCGTTCGCGGAGGTCGTTGCGCAGGCAACCGGTGTGCGGCTGCCCGTGCAGCCGAATACGGTGGCGCGCGGCGCCGAGTACGACGCGCTGTGGCTCGGGCCCGACGAGTGGCTGGTGCGTTCGCTGGAGCCGCGGCCTGCGTTGCTCGAGACGCGCCTGACGGGCGCGCTGGCGGGGCAGTTTGCAACGGCAGTGGATGTCGGCAGCGGATATACGGTGCTCGAGGCGCACGGTACGCGAGTGCGCGACGTGCTGGCGCGCGGCTGTCCGCTCGATCTGCATCCGCAAGGGTTTGCGCCGGGGCAGTGCGCGCAGAGCCATTATTTCAAGGCGTCGATCGTGCTGGTGCCGGTGCAGCGCGATGCGTACGAGCTCGTCGTACGGCGCAGCTTTGCCGATTATTTCTGCCGGATGATGCTGGACGCGGCGCTGCCGCTCGTATCGTGAACGGGGGCGCGTTCGATACGCACGCGCCGGCGGCGCTGCAGTCGCCCATGTATGCGCCGCGCGGGCGCGGCTGGTGCGTGTTCGTCGATGCGCTGGTGGTGTGGACGCGCATCGGCCTGCACGCACACGAGATGCATGCGCCGCAGCCGGTCGTGCTCGATTTGCGGTTCAGCTATCGCAGCGATCCCGCGGAGCGCGACGACGCGCTGCTCGACTACGAGCAGGTGTGTGACCGGATCGCGGCGTTTTGCGCGCAGAAGCCGCATACGCGTTTGCTGGAGACGCTGGCCATGGAACTGGCGGCGCTGTCGTTCGACGCATGGCGGGCACTCGATGCGCTGACCTTGTCGCTGCACAAACCGAAGATCCGCGATGGCACGCAGCGGGTTGGCGTGGAACTCGACTGGACCCGGGCGGACCATGAAGCGCGGCGGAGGGTCGAAGCGGTGGTTGCGGCCGCGCCGCTGCGATAGGCCGCGGCGATGGCGCGTGCTCGTACTGCCGAATTGCTGCGGCGCGCATACGAAGCCGGCGATCCGCATGCTGCAGTGGAATTGCTGGAGCAAAGCATCGCGCTGCGCCACCGGCGGGTTGCGTTGCTGCGTTATTTGCAGGCGCAACGGCTTAGTGCACCGCTCGATGCGCGGCATCACGAGTACGCACAACAGGTTGCGGCAAGGCTAAGTGGCGAGACACTTGCGCGCTTGCTGGATGAGGCGCGCCGGCGCGGCGCGTGGCACGCGGGCAGTCCGGATCGAAACTAGTTGCTGTGAAGCCGCTTTGAGCACGCTACGCAGTGTCCGAATACGACGAGGTTCGTGCCGACATATGTATAACCGAACTCGGCCGATACTTCGGCGCAACGCTCGCCGAGCAGCGGTTCATAGATGTTCTTCAACTGGCCGCAGCTGACGCACGACAGATGGTAGTGCGCACCCTTGCTGTTCAGTTCGTACACTACACGGGCCTCGCTGATCGTGGTGTTCAGTATCAGCTTCGCCTCGGACAGCTGAGAAAGCGTGCGATACACGCTGGGCAGACTGCAGCCAGGCTCGTTGATGAGCATCCGATAAACCTGCTCCGCCGTCATATGTTCGTCGGGATGGTTGTTGAGCAGCTTGAGTATGGCTACCCGGCTAGGCGTCGAACGGAGGCCGAGCCTGCGCAAGTCCGCGGAGATGTCGGTCATTGGGTTGACGAGATTATCGACGCTAAACGCCAGATTGTCCCGCTCAGAAGCTTAACGAATGCTTAAGCCCGTGCTGATTGTGCGTCGCCAATGGACCAGGCGCATTGCCGGTCGGATGCGACGCTTAAGAGAGCCTTATTAAAAAAAGCCTGTTGCGTAAACGATTCGAGATTGGCAGTTATTGGCCAGCTGATGGAAATGAAAGCGATAAATCATCGGATCGACTTATTCGAACTTCAGATTGGACCTCGATTCACCACGTGTATCCACTCCCAACGAGGTCAAATGATGATGATGAGGACACGCAGATCGATGCGCGCAGCGCGCATCTTCGGTGCCGGTGTTGTATCGCTGGCAAGCTTGCATATGGCGCTCGCCGCTGAGCGCGACGACCACCAGCATCAACGCAACACCATCAAACACGTGCTGCTGATCAGTTTCGACGGTCTGCATCAGCAGGACGTGGCACGCTGTATCGGCTCAAATGCGTGTCCGAATCTCGCGTTGCTTGCGAAGGCAGGTACGACGTATACGAATGCCCATACGCCTGGCTTGTCGGATTCCTTTCCCGGGCTCGCGGCGCTCGTCACGGGTGGTTCGCCGAAGACGGCTGGGCTGTTCTACGACGTGTCGTACGACCGCACGCTCTACGCGCCTTCGGACACCCACTGTTCGGGCAAGCAGGGCTGGAACGTCGTGTTCGACGAAACCACCGGCATCGATGCCGAAAACGGCGGGGCGCTTACGCATCTGAACGGCGGCGGCGGATTCAATCCGCAGGCGATTCCCCATGCTCTGGTCAATGGTGTTTGCAAGCAGGTGTTTCCGCACAACTACGTAAAGACCAACACGCTGTTCGAAGTGGTCAAGCAAAACATGCAGCACGCTCGCACCGCGTGGGCAGACAAGCACGCGTGGGGTTACGACTGGCTCAATGGCCCGTCGGGCGCCGGCGTCGACGACCTGGCGCGTACCGAGATCAATTCGATCGACGCCGCCACCGGCACCGACTTCACCGACGTGTACACGCACACCGAGCAGTTCGACAATCTGCATGTGCAGGAACTGATCAACGAGATCGACGGTAAAGATTCGAGCGGGCAGACGAATGCCGGCGTGCCGACCGTGTTCGGCGCCGATTTCCAGACCTTGAGCGTCGCACAAAAGGCAACTGTGGCGAACGGCGGCGGTTATCTCGACGCGAGCTTCACGCCTGGACCGCAAGTCAGTGCAGCGATCGGCTATATCGACGACTCGCTTGGCCGCCTCGTCAACGAACTGAAGCAGCGGGGACTGTATACGTCGACAGCAATCGTCGTGACGTCGAAGCACGGACAGTCGCCGGCGGATCATTCGAAGCTGGTGAAAAACGGCGACACGCTGACCAAACTGCTCGAGGCGCAGAACTTTCTGGACCCGGCAGGCAACTTCGGTCAGGCGGCGACCAAAAGCGGCCAGTTGAACGATGGCACCGGGCTTGTCGGTACCGGCTTCGTACAGACCGACGATGTCGGGCTAATCTGGCTACGCGATCAAAGCCAGGCCGCAGCGGCCGTGCGCGCGCTTAAGGACAATCTGTCCTGCAATGCGCCGGGTATCTGTGCGGACGGACCACAGGCCTATATTCTTTCCGGGCCGCAATTGGCCGAACGCTTCGGCAATCCGGCGCAAGGCCGCACGCCGGATATCGTCGTGCAGCCGAATCCGGGCGTCATCTACACGTCGAGCAAGTCGAAGGACGAAGAGCATGGCGGCAACGCTCCGGACGACAGTCATCTCGGGCTGGTCGTGTATGAGCCGGGACAACGCCATGCCGGACGAACCGTCGACGATCGCGTACTGACCACCCAGGTCGCGCCGACGATCCTGCGCATGCTGAGCCTCGAGCCTGAGCTGCTGAATTCGGTGGCGGTCGAGGGCACACGTGTGCTGCCGGAGTCGGACAACGGACGTTTCTGATCGAATCAAGACGATGCGCGCGGCCGGCAGAGGTTCATGTCCGGTTGCGCGCATCGGCTCTTTCATTGCATGGCGTGCGGCTCGAAGCGCTTATTGCAGATGCCGTTCGCCGGCAAGCTTCGCGAGAAACGCGCCGATCTCGCGATTCTGAAACTCCACTTCAGGCTGCGTGACGCCCGCTGCCGAAAAATGCCCGGATGGCCAGCGCGGCTCGATCGATTCGAATTGCGCGCCCTGGATGTAGCGCGCCGCTTCCAGCGCCTCCGGCTCCGGATTCAGCAGATCGCCGACACCTGCCAGCACCAGCGTACGCGCACGAATCGAACGGAGCGCTTCGTGATAGTCGCCGTTGAAGCCCGGCGTCGTACCCAGGTCGTGCGCATCGTATGCCCACGTTTGATAGATCCAGTTGCGCGCGTCGAAATTTTTCCAGGCGCTATCTTGCGTCGTACGCAGCCACGCAGCCGCATCGCCGCCAGCGGGCAGCGTGTTTTTCATCAGTTCGGGCGTGCGCGTGATCAGCGCCAGCGTGCCGGCCCACAAGCGCATGCCTTGCTCCGGCTCCTTGCGATAGTTGCCGTTGTCCCAGGCCGGGTCGTTCATGATTTCCTGACGCGTCAGCTCGAGCACGGTCTTGGTCCACGGCGGCGTGCGTCCTAGCGGCACGATCGGCACCAGCGCGTCCATCATCGCCGGATGGCTGACGCCCCATTGCAGCGTCTGCATGCCGCCCATCGATGCGCCGATCACCGCGAACAGATGGTCGATACCGAACTTGTCCTTCACCAGCCGGTATTGCGATTCGACCATGTCGCGAATCACGAAGCGCGGGAAGGACATGCCCGGTTGCGCCGTGCTGTTGGACGGCGATGTGCTCAGGCCATTGCCGATCGCGTCGGTCGTGATGATGAAGTAGCGGCTCGTATCGAGCGCCTTGCCGGGGCCGATCAGATAGTCGAGCCGATGATGGTTGCCGCCGATCGCGGTGACCATCAGGATCGCATTGGACTTGTCGGCATTCAGCGTGCCGTAGGTCTCGTATGAGATCGAGAAGTCTTTGATTTTCTGCCCGCTTTCCAGCGGCAGATCGCCTTCGGCATAGGTGCCCGTCTGGCCGCCGGGGGCGGGTGGCATCTGGGCGTGAGCGGTGAGGGTGAAGCTTGCTGCTGCGAGGAGTGTAAGCGCGAAACTAACGGAACGCATTCGGGTGTCTCGTTGTCGTTTGGTTGATGTGATGCACGTTGGGGGGGAACCGAAAGGCCGTAGCTGCACGGCCTTATCATTGTCGCATCGGAATCAGGGCAACGGCATCGAAGCGCGCATTTGTCGGCCTTGTGCAAGGATGACGCCTCAAGCGAACCTCCTGGCTACCCTTAGCCCTCGCACATTCTCCTTAACGTCTGCACTACCTGATCGGCGACCTCGATATGGTTTCCGGCAATCCGTTGCTCGCGCTGCGCAATCGACCGCTCAAAGGGCATCCTGACCGTCGCTCCATTTTCAACCGGCCGCGTCGAGCGAATCGCGTCCGCATACGCATCGACATTGCGCTTGTAGTCCTCCAGCGAGCCCAGCAGATCGGGCCGCACCGCGAGCGCAACAAAGCCGAATTCGCGCAGCTCGCCAGGCATCATCGCCGAGCCTGCCAGCATGCCGAGCAGATGCACGACCACCGCTAATCCGCTGCCTTTGTGTCCACCCCACGGCGCAAATGCGCCACCGAGTGCGGCAGTCGGGTCCTGTGTCGGCCGGCCGTCGCGATCGAACGCGACGCCGGGCGGCAAGGTTTCGCCGATGCGCTGCGCGAGCTTCACCTGCGCGTGAATGATCGACGACGTGCCGATGTCCCAGATCACCGGCTGCCGGTTCGACGGAAAGCCGAAGCAGATTGGATTGGTGCCGAAGCGGCCCTCGGTGCCGCCATGCGGCGCGACCCATGGCGACGCGTTCGACGCAAGCATCACCACGAGCTCGCGCGCGACCGCCATCTCCGCGTAGTATGACAGCATGCCCGTGTACCACGTGTCGCTCGCGCCGACGATCGCGATGCCGGCGGCCAGCGCCTTGTCGATCGCCAGACGCGTTGCGCGTTCGGCGACCAGATAGCCGAGCTGGTCCGCGCCGTCGAGCCGCGCGGACACTGCGGATTCCTTGACGATTGCGATCGGCCGCGTCGAGCGCGGCGTGGCCGCATGCCGTTCCGCAATGCTCAGAATGCGCGCGAGTCCGCTATAGCTGAGTCCGCGCAATTCGCAATCCATCAGATGCGCGGCGATGATCCGCGCGTCGCCGGCATCGTAGCCGAGCTGCGCGAGCGACGCATGCGCGAGTTCGCGCGCTTGCTCGATGGTCAGTTTCATCAACGCGGCGCGGCGTCGAGCCGCACGATCCAGCCATCCGTTTCGCGGCTATGCGGCGCATAGCGCGTCAGCACCTGCGGATCGTGCCCGGGCACGACGTGCTGTGCGGAGTCGGCCAGTTCATGCACGCGCCGATAGCCCTCGATCATGTCGCCGACGTTGTAGACCGCCGGAAACGGCCGCTGCTGATCCATATTCGCGTACAGATGCGACGCATCCGACGCGAGCACGACCCAGCCGCGTTCGGTATGCACGCGCACGACCTGCAAACCGTCGGTGTGCCCGCCGACGCGATGCACGCTCAGGCCGGAAGCGAGCTGCGCTTCGCCGTCGTGGAACGTCACGCGTCCGTCGAATATGCGGCCGACCATGGTCTTCACGTCCTCCGGATCGAACGGATGATTCAGCGCGCCGTGACACATGCAGCGGCCGGTGCAGTACGCCATTTCGCGGTCCTGTACGTGATAGCGCGCTTTCGGAAACAGCGAGCGGTTGCCCGCGTGATCGTAGTGCATATGCGTAATGATCACGTCCTCGACGGACTCCGGACGGATGCCGAGCGCCGCGAGCCCGTCTTCGACCTTGTTCGTCGTGGTGCGGCCGCGCCGCGCGCCGCCTTCGACGTCGAAGCCGGTATCCACCAGAAACGTCCGGCTTGCCCCGACCACTGCCCACACGAAATAGTCGAGCGGCATGTTCACGTCGTGAGGATCGCCGCCGAGGAAATTGTCGCGCGCGGGGCGGTCGTGGTGCGCGTATTTGATCGCGTAGATCTTGTGGTTGTCGGGTGCGGATGCCATGACGGCCGTCTCCTTTTCGCCGGTATGAGAGCGCTATCATAACTCGCGTTTCCACCTGTGTCAGCGCTTCGGACTCAGGGCAAATCCCCAGGTTGCCGTGCCGATCCATTTTGGTTAAGTTAGCGCTATCATTCGCGCCGGCCGCAGCGCGGCCTCGCGCGGCAGTTCGGCGAAGGGTTAGGGATACACAAGGAAAACGGCAAGATGAAAGGAAAAAATGCACTCGTCACCGGCTCGTCGCATGGCCTCGGTTACGCGATGGCAGACGCGCTGGCGGCCGCGGGCTATCAGGTCGTGCTGCAGGGCATCGAAGCGCCCGGCGAAGTGGAGCCGGCGCGTGCGGCGTTCGAGCAGAAGCACGGGCGCCGCACCGACTATCTGCAACTCGACCTCGGCGACGCGCGCGCGGTCGAACGACTGGTGTTCGAGACCACCGAGCGCATCGGGCCGATCGACGTGTTGATCAACAACGCTGTGGTGCGCCATTTCGCGCCGATCGAAGCGTTTCCAGTCGACAAGTGGGAGCAGGCGTTGTCGGTCAACCTCAGCGCGGCCTTTCACACGATCCGGCTGACACTGCCGGGCATGCGCGAGCGCGGTTGGGGCCGTATCGTCAACATGACATCGGTGTACGGTATGCGCGGTACCGCGAACCGCGTCGATTACGTGACGACCAAAACCGCGTTGCTCGGGCTGACGCGCGCCGTAGCGGCGGAAACCCTGGGTGCCGGGATTACCTGCAATGCGATCTGTCCGGGCGCGGTGCATACGCCGACCAGCGAGCGCCGCATCCAGGCGCTGATGGACGAGGATGACAGTCTCGACCGTGCGGCCGCCATCGAACGTTTCCTGCGCGGCAAGCAGCCGACCGGGCAGTTCGTCGAGGCCACGCACGTGGCGGGCATGGTGATGTTCCTTTGCAGCGATGCCGCGCGTGAGATCACGGGCGCAATGCTGCCGGTAGAAGGCGGCTGGCTGGCCACCTAGAGCCAGCTGCAGGGGGTGCGCGCAGCGGCCTTGCGCGGCGTCGCACCAAAGAGCGTGGGCAATATCTTCTTGACCGATTGTATTACGCGAATATAATCGCTTGGAATGGTAACGCTCACATTGCGGAGGCCCACACGCCCGCCGCAATCCACGACGACAACAAAAAACGTCAACGGAGACAGCAGCCATGCACAACGAAGCAACGATCGGATACCGACTGGACCGCCTGCCGCTGTCCGGTTATCACTGGCGGCTGCTCGGCCTGATCGCAGCGGGTATGTATTTCGATTCATTCGACATTTACATTGCCGGCACGGTGCTGGCTGCGATGATCCATAGCGGCGAATCGACGCTGAAGCTGAACGCGGCTTTCGTTTCGGTGACCTTTATCGGCATGATGACCGGTGCATGGCTGTCGGGTGTGCTCGGCGACCGTTTCGGCCGGCGCTTCTGCTACCAGTTCAATCTCGGCATCTACGGTTTTGCGTCGATTGCGGCAGCGCTTGCGCCTTCGATGTACTGGCTGATTTTCTTCCGGCTCGTGATGGGTGTCGGCATGGGCGCCGAGATCGTGGTGGGCTACGGCACGCTGAGCGAATTCATCCCTGCCACATGGCGCGGTCGCTTCGGCACGATCCTGAACCTGATCATCAATACGTCGCTGTTTCTGTCGACTTTCCTCGGCTGGCTGATCGTGCCGCATTACGGCTGGCGCTGGATGTTTGCGATCGCGGGCTGCGGCGCACTGTTCGTCTGGTTTCTGCGCAAGTCGATGCCGGAGTCGCCGCGCTGGCTGATGGCGCGCGGCAAACCGGACGAAGCGAACCGCATCGTGTCGAGCATCGAAGCTGCCTGCAACGTCGATTCGGCGCGCTCGATCGCGGCCGCCGCCCAGCAGCCGCAGCGCGGCGCCGAAGCGGCGCAGGGGCGCCTCGCGGACCTGTTCTCGCGCAGGCTGCTGACGCGCACGATTACCGCGATCACGGTGCTGGTGGCGCTGTTTATTGTGAACTTCGCGTTCGTCAGCTGGATTCCGACCTTTCTGGTCAAGCAGGGACACAGCGTATCGAACTCGCTCGGGCTGACCGCCGTGATGTTTGCCGGCGGTCCGGTGGGTTCGCTGATCGCGTTCGTGCTGGCCGAGCGGATTGGGCGCAAGTGGGGCATCGTGCTGTTCTCGCTGATCTGCGCCGCGTTCGGCACGGCCTATCCGTTTGCGCAGTCGGAAGTGGCGATCACCGCACTCGGCTTTGCAATCACCGCCTGCATTTACGTGCTGTCGTCGTTCAGCGTGGCGACCTATGTGCCTGAACTGTTTCCCACCGAATTGCGGCTGCGCGGGTCGGGTGTCGCGAATACGGTTGGACGTGCGGTCAGCATCGGCGTGCCTTACGCGGTGGCGGCGGCCTTCACGGGCTTCGGCATTGCCGGCGTGCTGACGCTGATCGTCGGCACGCTGCTCGTGCAGGCCGTGATTGTCGGCGTGCTCGGTACGGAGACGCGGCGCCGTTCGCTGGAGGCGATTGCCGCGGAAGTGGCCGAGACCACCGACGCCGATCCAGCGGCGCATGCGGGCGCGCGCAATCCTGCGGCCGCAGCACGCTCGTGACGATGCTTTGCATGCAGTCAATATGAGGATTTCATCGTACATGTCAGCGCAATCAGGCAGTTCTGCGGTCGGTTCTGCGTCAACCAGCGCCAGCACTAACCGCACCGACGGCAAGGCCACGCAGCGGCTCGCGCAATGGACCGCACAGCTCGCATGGCAACACGTGCCGGCCGCGGTGCGCCATGAAGCGAAGCGCGCGCTCGTCAACTATGCAGCCGTCGCGCTGGCCGGTTGCAGCGATCCGACCATCGAGCGGGCCGTGCGCACGTATTGCCGTTTCAGCGCGGATCAACGCGCGGGCATCGTCGGCCGCCGCGAGCGCACCGACATGCTGAACGCCGCCGCGCTCAATGCGATGAGCGCGAACGTGTTCGATTTCGACGACACGCATATCCCGACCATCATCCATCCGACCGCGCCGGTGGCGGCCGCGCTGTTTGCGCTGGCCGAAACGCAGCCGCTAAGCGGTGAGGCGTTTCTGCTCGCGTTGATTGCCGGCATCGAAGTGGAATGCCGGATCGGCAATGCGGTATCGCCCGAGCACTATCAACGCGGCTGGCACATCACGTCCACCTGCGGCGTATTCGGCGCGGCCGCGGCCGTCGCCAGCGCGCTGCGTCTCGATGCGCAGCAAACCGCGTGGGCGCTCGGCAATGCGTCGGTGCAAACGGGCGGCCTCGTGGAGACGCTCGGCACGATGTCGAAGAGCATTAGCGTTGGCAACGCGGCGCGCAATGGCCTGCTGGCCGCATTGCTAGCGGCCGACGGTTTCTCCGGGCCCGATGCGCCGCTCGAAGGCGTGCGCGGCTTCTTGCGCGTGAGCGCCACGCAGCCGGATGTCGCGGCGCTGACCGAGACGCTCGGTCAGGAATGGGCGCTGCTCGCGAACACCTATAAGCCTTATCCATGCGGCGTCGTGCTGAATCCGGTAATCGACGCGTGTCTGGACCTGCGCCGCGATGCGCGCTGGACCCTCGACGACGTCGAGCGCGTCGAGTTGACCGGACACCCGCTGCTGCGCGAACGCACCGACCGTCCGGATGTGCGCAGCGGCC
>DATLOW010000458.1:0-4954 GCA_035536055.1 Paraburkholderia sp. | reverse complement strand
CGCGGCCGCGAACAGCTCGACAGGCGCCGCGTACACGCCGCGGCCCAGCAGGCCAGTGCGTCCATCGGCGCCGATCATCGCGATTGCGGCGAGCGGTGCGATATTGTGCTGCGTGATCGCGGCCGCGTCGAGCGCGCAGCGCAATGCCGCAAAGCGGGGATGCGTGCCCGCGAGCAGCGTGGGCTGCGTGTCGCGCCATGCGTCAGGCAGCCACGCGGATAGCGCGCTCGCCGGTTCGGTTGCGAGCGCGAAGGCCTGTGCGCCGAAGCCGGCCGCGTCGATCACGCCGCTGTCGCCGGTGAACGGCGCCGCCGCGTGGTTTGCCGCCGGGTCGAGGTGCGGCCCGGCCGGGGCGACAGCGGGGCGTGTGGTCCACACCGAAGGATTGCCCGCCAGACGGACGCCGACTTCGCGGCCGTTGCCGGCCAGCGCGATGACCAGCGTCGCGGCAGCGGACGCGGTAGGCTGCGTACCTGCGGCCGGTGTCGTCGGTGCAGCTGGTGTTGCTGGTGAGGCCGATGTTGCTGGTGCAGCTGGTGTGGCCGCTGCAGCCTGTGTCGGCGCTGCGGCCGCTGTCGCTGGTGCAGCCGGTGTCGCGGGTGCGGCCGCTGTCGCTGGTGCGGCCGATGTCACTGGCGCAGCCGATGTCGCCGCCGCGGGTTCAACCGCGGCACTCATCATCAGATGGCAGGCGGCCATCCATAAGGTCAAAAAAAACAGCGGCGTGTCGGCCAGCATCGCCGCCACCGACGGCTCGCGCAGCAGCGGCGCGATACGCGCGCGCAACGCGGCGGTAGCGGCCGTGGTGCGCGCATGCAGATCGTCGCCGCCGGCAATACCTTCGGCAGCGACCTCGAGCAGATCGAGCGAACCGTGTTCGAGCACCGCGGCCAGTTCGCGCGCAAGCACCGTGTCGCGCCATTCGAGCCGCGCGAGCACCGCAGGGTTGCGGCTGCCGAAGCGGATCTGCGGACCCGCGCCGCTGCCGAGCAGCGACCACGCACGGTGCGCCGGCGCGCCCAGGTCGGCGACTTCGACCAGCGTCGCGGAAGGCGACACGACGGCGGCAAGCGGCGTCACCACGCCGTAGCTTTGTGCGCTGACAAGCCGTACCCAGCCGTTCGCGATCAGCCGCTCGGCCTCGGCTTCGGTCGCGGCCCACTTTTCGTACAGACAGCACAGCACCGCCGACGACATTACCGCCGCAGCAGGTTCGCGCGGGTCCTCGTAAGGCGGTCCGGCGTGCAGCAGCGTGTAGTCGGGCAGCGCGAGCGCATCGCGCGCGCGCAGCACCCGCTGCCAGTGCGGACGCACGGCGTACATGCGCTCGAGTGCGGCGCGGTTGGCGGCCGCCGCGCTCATCGCGAGTTCGCGCCGAGGCGCAGCCAGCCGCGCACGCGCGCCCACAGCATTTTCCAGAACAGGTTGCCGAGGTCGAGCGGGGCGTTTTGCGGCAGGGGCGCTGCGGGTGTTTGCGGGGTGCGCGGCGCGCTTTGCGTTGCGTTTTGGGCTGTGGCCGCAGCGGGCATCGCGGGCGCGGGCGCAGGCGCGGATGTCGGCGCGGATGTTGGCGCGGATGTTGGCGCGTTTTGCGCCGCGGCGATGCTTTGCATGATCTGCTGGCGCGTCGGCTCGGCCGCCGCAGTTTGTGCCGCCATCTGCGAGTGGGCGGCAGCATGAACTGGCTGCGCCGCGGTGATGGGTTTCGTTGCGCCGGGTTGCGCTGCTTCGGCGCGCGGCAACGCTCGATCGCCCGGCGCGGGGTCGCCGGGGTTGCCGATGTTGCTGGCCGACGGTTCGGTAGCCGTGTCGGTGTCGGGCGATATGCCGGCCGCCTTCGCGTGCGTTGCAGCGCTCGTCGACGGTGCATCTGCAACCGGTGTGGCCGGCGCGTCGCCCTGCACGCCGGCGGTTGCATCTTCAACCATTGCGCGCTCCACATGCGGAACCGCCGCGGCCGACTGCTCGAGCGCACCATCCATCGCTGCGCCGCTCGCTACTTGCGCACCATTCATCGCCGCGCCGCTCGCGGCTTGCGCACCATCCGTCGCCGCGCCGCCCACCACCTGCGCACTCTGCACATCGAGCTTCGCTTTCAGATTCTGTGCAAACGCTTCAGTCATCCGTGTTGCAAGTTCCTTCACGATGCCGCCGCGCGAAAACTGCGCGAGCGTACCGGCGATCGTGTAGTCCACCGTGACGTCGACCCGTGTTTCAGCAGGCGCGACCGCATGCAGCGCAAACGCCGCCACACCTTTCACGCGCGATGCGCTCTTGCGATCCACACCGCCGCCGCTGACGCTGCCGCGTTTCGCGGCTTCGTCGAGCGTCATCTCGCCGTCGCCGGCAAAGTTCGCGACGATCGGGCCGAGCTTGACGGTCATCGTCAGCTTCAACTGGCCGTTGTCGGGCGGCGCGGCGAGCGACGCGCCGGGCAGGCACGCGACGATCCCCGGCGTGTCGTGAAACGACGCCCAGACGTCGTCGAGCGGATAGGCGACGGAGAAGCTTTGTTCGATTTCCATTGAGTCTCGCGGGCGAAGAAGCGGTAAAGGCAGTGAAGAATCAGGCTGCGGCCGCAGCGACGGCGCGCGGTTGCGCGGCTGCCGCACGGCGCGCATCGAGCACGCGGCGAATCGCGCGCACGATGCCGACATAGCCCGTGCAGCGGCACAGATTGCCCGACAGCTCGACGCGCACCCGTGCATCGTCGGCATCGGGCAGCCGCGTGACGATGTCGCGCGCGGTGACCAGCATGCCCGGCGTGCAGTAGCCGCATTGCAACGCATGCTCGGCGCTGAAGGCGGCGCGCAGCTCGTTCATCAGCGCGTCGTCGTCGAAACCTTCGATGGTGCGCACCTGCGCGCCCGCACAGGCGATCGCCGGCGTGATGCACGAGCGCGCCGGCGCGCCGTCGATCATCACCGTGCAGGCGCCGCACACGCCCTGTTCGCAGCCGAGGTTGGTGCCGGTCAGCTGTTGCGTTTCGCGCAGAAAGTCCGCCAGATGCGTGCGCGGTTCGACGAATGCGGCGACCGGCGCGGCATTGACCGTCAGTTGCAGTGGTTTTTTCAGCGTATCGCTCATTGCGGGTTCCTGCCGTGAGTGCGGAGCGCCGCGAATGCGCGTTCCAGCGCGACGCGGTGCACCTGGTATTCGTAGCTGCCGGGTTCGAGGCCGGCATCGAGCAGATGCGGATCCAGTGCGGCGGCTGACGCGTCGGCGACCAGCGGACGCGCATCGGCGATCAGATGCGGTGCGCCGTCGAGCGCGCCGATCAACGCGCGGCATACGCCAGCCGCGGCATCGTCGATGACCAGCGCGATCGCTTCGGCGAATTCGCCCGGCTTGCGGTTGAACTTGTAGTAGCTCCAGCGCGCGGTGGCGGTCAGCTTGCGCAGACGCACGCCGGTCAGCATGTCTTCCGGTTCGAGCGCGGTGGTGAACGCGCCGATCATCCAGTCCGCGCTTTTTACCGTGCGTGGGCCTTGCGGGCCGGCGATCAGAAACTCCGCGTCGAGGCCGCGCATCACGTTGATCCAGTCGGCGGCCGGATCCGCGTGCGCGAGACTGCCGCCGAGCGTGCCGCGATTGCGCACCGCGCGATACGCAATGCCGCGCGCCACGTAGGCCATCAGACCTTGCGTGTAATCGTCGACGGCGCGGTCTTCGATCTGCGCGTGCGTGATGCCCGCCCCCAGCACGCCGTATGCACCTTCGTCGCGGCATTCGCGCAGCGCGGCAATGCCGCGTACGTCGACCAGCAGTTCCGGCTGCGCGAAGCGCAGATTCATCATCGGCCCGAGCGACTGGCTGCCGGCCACATATTTGCCGATGCCGCCGCTCGCGGCGACGAGGCGCACGGCTTCGTCGCTGTGCTGCGGCTTTTCGTAGTCGAATACAGCGGCTTTCATGCGGGCACTCCGTGGTTGGCCGGGTTGCGTGCGCCAGCTTGCGCGAGCGCTTCGAGCACCGCGCGCGGCGATACCGGCAGGCACGTCACTTCGGCGCCGAGCGCGCGCAATGCATCGTTGACCGCATTGGCGATCGCCGCGGTCGAACCGATCGCGCCCGATTCGCCGATGCCTTTCTGGCCGAACTCGGTGTACGGTGCGGGCGTTTCCATATGCTCGATGCGGATCGGCGGCACTTCGGTGGCGCCGGGCAGCAGATAGTCGGCGAGCGTCGACGCGAGCGGCTGGCCATCCTCGCTATACGGCATCGCTTCGTAAAGCGCGGTGCCAATGCCCTGCGCGGCGCCGCCGTACACCTGGCCGTCGACCACCATCGGATTGATCAGCACGCCGCCGTCTTCGACGATCACGTAGTCGAGAATTTCGGTCTGGCCGAGCGCGGTGTCGAGCGCGATTACGACCGCGTGGCATGCGTAGCTGAACGTGCCGGTGTCGCGTTTTGCCTGATAGGTGGTCGCGACTTCGAGGCCGCGCGGATCGACGTCGGGCGGCAGCAACTGCGGTTTCAGGTACCACGTGTGCGCGATCTGTTCGAGCGGGCAGCGGCCGTTCGCACCGACCACCGCGCCGTTTTCGTAACGCACCTGATCGAGCGGTTCCTTCAGCAGCCATGCGCCGATCTTCAGCAGGCGTTCCTTCAGTTCTTTCGCCGCCTGGCCGACCGCGCCGCCCGCCATCACGATCGAGCGCGAGCCCCAGGTGCCGGTCGAGTAGGGCGTCACGCCGGTATCGCCGAGCACCACACGCACGCGCTCGGTATCGATGCCGAGCACGTCGTGCGCGATCTGTGCGAGCGTGGTCTCCATGCTCTGGCCATGCGAATGCACGCCGGCGCGCACTTCGAGCACGCCGTCGGGCGTCAGGCGCAGCACCGCGGGTTCGCGGCCCGGCACCATCGGAATGCCCCAGCCGTGATACACGGAAGTGCCGTGCGCGCCCTGCTCGCAGAACACCGCGATACCGAAGCCGATGCGCCGGCC
>DATLOW010000457.1:0-4474 GCA_035536055.1 Paraburkholderia sp. | reverse complement strand
GCGCAGCTCGAAACGCTGCGAGTCGCACACTATTCGGCCAGCGACGCGATGCAGGGCGCGCAAGGCGCGCTGTATGAAGCGAACGCCGAAGTGAGCCGCCTCGAGGCGGAGATCAAGTTCATCGTCGAATCGCGCAACCGCGTACAGGCGCAGATCGCCGCACTGGTTGCGCAGCGCGAGCAGTGGCAGGTGCAGGCTCAAAAAGCGGGCGACGATCTGAGCGACGCCGAAGAAGCGCTGATGGCCGGCGAAGAAAAAGCCGCGCTCGCCGAAGACGCGGCCGCCGCGAAGCACGACGCGCTGCCCGCGCTCGAAGCGCGCTGGCGCGATGCGCAGACGCAGTTGAACGACGAGCGCGCTGGCATTGCGCAGACCGAGCAGGCGCTGAAGCTCGAAGCCGCGCATCAGCGCAATGCGGACCAGCAGCTGCAGCAACTGCAGCAGCGTCACGAGCGACTGAAAAGCGAAGCCGGCGGCCTCGACGCACCGGATGAAGCGCAGCTCGAAGAGCAGCGCATGCAGCTTGCCGAACACGAAGCGATGTTGGCCGATGCGCAGGAGCGCCTTGCCGACGCGCAGGATGCGCTGCCGCGCCTCGACGGCGAGCGGCGCAGCGCGCAGGAGCGCGTGCAGGCCGAAAGCGCGCAGATTCACCAGCTCGAAGCGCGCCTCGCCGCGCTGAAGCAGCTGCAGGAAAATGTGCAGACCGAAGGCAAGATCCAGCCGTGGCTCGACCGGCACGAGCTCGGTTCGCTGCCGCGTCTGTGGAAGAAGCTGCATGTCGAAGCCGGCTGGGAAACCGCGCTCGAAGCGTTGCTGCGCGAGCGTCTGGCGGCGCTCGAAGTATCGAATCTCGACTGGGTCAAGGCGATTGCGTCGGACGCGCCGCCTGCCAAGCTCGCGTTCTACTCGCCGCCCGCGGCCAGCCAGCCGCCCGCGGCGCCGGGCGCGCTGCGGCCGGTGCTGTCGCTGGTGCGCATCGACGACGCCGGCATGCGCGCGGTGCTGAACGACTGGCTCGGCCTCGCGTTCGTCGCCGACGATCTGGCGCAGGCGCTGGCGATGCGCACGCAGCTGCCCGAAGGCGGCGCATTCGTCGTGAAGGCGGGACACGTGGTGACGCGGGTCGGCGTGCAGCTGTATGCAGCCGATTCCGAGCAGGCCGGCATGCTGGCGCGCCAGCAGGAAATCGAAAATCTGACGCGCCAGGTGCGCGCGCAGGCGCTGCTCGCCGACGAGGCGAAGGCTGCCGCGATCCGTGCCGAGGCCGCGCACACGCAGGCTGCGCAGGCGCTGAACGAAGTGCGCCAGCAGGCCGAACGCGCGACCCAGCGCGTGCACGCGCTGCAGATGGACGTGCTGAAGCTGACCCAGGCGCACGAGCGCTACACGCAGCGCAGCACGCAGATTCGCGAGGAACTCGAAGAAATCGGCGCGCAGATCGAAGAGCAGCGCGCGCTGCGCGGCGAGTCGGAGGCGAACTTCGAGCGTCACGACGCCGAGCTCGCGGAACTGCAGGCGCGCTTCGAAGATCACCAGCTCGCGTTCGAGACGCTCGACGAAGAGCTGACCAACGCGCGCGGCGAAACGCGCGACCTCGACCGCGCCGCCACCGATGCGCGCTTTGCCGCGCGCAACCTGGCCAGCCGCATCGAGGAACTCAAGCGCAGCATCCAGGTGGCGCACGAACAGAGCGAGCGCGTCGACACTTCGCTCGAAGATGCCCGCGCCGAACTGGAAACAATCAACGAGCAGACCGCGCATACCGGTCTGCAGGACGCGCTCGAAATTCGCTCGGCGAAGGAAGAAGCCCTGCGCGCCGCGCGCGCCGAACTCGACGACCTGACTGCGAAGCTGCGCGCCGCCGACGAAACGCGGCTGACCGCCGAGCGCGCACTGCAGCCGCTGCGCGACCGCATCACCGAACTGCAGCTGAAGGAACAGGCCGCGCGGCTGAACGCCGAGCAGTTTATCGAGCAGCTCACCGCAGCGGGCGTCGACGAGGCCGAACTGCAGGCGAAGCTGACGCCTGACCTGAAGCCGTCGTACCTGCAAGGCGAAGTGACGCGCATCAACAATGCGATCACCGCGCTCGGTCCGGTCAACATGGCGGCGCTCGACGAGCTGAAGGCAGCCTCCGAGCGCAAGTCCTTCCTCGACGCGCAATCGGCCGACCTCACCAACGCGATCGAAACCCTCGAAGACGCGATCCGCAAGATCGACCAGGAAACGCGTACGCTGCTGCAAGGCACCTTCGACGAGGTGAATCACCATTTCGGCGAGCTGTTCCCGCGTCTGTTCGGCGGCGGCCAGGCGAAGCTGATCATGACCGGCGACGAGATTCTCGATGCCGGCGTGCAGGTGATGGCGCAGCCGCCGGGCAAGAAGAACTCGACGATTCACCTGCTGTCGGGCGGCGAAAAAGCGCTGACCGCGACGGCCCTGGTGTTCGCAATGTTCCAGTTGAACCCGGCGCCGTTCTGTCTGCTCGACGAAGTGGACGCGCCGCTCGACGACGCGAATACCGAACGGTTTGCGAACCTCGTGCGCGCGATGTCGGACAAGACGCAGTTCCTGTTTATCTCGCACAACAAGATTGCGATGGAAATGGCGCAGCAGTTGATCGGCGTGACGATGCAGGAGCAGGGTGTGTCGCGTATCGTTGCGGTCGACATGGAAACCGCTGCAGGATTTGCCCAGAATATCGTTTGAATCCGTGGCGCGCCAACGCGCCGCGGGCGGTTGCGCAACCCTGCCTCGCTCGCCTTGTCGAACGAGGCCTTGCGCGCCGCATGCGGACCGCGGACGTTCCGCCGGCTGCAGTCAAACGGCCAGCCGGCGAAACGGTCTCCGAAAGCCGCTGGCCGCCGGGCAACCGGCAGCGCGATGTTCTGATCGCGCGGATGAACGGCTGCACGGCGAAGGGCGGAAAGGCGAAGGCGCGTCGCACCTAGAAGAATTGCTGATGGAGCGTGCATGGACGAGTTGACACTCGGGTTGATCGGCGCTGGCGCCGTGGTGGTCGGGGGAGTGGTGGTCTACAACGCATGGCAGAGCGCGAAGGTGCGCCGCCGGATGCCAAGGCCGATGCCGACCGACGTTGCCGACCCGCTTGCGCGAGACGATCACGAAGAAGCGAGCCCGTTCATCGCGCCGGCGCGGCCGACCACGCGCCGCGCCGGCGAAGCGGGCGACGACGCAGCGCGCGTCGAGCCGACCTTCGGCGGCGCGGCGCCGCTCGATACGCCGGCCGATATCCAGGCTGAAACGACGGCGCCGAATGGTTTCCCGGAGCAGGAAGGCGAGACGGCGCCGAACGCGATGCGCGAGCCCGTGGCAGGCGACGCTGCGCCAGGCGCAGCGTCGAGTGGACCGGCGAATGGACCGGTCGAGCCGATCATGCCGGCCGCCACGACCATTTCGGCGGCGCCGCCGGCCATCGTCGATCGCCGCATCGACTGCATCGTGCCGATTCGCCTTGCCGCATCGGTCGCCGGCGACAAGGTGCTGCCGCTCGCGCAGCGGCTGCGGCGCGCGGGCAGCAAGCCGGTGCATATCGAAGGCAAGCCGGAAGGCGGCGGCGCATGGGAGCTGCTGCAAAACGGCGTGCGCTATGAAGAGCTGCGCGCGGCCGCGCAGCTTGCGAACCGTAACGGGCCGTTGAACGAACTCGAGTTCTCCGAATTCGTCGGCGGCGTGCAGCAGTTCGCCGATGCGCTCGACGGCGCGCCCGAATTCCCGGACATGATGGAAACCGTGTCGATGGCGCGCGAGCTCGACGGCTTTGCCGCGCAATGCGACGCGCAGCTGTCGATCAACGTGCTGTCCGACGGCGCGCCGTGGTCGGCGAACTACGTGCAGGCGGTTGCGTCGCAGGACGGCCTGCTGCTGTCGCGCGACGGCACACGCTTTGTGAAGCTCGATACGAAACAGAGCCCGGTGTTCATGCTGCAGTTCGGCGACACCAACTTCCTGCGTGACGATCTGAC
Source organism: Paraburkholderia sp. (assembly GCA_035536055.1). GTDB lineage: Bacteria > Pseudomonadota > Gammaproteobacteria > Burkholderiales > Burkholderiaceae > Paraburkholderia. The sequence goes on along the minus strand of DATLOW010000457.1, from coordinate 485 downwards.
CTACAAGGGCGGCCAGATGATCACGCTGGTGCTCGACGTGCCGGTGGCCGACGAAGACATCCTGCCGTTCCGGCTGATGTGCGACTACGCGAAGTCGCTCGCGGAGCGCATCGGCGGGCGGGTCGTCGACGATCAGCGCCGGCCGCTGCCGGAGGCGGCGCTGCTGTCGATCGAAAAGCAGCTGATGACGCTGTACGCGAAGCTCGAGCAGGCGGGGATACCGGCGGGCTCGGCGGCTACGCGGCGGCTGTTTAGCCAGTAATTGGCCTGGGGCGGCGGGTCGCGGTGCGCGATTCGCCGCTTACCGGATATCCGCCGGCCACGCTGCGCCGCTGATCCAGGCCTTGATCGCCGCGACCACCGGTTCGTCCCTCCCATAGAACCCGTGATGCGACAGCGCCTTGCATGGGCCGCTGCGCACCTCTCCGCCATGTACGACGATCAACGGATAGTTGCCGCGTTGCGTTATGCGCTTCACCGCACCG
>DATLOW010000456.1:0-2108 GCA_035536055.1 Paraburkholderia sp. | reverse complement strand
CTGCTCGCCGCAGTCGCGATCGCGATGGCCGCGCACCGCTATATGCGCCGGCATCTGGACAGTTGCGCGGCGATGCGCTGCCTCGGCGTCAGCCAGCGCACGCTGCGCGCGCTGTTTACGCTGGAATTCGCCGGGCTCGGGTTGATCGGCGGTGCGCTCGGCGTGCTGCTCGGTTTTGCCGGCCATCTGGCGCTGCTGCAGTGGCTGGGCAGCCTGATCGACGTCGCGTTGCCGTATCCGACCGCGTGGCCCGCGCTCGAAGGCATCGGCGCAGGGCTGGTGCTGCTGCTTGGTTTCGCGCTGCCGCCACTGTTGCCGCTGACGCAAGTGCCGCCGGTGCGCGTGCTGCGCCGCGAGTGGGGCGAAGCGAGCCGCACCGCGTGGCTCGCGTACGGCCTTGGCATCGTGCTGTTCGCCGGGCTGCTGATACTCGCGGCCGGCGAACTGAAGCTCGGCGGCATCGTCGCCGGCGGTTTCGCGGGCGGGCTGCTGGCGTTCGCGTGCATCGCGCGTGCCGCGCTGTGGGGCGCCGCGCGCGTCGTGCGCAGCGAGCGCTTCAGTCTCGGCATCGGCTGGCGTTACGCGCTGGCGTCGCTGGAGCGGCGCTCGAATGCGAGCGCACTGCAGATCACCGCGCTCGGCATCGGCCTGATGTGTCTGCTGCTGATCGCGATGACGCGCAACGATCTGGTCGAAGGCTGGCGCAAATCGACGCCGCCCGATGCACCGAACGAATTCATCATCGACATCCAGCCCGATCAGCGCGATGCGGTCACGCAGTATCTCGGCGCGCAGGGCTTTACGGACGTCGAGCTGTCGCCGATGGTGCGCGGCCGGCTGGTGGCGATCAACGGCAAGCCGGTGAATCCGGACGACTACAAGAGCGAAGATGCGCGGCGTCTGGTGGATCGCGAGTTCAACCTGTCGTACACGACGCACCTGCCCGACGACAACCGGATCGCCGCCGGCAGCTGGTACGGCAACACCGGGCAGCCGCAGATCTCGATCGAGCAGGGCCTCGCGAAGCTGATCAACGTCAAGCCCGGCGATACGCTGCGCTTCGACGTGACGGGCCTGCAGGTCGACGCGCCAGTAACGAGCACACGCAAACTCGATTGGGGTTCGTTCAAGGTGAACTTCTTCGTGCTGATGCCGCCCGCCGCGCTGAAGGATTTTCCGGCGACTTTCATCACCAGCTTCCACGTGCCGCCTGAAAAACGCGGCGTGATCGACGGCCTGATCGGCCTTTATCCGAATCTGACCGCGATCGACACTGCGCCGATTCTCGCGCAGGTGCAGGCCGTGATGGAGCAGGTGATCGGCGCCGTGCAGTTCCTGTTTCTGTTCACGCTGGTGGCCGGGGTGCTGGTGCTGTACGCGGCGCTGGCCGGCACGCGCGATGAGCGTATGCGAGAATCCGCGCTGCTGCGCGCGCTCGGCGCATCGCATCGGCAGGTGCGCGCGGTGCAGGTGGCGGAGTTCGTCGCGGTGGGCGCGCTGTCCGGCGTGATGGCGGCATTCGGCGCACAGCTGATCGGCTCGATCCTCGCGACGCGGGTGTTCGAGTTCTATCTGGCGTTCGATCCGTGGCTGTTGCCGGCGGGCGTCGCGGCGGGCATCGCGTGCGCGGGCGTCGGCGGCTGGCTCAGCCTGCGGCACGTGCTGATGCGGCCCGCGCTGCAGTCGCTGCGCGACGCGTGAGCGCGGCGCACCGGCCGCGCTCTTTCTCTCTCAATGTTTTTGGCAGTGGATTCACTTTCCGTATGACCGACTCCAACCACGAAGCGCCGGCCCAACCGACCGCATTCGAACTGGTCGGCGGCGAGACGCGCGTGCGCGAGCTGGTCGACCGCTTTTACGATCTGATGGACCTCGAGCCGGATTTCGCCGGCATCCGCGCGCTGCATCCGCCGTCGCTGGACGGCTCGCGCGACAAGTTCTTCTGGTTCCTGTGCGGCTGGCTCGGCGGCCCGAGCCATTACGAAGACCGCTTTGGCCATCCGCGGCTGCGCGCGCGGCATCTGCCGTTTACGATCGCGTCGAGCGAGCGCGACCAGTGGCTGCGCTGCATGGCGTGGGCAATGGAGGACGTCGGGCTGTCCGAAGCG
>DATLOW010000455.1:0-9096 GCA_035536055.1 Paraburkholderia sp. | reverse complement strand
GCTCGGCAACAAGAACGAGCAGATGTTGAAGCCGCATGCGCACCGGCCCGACGTGCAGGACGACGTGCGCAAGGCGCTGGAAGCGCCGTCGTTCTATGACGAAGTGGTGCGCCTGCTGGCGCGCAGAGGCTTTGCGATCGCACCGGCGCGGCTCGATCGCGACTGGACCCAGCCGACCGAATTCGATGCGTCCGTCGAAGCCGCATGGCGCGACGTGTATCGCGATCCGTCGCGGCATTGGGATCTGTATGAAATGGCCGAAGAGCTGGTCGATCTCGAAGACGAGTTCCGGCAATGGCGCTTCCGTCATGTCACGACGGTCGAGCGCATCATCGGCTTCAAGCAGGGCACCGGCGGCACGGCCGGTGCGCCTTATCTGCGCAAGATGCTCGACGTCGTGCTGTTTCCGGAACTGTGGCACGTGCGCACGGTGCTCTAGCGCGGCACGCAGCGCGAGCCGCCGACCAGGCGAGCGTCGATCGATCGCACTTCGATCGCGCTTCGATCGCACTTCGATCGCAGCTGGATCGGGCCGCGCTTACGCGGGCCGCAACCGATGCATCGCGGACTTCAGCGACGGATACAGGTCCGTATAAACCTCGAAACGCTCCGCATAGAGCGCCTGCCGCTGCGGCTCCGGCCGCGCGCGTTCGACCAGCGTCACCCAACCGCCCTGCGCGACCTCCTGCGTAACGAGCTTCACGCCCACCGCGGCCAGCAGCGCGGCGCCCATCGCCGCTTCGACGTCCTGTTCGATCGTGAAGACCGGAAAGCCGGTGACGTCGGCGATGATCTGCATCCACAGGTCCGAATGCGCCGCACCGCCTACCACGATCAGCTTGTCGTCGAGCGTTTGCGTGCCTTTGCGGCCCATCACGATGTTGTGCTGGAGCGCAAACGTCACGCCTTCGAGCACCGCGCGATACAGATGCGCGCGCGTATGGAACAGACTCAGACCGACGAACGCGCCGCTTGCCTGCGCATCCCACACGGGGCTGCGTTCTCCCATCAGATACGGCAGGAACATCACGCCGTCCGCACCGGCCGGAATGCGCGCCGCGGATTCTTCGAGCAGCCGGTGCGCGTCGCCGTGCGGCAGCGCGCGCGCCGCTTCTTCCTCGGCATGGCAGAACTGCTCGCGGTACCACGTCACGCACGCGCCGGCCGTGCTCGCGCCGCCGAACACGTACAGATCGCGCTGGCCGTTGAATACGTGCGGCATGCTCACCAGCCCATGCCGCGCGTCGACGTTCTGGTTGATATAGCCCCAGCACATGCTGGTGCCGATCATCGCGACGTGCTGCCCGGTGCGCGTCGCGCCCGCGGCAAACGTTGCGATCGCCGCGTCGACGCCGCCCGCCACCAGCGCCGTACCCGGCTCGAGCCCGAGTTGCGCCGACCACTGCGGCAACAGGCCGCCGACCACGTCGGTCGATTCGACCAGCCGCTGCGGCATCAGCGCGGCCGGAATGCCGAGCATGTCGAGCGCCTCTTCCGACCAGCAGCGCCTCGCGACATCGTAAATGCCGCCGATATTGCCGGCGGAACTATGATCCACCGCAAGTTCGCCGGTCAGTTGATGAATCACGTACGCGTTGGGCGGCAGGAAGTAGCGCGTCTTCGCCCAGACCTCGGGTTCGTGCTCGCGCAGCCACAGAATCTTTGTGTAGCCGTAGTAACTGTCGACGCCGTTGCCGGTGATCGCCGCCAGCCGGTCGACGTCGACGTGCTGGCGCACCCACTCGACCTGCGCCGTTGCGCGGCGATCCATCCAGATCAGGCACGGGTGCAGCGGCTCGATGTTGTCGTCGACCGGAATGCCGGAGCCGCCATACAGGCTGCTCACGCACACTGCCTTGATCGACGCCGCCTCCACCCCCGCGGCGCGCGCCTTGTCGACACAGCGCGCAATGCATTCGACCACCGCCGTCATCCACACCGACGGCCACTGCTCGGCCCACAGCGGTTTCGGCGTATCGGGCTTGTAACCGCTCGAATGCTGCGCCACGATCGCGCCCTGTTGATCGACCAGCAGCGCCTTCGTGCTCTGCGTGCCGATATCGACGCCGATGACGTAGTTCATAGATGTCTGTCTCCATGTAGGCGCCGGTGGCGCTATCTGTTCTGTGGTGTTCAGTCGCGGCGGACGCTGGACAACATTCTGTTGGCGTGGCGTAGGAAATGGAAGCCGCGAGAACCCGACCGGCATAAATTTTCGCGTGACGACGCGAGGTCGTACGGCTCGCGGTACCGCTCGCAGTGTGGCTTGCCGTCCAGCTTTCCATCCGGCTTGCGGAACGGCAAGCCATGCCGCACTGCCGCACAAAAACCCCGCCGCGCTGCCTTGACTTTCGCCGCGACGAATACGATCATAAGTTCACAAACTGAGCAAATGCTCCGCATTTTATCTTCGCACGCGCCACGATCGTGCGCATAGAACATTTGGAGACAAACCATGACTAGCCCGGGCAGCGGCGCGAACGCGCACGTCATCCTGCATATCGGCGCAGGCTCGTTCCATCGCGCGCATCAGGCGTGGTATCTGCACCGGCTGAACGAGGCGCATCAGCAGGGCGAGCCGCACTGGTCGCTGACCGTCGGCAATATCCGCGGCGACATGAATGCGGTGATGGACGCGCTTGCTGCGCAAAACGGCGTGTACACGCTCGAAACCGTCACGCCGCAGGGCGAGCGCAAGTACGAAGCGGTCCGCTCGATCAAGCGTGTGGTGCCGTGGTCGGAGAATCTGCAGGGCCTCGTGGACGCCGGCGCGGATCCGGCCTGCAAGATCATCTCGTTCACCGTCACCGAAGGCGGCTATTACCTCGACGAGCACGACAAGCTCGACACCGCGAACCCCGATCTGGCCGCCGATCTGAAAGGCGCGCGCACCACCATCTACGGCGCGCTGGCGGCGATTCTCGAAGCACGTATGCAGCGCGACGCCGGCCCAGTCACCTTGCAGACCTGCGACAACCTGCGCAGCAATGGCCATCGCTTCCACGCCGGCATGACCGAATTCCTCGAACGCCGCGGTGCGACCGCGCTGCGCGCATGGTTCGACGCGAATACCGCGTGCCCTAATTCGATGGTCGACCGCATCACGCCGCGCCCGACCGAAGACGTGCGCGAACGCGTGCGCGCCGCGACCGGCATCGACGATGCATGCCCGGTGATGGGCGAAGCGTTTATTCAATGGGTCATCGAAGATCAGTTCCGCGCCGGCCGGCCCGCATGGGAGCGCGTCGGCGCCGAGCTGGTCGAATCGGTGATGCCTTATGAGGAAGCGAAAATCCGCGTGCTGAATGCGACGCACAGCTGCATCGCGTGGGCGGGCACGTTGATCGGCTTGCGCTACATCCACGAAGGCACGATCGACCCCGACATCCAGAAATTCGCGTACGACTACGTGACGCAAGACGTGATTCCGTGCCTGACGCCGAGCCCGATCGATCTCGGCGGCTATCGCGACGTGGTGATCGAGCGCTTCAGCAATCCGTTCATCCAGGATACGAACCAGCGCGTCGCGGCCGACGGCTTTTCGAAGATCCCCGGCTTTATCGCGCCGACGCTCGCCGAGACCTTCAAGCGCGGCGCGGAACCTGCCGCCACCGCGATGCTGCCCGCACTGTTCCTGCGTTTCCTCGATCGCTGGCAGCAGGGCAAGCTGCCGTATGCGTATCAGGACGGCGTGATGGACGAAACAGTCGCGCGTAGCTTCTTTGCGGCGTCCGATCCGGTCAAGGCGTTTTGCGCGGACCGTCTGCTGTGGGGCAGCATGGCGCAAACGCCGTCGCTCGAGCACGCGGTGCGCGCTGCGCTGGCGCGCGTCGATGCGTGGCTCGACAAGCGGATTTAAAAAAACTGCATCGACTCGCGGGTCGCGGTGGCCATGCATTGCGACGGGTTGGTGAGCGGCGCGACGGCACATCGTTTCGCCGGCGCCACGCTCCAGCCCACATAGTGACGCACTGTGCCGCCCGCACCCGCTTCAGGTCATATGCGCATAGCGCCACCCGCCACATGCGGCTAAAGTAGCGCATCTTTTCCGACGAAGGTACCGCGCTCATGTATCTCGGCATCGATCTAGGCACATCCGAAGTCAAAGTCCTGCTGCTTGCGTCCGATGGACGCGTGATCGGCACCGCAGGCTCCCCGTTTACGGTTTCGCGCCCGCATCCGCGCTGGTCCGAACAGAATCCCGAAGACTGGTGGAAAGGCACGCGCGAAGCGTTGTTCGCGCTGCGCGAGCGTCATCCCACCGAATTCGCGCAGATCCGCGGCATCGGTCTGTCCGGGCAAATGCACGGCGCCGTGCTGCTCGACGCGCAAGACCGCGTGCTGCGCCCGGCGATTCTATGGAACGACATGCGCAGCGTCGACGAATGCGCGGAACTGACCGAACGCGCGCCCGAACTGCATCGCGTCGCCGGCAATCTGGCGATGCCCGGTTTTACCGCGCCGAAGCTGTTGTGGGTCGCGCGGCATGAACCGGAGGTGTTCCGTCAAACCGCCTGCGTGCTGCTGCCGAAGGATTACTTGCGCCTGCAACTGACCGGCGGCAAGGTGTCCGATCCGTCCGACGCGGCGGGCACGCTGTGGCTCGACGTCGCCAAACGCGACTGGTCCGATTCGCTGCTGGCCGCGTGCAATCTGACGCGCGCGCATATGCCGAGCCTCGCGGAAGGCAGCGCGCCGTCGGGCATGCTGCGCGCGGAACTCGCGCATGAACTCGGCCTGCGCGAACCGGTAGTCGTCGCAGCCGGCGGCGGCGACAACGCCACCAGCGCGATCGGCATCGGCGCGACGCAACCGGGCGACGGCTTCGTTTCGCTCGGCACGTCCGGCGTGCTGTGCGTCATCGGCGACAGCTTCCGGCCGAATCCCGAATCGGCGGTGCACGCGTTCTGCCATGCGATTCCGGATCGCTGGCATCAGATGAGCGTGGTGTTGTCGGCGGCGAGCTGCCTGCGCTGGGTGTGCAAGCTGACGGGCACCAACGAGACGTCGCTGCTGCCCGAAATCGAAGCGCTGTCCGACGACGCGCTGACCAGCGCGCCGATCTTCCTGCCGTACCTGTCCGGCGAACGGACGCCGCACAACGACCCGTACGCGCAAGGCGTGTTCTTCGGCATGACGCACGCGACGGATCGCGCGCTGCTCGGCTATGCGGTGCTCGAAGGCGTGACGCTCGCGTTGACCGACGGCCTCGACGCGCTGAAAGCAGCCGGCACCGAAGCGCACGCGCTGTCGCTGCTGGGCGGCGGTGCCCGCAGCGACTATTGGGGACAACTGCTGGCCGACGCGCTGAACACGCCGACGCGCAAACACGGCGGCGGCGAAACCGGCGCGGCGCTCGGCGCGGCCCGGCTCGGCTGGCTGGCGGCGGGCGGCGACCCGGCGCAGGTGCTGACCAAGCCGCCGGTCGAAATCGAGTTCACGCCGAACCCGACCCGGCATGCCGTGCTGCGCAAGCGGCTCGAAACGTATCGCACGCTGTATCGCCAGTTGAAGCCGGTATTTGCCGCCACGGCGACCGCCGGATCGTAGGCGTAGTACGCTTGCTACGCCTCAGCTAACGCCATTACCGACCGTGCCCAAGTCCAGCGAAAAACTCGATCTCGCGACGCGCGCCGCCTGGCTCTACTACGTCGCCGGCAATACGCAGAACGAGATTGCCGAAAAACTGCAGGTGTCGCGGCCGGTGGCGCAACGGCTGGTCGCGTTTGCGGTCGAGAAGAATCTGATTCGGGTGCGGGTCGATCATCAGCTGGCCGAGTGTCTGGCACTCGCGGACGAACTGTCGAAACGGTACGGACTGGCAATGTGCGAAGTCGTACCGGTCGACAACGACACGCAGGAAGAAATCGATCGCAAGCTCGCGGTAGCCGGCGCGCAGGTGATGGAGCGTTACCTGAACGAAGAAAAGCCGATGGTGGTCGCGGTCAGCAGTGGCCGCACGCTGAAGTCGGTCGTCGATCAGGTAGCGCAGCTGGAGCGGCCGCAACATCGGCTGGTGTCGATGGTCGGCGCGATTGCGCACGATGGCTCGTCGAACCGCTACGATGTCGCGCTGCATATCTCCGAGAAGACCGGCGGCAAGCACTTTCTGTTGCCCGCGCCGTTGATCGCCGATAGCGAAGCGGAACGCGCACAGTGGTGCAATCACCGCCTGTACCGGATCGTCGAGGCGCTGTCTGCGCAGGCGGATGTGTCGTTCGTCGGCATCGGCAATATCGCGCCGAATTGCCCGCTGCATGCGGACGGCTTTATCACGTCGGAAGAAGTCGACGAACTGATGCAGCTCGGCGCGGTCGCGGAATTGCATGGCCTGCCGATTTCCGCGGATGGCGCGCGCGTCGAATCGCCGACCGAACGGCGCGTGACGAGCATACGCCCCGACTCGCCGCCGAGGCGGCCGACGATTGCGTTTGCCTGCGGCGAGCGCAAACGCAACGCGGTGATCGCGGCGCTGCGCGGCGGCTGGCTGTCCGGGCTGGTGACGGATGAGCTTTGTGCGCGCAATGCGCTCGAGCATCACGCTGCGGCGAGTGCCAACGCGACGGTCGGTTGAACGCCTCGTGCACGTCTAGCCGCACCGCTTTTACAACGCCGCACCTTGATTTGCAGCGCCCTACTTCCCCCGATTCAATGCCGCCGCGCAACGCGCACAGCGGCGATCAGTGCGCGGCCGCTGCTGCGTCGCTGGCGCCGGCCGACTTGCCGGGTTTCGTGATCCAGATCAACGGGATGATGACGATCATCACGATCGCCGCGCCGTAGAACACGTCGTTCAGTCCAAGCATCGCGGCCTGCGTCTGCACCGTGTGATCGAACAGCGCATACGACGCCTGGTTGCCCAGGCCGAGCAGCGAGTGATAGCTGTGCATCTGCGCATTGAAGATCGGATTGGTCGGGCTCGACTGCGCGGTCAGCACCTCGTGGTGCATGATGGTCCGGTCGTTCCATACGACGCCTGCCAGCGACGTGCCGATCCCGCCGAAGAACATGCGTGCGAAGGTCGACAGGCCCGCGGCGGCCGGCACCTTCTCCGGCGGCTGCCCCGACAGGATGATCACGGTCAGCGGTGCGAAGAACAGTGCCATTGGAATGCCTTGCAGCAACGTCGGCAGGATGATGTAGCCTTCGCTCAGATCGGTATAGAAAAACGAGCGCATGAAATACACCGCCGCAAAACCGATAAACGCAAACGTGCCGATCACGCGCGCATCGGAGCGCGGCAGGATCTTGCCCATGATCGGTGCGCCGATCACCGCGAAAATGCCGAGCGGCGCCGTGGCAAGCCCTGCGTCGACGGCGCGGTAGCCCAGGTATTCCTGCATCCACTGCGGCAACAGCACGAGGGTGCCGAAGAAGATGGCGTACGCAACCGCAATCGAAATCGTGCCGCCGAGGAAGTTGCGCTGCCTGAACAGCGTCAGATCGATGATCGGATTCTTGTCCGTCAGCTCCCACACGATGAACAACGCAAGGCCCACCACGGCAACGATGGTCAGCACGATGATCGTGTTCGACGAGAACCAGTCCAGATCCTTGCCCTTGTCGAGCATCACCTGCAGCGACGCCACCCATACGATCAGCAGTACGAGCCCGACTATGTCGATGGGCAGCTTGCGGGACGGCGTATCGCGATGCCGGTACAGCATCCACACCATCGCCGCCGCGAACAGCCCGACAGGAATGTTGAGGTAGAAGATCCACGACCAGCTATAGCTGTCGGTGACCCAGCCGCCGAGCGCCGGACCGACGATCGGGCCGGTCACGACGATCATCGAGAACAACGCGAGTGCCAGCGACGATTTCGCTTTGGGCCACGAACTGAGCAACAGCGCCTGCGACATCGGAATCAGCGGACCGGCCACGGCGCCTTGCAGCACGCGTGCGAACAGCAGCAGCGGCAGCGACGGCGCGATGCCGCACAGCCACGACGCCAGCGTGAACAGCAGGATCGAGCCGACGAACAGCCGTACTTGCCCGAGCCGCTGCGTCAGCCAGCCGGTCAATGGAATCGCCACGGAGTTCGCAGCGGCGAACACCGTGATGACCCACGTGCCTTCGTCGACGGAAACGCCGAGGTTTCCAGAGATGGTCGGAATCGCGACGTTGGCGATCGACGAGTCGAGCACCGTCATAAAGCCTGCGAGACCGACGCTCAGCGAGCCTAACGCGAGCGTCGCGCCCGACAGCGGGGGATGGTTGGTTGGCTGGGTGGACATGGTAGTGGTGTGGGCAGTGTGGTCGGGCGAAGCGCGCACGCTGTGCATCAGCTGTGCATCAGGTGCGCGCGATGCGGAAGGTCATTCGTTGGCGGCAACGATGCGGGCGATCGCGGCATTCGCGTCGTCGCCGTATCGGGCGAAGACGTCGGTCTTGTAGGCCGGATCGCTGACGCTGGCGGGCGGATCACCGGCGGTTTCCTTGATGTCGACGTCGACGTTCATCGACAGGCCCACGCGCAACGGATGCTGATGCAGCTCCGCGAGCGGAATCTCGATACGCACGGGCAGCCGTTGCACCACCTTGATCCAGTTGCCGGTCGCGTTTTGCGCGGGCAGCAGCGCGAGCGCCGAGCCGGTGCCGGGTGTGAAGCCCACCACCTTGCCGTGATAGACGACGTGCGAGCCATAGACATCGGCGGTCAGCTCGACCGGCTGGCCGACCCGGATATGGCGCAGTTGCCATTCCTTGAAGTTCGCATCGACCCATACCTGATCGAGCGGCACCACCGACATCAGCGGGGTGCCCGGCGATACGCGTTGGCCGACCTGAACCGTGCGTTGCGCGACGTAGCCGCCGACCGGCGCGGGCAACGTCGTGCGCGCGTAGGCGAGATACGCGTCGCGCACGCGGGCCGCGCTGGCCTGCACGTCGGGATGGTCGTCGACTGACGTGTTAGCGGTCAACGCGCGGTTCGCGCCGAGTTGCTGTTGCGCGGCGTCGAGCGCGGCTTGCGCGGAGCGCACGGCATCGCGTGCATGCGAGATTTCTTCGTCCGATACTGCGCCGGTCATACCGGTCGACAGCCGGCGACGCAGATCGTCCTGCGCCTTGGCGAGGTCGGTGCGGCGTTGCGCG
>DATLOW010000454.1:0-6408 GCA_035536055.1 Paraburkholderia sp. | reverse complement strand
GGCTTGTCGGCGGGCAGCTTCGGCGCGATGTGTTCGAGCACGCGCATCATGTCCTCTTTCGGCTCGCCGACCGACAGCCCGCCGATCGCGAGACCATGGAAGCCGATCTCGGACAGGCCCGCCAGCGACTCGTCGCGCAGGTCTTCGAACATGCCGCCCTGCACGATGCCGAACAGCGCATTCGGGTTGCCGAGCCGGGTGAATTCGTCGACCGAGCGCTTCGCCCAGCGCATCGACATGCGCATCGACTCCGCCGCGTCCTGATGCGAGGTCGGCACGCCATTCGTTGCATACGGCGTGCATTCGTCGAACTGCATCACGACGTCCGAGTTCAGCACCTTCTGGATCTGCATCGACACTTCCGGCGACAGGAACAGCTTGTCGCCGTTGATCGGCGACGCGAACGTGACGCCGTCTTCGGTGATCTTGCGCAGGTCGCCGAGCGAAAACACCTGGAAACCGCCCGAATCGGTCAGGATCGGCCGCTTCCAGCCCATAAAGCCGTGCAGCCCGCCGTGCGCGGCGATCGTGTCGAGACCCGGCCGCAGCCACAGGTGGAACGTGTTGCCGAGAATGATCTGCGCACGGATTTCTTCGAGCTCGCGCGGCTGTATCGCCTTGACCGTGCCATAGGTGCCTACCGGCATGAAGATCGGCGTTTCGATCACGCCGTGGTTCAGCGTCAGGCGGCCGCGGCGTGCGCGGCCGTCGGTGGCGAGCAGCTGGAATTTCAGGCCGCTGGCGGGACGCTCGCCGAGATACGCGCCTTTGTCGTCGCGCGCGTCGCGCGGATCGTGAGGATGACCGTCGGTCATGAAAAAGCTCCTGTGCCACCGGAGGACAGTCCGGCGCAAACAATAAACGCCGCCGGTCGGAACCCGGCGGCGGATGAAACGGCTATGGCAGGTGTCGCGCCCCGACTGCGTACGTCAGGTGGATGAATCCGGCGCGGCTGCGTCGCTGCGGGTGAGCAGCATCGCGTCGCCATAACTGAAAAAACGGTAGCGCTCGTCGATCGCATGGCGATACGCGGCGCGGATCGTGTCGATGCCGGCGAACGCCGACACCAGCATCATCAGCGTCGACTTCGGCAGATGGAAATTCGTGACCAGCCGGTCGACCACGCGGAACCGGTAGCCCGGCGTGATGAAGATATCGGTTTCGGCGCTGGTCGCGGCGAGCGGTGTGCCGGCCGCTTCGGCGTCGCGCGCGGCGGCTTCGAGCGCGCGCATCGAGGTGGTGCCGACCGCGATCACGCGGTTGCCGCGCGCCCGTACCGCGGCGATCTGGTCGACCAGCGTCTGCGGCAGCTGGTACCACTCGCTGTGCATCTTGTGCTCGGCAATGTTCTCGACGCGCACCGGCTGGAACGTGCCGGCGCCGACGTGCAGCGTCAGCGTGGCGCGCTGCACGCCGCGTTCGTCGAGCTTCGCGAATAGCGCGTCGTCGAAGTGCAGGCCGGCGGTCGGTGCGGCGACTGCGCCCGGATTTTGCGCGTAGACCGTCTGATAACGGGTTTCGTCGATCGCGTCGGGGTCGTGCTCGATGTACGGCGGCAGCGGCAGGCGGCCGTATTGCTCGATCAGATCGAGGCAGGCGGCGGGGAAGTGCAGCGTGTAGAACGGCTCGACGCGCTCGCCGACCGTCACGTCGAACGCATCGGCCAGCCGCAGCGTGGTGCCCGCGGCCGGGCTCTTGCTGGCGCGGATCTGCGCGAGTGCGGTGCGCTCGCCGGTGAGCCGCTCGATCAGCACTTCGATCTTGCCGCCGCTAGTCTTGTGGCCGAGAAAGCGTGCCTTCAGCACCTTGGTGTCGTTGAATACCAGCAGGTCGCCGGGCGCGACGCACGCGGGCAGTTCGGCAAAGCGGCGGTCGACCAGTGTGGCCGGACGGGTGCGGTTATCCACCTCGAGCAGGCGGCTCGCGCTGCGCTCAGGCAGCGCGACTTGCGCGATCAGCTCGGGCGGTAGCGCGAAATCGAAATCGGAAAGCGTGAACATGCAAACTGGCTGGGTACGAAACTCGTGCAAAAGGGCAGGGGCGCGGCGGCGAGGCGCGGCAAGCATTCGCTATGGTTCGACGCCGCGCGCCGAGCGGCTATGATTGCGGGACGTTGCCGCGCCGGCACGCGATGCGAGCCGGACCGTCGTCCTACCCTGGAAACCCGATATTGTACTTGCGAAGCGACTCATGCCTTTGTCCGAACGCCGTCCGCCTGTCGAACCTGATGATCCGGGTGCCGTGCCGCCAAAGCGCCGCACGGCGCGCGGCAAGGTAGCGCAGGTCGATCAGGCCGAGCAGGTCGACGTGCAGGCGCAGGCCGCGGATGAGGACGCACCGCAAACGCCGCAGAAGGCGGCGCGCAAGCGCAGCACCGAGCCGCCTGCGCAGAAAGCGGGCGTCACCCGCACCGTCGACAAGCTCGCCAAACTCGGGCTCACGCGCGACATCGATCTGGTGCTGCATCTGCCGATGCGCTACGAAGACGAAACCTCGCTGACGCCGATCGGCGAGCTGCTGCCCGGCGGCATTGCGCAGACCGAAGGCGTGGTGTTCGACAACGAGATCGCGTACCGGCCGCGCCGCCAGCTGCTCGTCAAGCTGCGCGACGACGCGGGCGACGAACTGGTGCTGCGCTTCCTGAACTTCTACGGCTCACAGGTCAAGCAGATGGCGCTGGGCGTGCGGCTGCGGGTGCGCGGCGACGTGCGCGGCGGTTTCTTCGGCATGGAGATGGTGCATCCGGCGGTGCGCGTGGTCGACGAGGATACGCCGCTGCCGCAAGCGCTGACGCCGGTGTATCCGAGTACCGCGGGCGTGACGCAGGCCTATCTGCGCAAGGCGATCGACAACGCGCTGTCGCGCACCGCGTTGCCGGAGTTGCTGCCGGAGCCAGTCGCGCGCGCGCATCTGCAGCCGCTCGATCTGCCGCCGCTGATGCAGGCGGTGCGCACGCTGCATCATCCAAGCGCCGATGCCGACGAGACCGCGCTGATCGACGGCACGCATCCGGCGTGGACGCGCATCAAGTTCGAGGAATTGCTCGCGCAGCAACTGTCGTTAAAGCGCGCGCACGAAGAGCGCCGCACCCGCAGCGCGCCGGCGATGCCGCGCCGTGCGGCCGGCGACACGCAGTCGCTGGTCGCGCGCCTGCTGGCGGCGCTGCCGTTCGCGCTGACCGGCGCGCAGCAGCGCGTCGGCGCCGAAATCGCGCACGACCTGACGCAGCCGCACCCGATGCAGCGGCTGCTGCAAGGCGACGTCGGCAGCGGCAAGACGGTGGTTGCCGCGCTGGCCGCCGCGCAGGCGATCGACGCCGGCTACCAGGCCGCGCTGATGGCGCCCACCGAAATCCTCGCCGAGCAGCACGCGCGCAAGCTGCGCGGCTGGCTCGAGCCGCTGGGCGTATCCGTCGCGTGGCTGGCCGGCAGCCTGAAAACGAAGCAGAAGCGCGCGGCGCTGGAGGCGGCCGCCCTCGGCACCGCGCAACTGGTGATCGGCACCCACGCGATCATCCAGGACAGCGTCGAATTCGCGCGGCTCGGCCTTGTGATCGTCGACGAGCAGCATCGCTTCGGCGTCGCGCAACGGCTCGCGCTGCGCGCCAAGGCGCACAACGCGGCCGACGGCGCGCGCGCGTTCCAGCCGCACCAGCTGATGATGTCCGCGACACCGATTCCGCGCACGCTCGCGATGACCTATTACGCGGACCTCGACGTGTCGACGATCGACGAACTGCCGCCCGGCCGCACGCCGATCCTGACCAAGCTGATCTCCGATGCGCGCCGCGAAGAAGTGATTGGCCGCGTGCGCGAAGCGGCGCTGACGGGCCGCCAGGTGTACTGGGTGTGTCCGCTGATCGAGGAAAGCGAGACCTTGCAGCTGCAAACCGCAGTCGAAACCTACGAGACGCTCGTCGCCGCGTTGCCGGAGCTGAAGGTCGGCCTCGTACATGGACGGCTCGCGCCGGCGGACAAAGCGGCGGTGATGGACGCCTTCACGCGTAACGAGGTGCAACTGCTGGTGGCGACGACGGTGATCGAAGTCGGCGTCGACGTGCCGAACGCGTCGTTGATGGTGATCGAACACGCCGAGCGCTTCGGGCTTGCGCAGTTGCACCAGTTGCGCGGCCGGGTCGGGCGCGGCAGCACCGCGTCGGTGTGCGTGCTGCTGTACGCCGGGCCACTGTCGATTGCGGGCCGCGCCCGTCTGCAGACGATGCGAGAAACCACCGACGGCTTCGAAATCGCGCGGCGCGATCTCGACATTCGCGGCCCCGGTGAATTCCTCGGTGCACGGCAGTCGGGCGCGGCGATGCTGCGCTTCGCCGATCTGCAGCAGGACGGCTGGCTGATCGAACCGGCGCGCGAAGCCGCTGCGCAGCTGCTGGCCGACTATCCGGACGCCGTCACGCAGCAGCTCGCGCGCTGGCTGGGCGCGCGGGAGCAGTACCTGAAAGCCTGAAGCCCGGCGCAGCAGGCTTCAGTGCTTGCGCTGTAAGGTGGTGCCCGGGTTTCGTGCGGCGACGGTTGGCGAATTGTCCCCATCGGTGTATAACTGAAACCTATCAAGTTCATTGCCCTGATTGGTCCCCATGACGCTCACTGAATTGAAATACATCGTCGCGGTCGCGCGCGAGCGGCATTTCGGCCGTGCGGCGGAGGCGTGTTTCGTCAGCCAGCCGACGCTGTCGGTCGCGATCAAGAAACTCGAAGACGAGCTGAACGTGCAGATCTTCGAGCGCGGCACCAGCGAGGTCAGCGTGACGCCGATCGGCGAGCAGATCGTCACGCAGGCGCAGCGCGTGCTCGAACAGACGCTCGCGATCAAGGAAATCGCCAAACAGGGGAAGGATCCGCTGGTCGGGCCGTTGCGGCTCGGCGTGATCTACACGATCGGACCGTACCTGCTGCCCACGCTGGTCAAGCAGATGATCAAGCGCGTGCCGCAGATGCCGCTGATGCTGCAGGAAAACTACACGCTGAAGCTGATCGAGCTGCTCAAGCAAGGCGAAATCGACGTCGCGATCATGGCGCTGCCGTTCCCGGAAACCGGTTTGATGCTGCGTCCGCTGTACGACGAGCCGTTCGTCGTCGCGCTGCCGTCGGGGCACGCATGGGAGTCGCGCGCCAAGATCGATCCGGGCGATCTGAAGCAGGAAACCATGCTGCTGCTCGGCAGCGGCCATTGCTTCCGCGATCACGTGCTGGGCGTGTGCCCCGAACTGATGCGCTTTTCGCAAAACGCCGACGGGATTCAGAAGACCTTTGAGGGTTCGTCGCTGGAGACGATTCGTCATATGGTGGCGAGCGGTGTCGGCATTACGGTGTTGCCGCGTATGTCGGTGCACGAGGTGAAGCCGCACGCGGGCGGCGTCGACTCGGGCCTGCTCAGCTATGTGGCGTTCGACGAGCCGGTGCCGGATCGGCGCGTCGTGCTGGCCTGGCGCAAGAGCTTTACGCGCATGCCGGCCATCGATGCGATCTGCGATGCGATCGCAGCCTGCGACCTGCCCGGGGTCAGCAAACTCGACTTGCCTGCCGCTGTGAACTGAGTGGCGTGGCGGCGCGCACGCGCCGCCACTGGCCAGACAGGCGTCGGCCTCTTCCCTATCGAATAGATAAAATTAATCAAATATCGTTATTCGATAGCGTTGCTATAGTTGCTCCATGCGGGTCATCGACCCTTCAACCGCTCTGCCGGGAGGAAGCCATGCAGCAAGTACCGTCGACCTATACGCAGTCCGCCGCCCAAACCGCGCAACCGGTCGCGCCCGCACTCAGCGCGCTGCGCACGGCTGCGATTGCGCTGCTGGTCGACCGGGCGCTGTCTGCGTGACGCGCGCCCGCATGCATGGATGACGAGGGCAATCGCAGCAACGCGCACGAGGCGCATGCTGCTCGAGCAAAAGGAGAACGATCGTGGTGCAAATGATGTTGGCGACTATCGGTGGTAAAGGTTCGGTTCAACAAACCCAACGCATGGCGAACACGATGCTTGCGCGTCGCATGCTCGGTTTTGCGGTGGTCAGCAGCGGCTATGCGGTGCTCGTCGCGCAAGGTCTTGCGCACTGGCTCGGCCATTAAGCGGGGCGGTGTCACAGTCGCGTGACAGGCGACTGCCGCAGCGGCCTGCCGGGTCCTGCGCGAGTTGCAGCCGGTGCCGTTTCGACACGCCTGCAGCGCGCCGGCTGCCGCGCGAATGCGGCGCTTTCTACGCTACACTGTCGGGCGTTTGAGCGTACAGGGATTGCAATCACGACAATCCCGGGCATGCAGACCGGTTCGAATCACTCTTCAAAGGAGTCATCATGGCCAAAAAAGAAGCCGTTTCGCACGTCAATATCGGTATCAGCGACAAGGACCGCAAGAAGATCGCCGAAGGTCTGGCGCGCCTGCTGGCAGACAC
>DATLOW010000453.1:0-6485 GCA_035536055.1 Paraburkholderia sp. | reverse complement strand
AATGTAGGCGCTTGTCAATGAGTCAAGGAGTGGTGCTTTGAACAACAACATGTTTTCGAAAGCAGCAGTGTGGCTGGTCATCGCACTGGTGCTGTTTACGGTGTTCAAGCAGTTCGACAAGCCCCGCGTCCAGGAAGGCGTTTCCTATTCGCAGTTCATGGACGATGCGAAAACCGGCAAGGTGAAGAGCGTGATCGTGCAGGGCAGGAACCTGACTGTCACGCCGGCCGACGGCCAGAAGTACCAGATCGTGTCGCCAGGCGACATCTGGATGGTCGGCGACCTGATGAAGTACGGCGTTCAGGTCAGCGGCAAGGCTGACGACGAACCGAACGCCCTCGTTTCCGCGCTGTACTACCTCGGGCCGACGATCCTGATCATCGGCTTCTGGTTCTACATGATGAGGCAGATGCAGGGGGGCGGCAAAGGCGGGGCCTTCTCGTTCGGCAAATCCCGCGCTCGTCTGATCGACGAGAACAATAACGCGATCAATTTTTCCGACGTCGCCGGTTGCGACGAAGCCAAGGAAGAAGTTTCCGAACTGGTCGACTTCCTGCGCGATCCACAGAAATTCCAGAAGCTGGGCGGCCGCATTCCGCGCGGCGTGCTGCTGGTCGGTCCGCCCGGAACCGGTAAGACGTTGCTCGCGCGCGCCATTGCCGGCGAAGCGAAGGTGCCGTTCTTCAGCATTTCGGGTTCGGACTTCGTCGAAATGTTCGTCGGCGTGGGCGCGGCCCGCGTGCGCGACATGTTCGAGCAGGCCAAGAAGCATGCGCCGTGTATCGTGTTCATCGACGAAATCGACGCGGTTGGCCGTCATCGTGGCGCCGGCATGGGCGGCGGCAACGACGAGCGCGAACAGACGCTGAACCAGATGCTGGTGGAGATGGACGGCTTCGAGGCGAATTCGGGCGTTATCGTGATCGCTGCGACCAACCGTTCGGACGTGCTGGACAAGGCGTTGCTGCGTCCGGGCCGTTTCGACCGCCAGGTGTACGTCGGTCTTCCGGACATCCGCGGCCGCGAGCACATCATGAAGGTGCACTTGCGCAAGGTGCCGATCGCCAACGACGTCGACGCAGCGGTGATCGCACGCGGCACGCCGGGCTTCTCGGGCGCCGATCTGGCGAACCTCGTGAACGAAGCGGCACTGTTCGCCGCGCGCCGTGGCAAACGTATCGTCGAGATGCAGGACTTCGAGGATGCGAAGGACAAGATCTTCATGGGTCCGGAGCGCAAGTCGGCCGTGATTCGTGAAGACGCGAAGCGCGCGACTGCTTACCACGAGTCGGGTCATGCGGTGATCGCCAAGCTGTTGCCAAAGGCCGATCCGGTTCACAAGGTGACGATCATCCCGCGCGGCCGTGCGCTGGGTGTGACGTGGCAGCTGCCGGAGCACGACAACGAAACGTACTCGAAGGACTACCTGCTCGATCGTCTTGCGATCCTGTTCGGTGGCCGGGTAGCGGAAGAGCTGTTCCTGAACCTGATCAGCACCGGCGCATCGGACGACTTCAACAAGGCGACGTCCACCGCGCGTGCGATGGTGGCTCGCTTCGGCATGACCGATGCGCTCGGACCGATGGTCTACGTCGACGACGAGAACGACCAGTCGCCGTTCGGCCGCGGCTTCACGCGCACGATTTCGGAAGCGACGCAGCAGAAGGTCGATGCGGAAATTCGCCGCGTGCTGGACGAGCAATACAGTCTGGCGAAGCGACTGCTCGACGAGAACCGCGACAAGGTCGAGGCGATGACTGCCGCGCTGATGGAGTGGGAAACGATCGACGCCGATCAGATCAACGACATCATGGCGGGCCGTCCGCCGCGTTCGCCGAAGAGTTCGGCATCGCCGGGTGATGCGCCGTCAGGCGGCAGCAGCCCGGGCACCGAAGTTAAGCCGGGCAGCGCAACTGCACCGGCCTGATCGAGGCCAATCTAGAATACGGGCCGGTGTGAGTCACACCGGCCCGTTTTGTATTTTGCGGCGGCAGGCGTTGATGCGCGCTGTCGCGTTCGATCCACGCATTTCATGCAGAGCGCAACGTCCGTGTCGACTGCCGAAACCTCACCCCGTATGGTCGGGCCGCTGCAATGCGGCCGTTTTACGCTGACGCTCGAGCGTCCGCTGGTGATGGGCATCCTGAATGTCACGGTGGATTCCTTTTCCGACGGCGGCAGCTTCATCAACCAGGGCGACGCCTTGCGTCAGGCAGAAAAAATGCTGCTCGAAGGCGTGGATCTGATCGACATCGGCGGCGAATCGACGCGCCCCGGCGCGCTGCCGGTATCGGCTGGCGAGGAGCTCGCCCGCGTGATCCCGCTCGTCGAGCAATTGCGCGACGCAAACGTGCCGTTGTCGGTCGATACGTACAAGCCGGAAGTGATGCGTGCGGCGTTGACGGCCGGTGCCGATCTGATCAACGATGTCTGGGGCTTCCGTATGCCGGGTGCGATCGAAGCCGTGCGCGATAGCCAATGCGGCGTGTGCATCATGCACATGCTCGGCGAGCCGCAGACCATGCAGGTCGCCGAACCGGTGTATCGCGATGTCGTGGCGGACGTCCGGGGTTTCCTGACGGAACGTACACAAGCGTTAACCCAGGCTGGGGTGGCAAGAAGCCGCATCAGCGTCGATCCCGGCTTCGGCTTCGGCAAGACCGTAGAACATAACTACACGCTGCTCGCGCATCTGTCGCAGACGGCGCCGCAAGGCAGCAACGGCGAAGCGCCATTGCCGATCCTTGCCGGCATGTCGCGTAAATCGATGCTCGGGACAATAACCGGCCGCAAGAAACCCACCGAGCGGGTGGCCGCCAGCGTCGCGGCGGCAGTATGCGCAGCGGAGCACGGCGCTGCCATCATTCGCGTGCACGATGTCGCGGCCACAGTAGACGCACTAAAGATATGGTCGGCCACCCGCGCAGCAGCCCAGCGCAGCTGACCACCACCAACGACGGAGGGAAATACACACATGGCACGCCGCTATTTCGGTACCGATGGCATTCGAGGCAAGGTCGGCGAGGCACCGATCACGCCAGATTTCGTGTTGCGGCTCGGCTATGCGGCCGGCAAGGTGCTGGCGGGTGCGGACCGCTGGGCGAAGACCGGCACGCGTCCGACCGTGCTGATCGGCAAGGACACCCGCGTGTCGGGCTACATGCTCGAAGCCGCGCTGGAGTCCGGTTTTTCGGCCGCCGGCGTCGACGTGATGTTGGCCGGTCCGATGCCGACACCTGGCGTCGCCTATCTGACGCGCGCGTTGCGTCTTGCAGCGGGCGTCGTGATCAGCGCGTCGCACAACCCGTACTACGACAACGGCATCAAGTTCTTCTCGGCCGACGGCAACAAGCTGCCGGATGAAGTCGAACTGCAGATCGAGCAGCAACTGGAGCAGCCGCTCGCGTGCGCGTCGTCGGAGCAGCTCGGCAAGGCGCGCCGCCTCGACGACGCCGCCGGCCGCTACATCGAGTTCTGCAAGAGCACCTTCCCCGCGAGCTTCGACCTGCGCGGCATGAAGCTGGTGGTCGATTGTGCGCACGGCGCCGCGTACGACGTGGCGCCGCACGTATTCCACGAGCTGGGCGCCGACGTTGTGACAATCGGCGTCGCCCCGAACGGTTTCAACATCAACGACGGCGTCGGTGCGACCGCGCCCGACGCGCTGATGCGCGCGGTACACGCGAACAACGCGGACCTCGGCATCGCGCTGGACGGCGACGCGGACCGTCTGCAGGTGATCGACTCGACCGGCCGCCTGTACAACGGCGACGAGCTGCTGTACGTGCTGGTGAAAGACCGCATCGCGACCGACGGCAAGGTAGAAGGCGCCGTCGGCACGCTGATGACCAACATGGCAGTGGAAGTCGCGCTGCAGCGGGCCGGCGTCAAATTCGTGCGGGCGGCGGTCGGCGACCGCTACGTGCTCGAGCAGTTGCGCGAGCACGGCTGGCAACTGGGCGCGGAAGGCTCCGGCCACATCCTGTCGCTGGACCGCCATTCGACCGGCGACGGTATCGTCTCGGCGCTGCTGGTACTGGCGGCGATGCAGCGCAGCGGCAAGTCGCTGGCGCAGCTGCTGGACGGCGTGACGCTGTTCCCGCAAAAGCTGATCAACGTGCGGATGAGCCCCGGCGCCGACTGGAAGAGCAGCGATGCGATCCGCCGCGCGATCGGCGAGGCGGAAGGCGCGCTGGATGGTAGCGGGCGGGTGCTGATCCGCGCGTCGGGCACGGAGCCGGTGCTGCGTGTGATGGTCGAGGCCGCGCATGAAAGCGACGCGGTGGGCCACGCGGAGGCGATTGCCGAGGTCGTCAGGCGGGCCACGGCCTGAAGCACCCGACACAATTCACGCGCAGTTTACATGCGGCGCGGCGCAAATCGCGCCGCATAATAAATTCGCGCGTGTTTGTCTGAAATATATTCACCGCCTAAAGCGGCGCAAACGCGCGACGGCGGCTCCCCATCATGGTGATTTCGCGCACCTGTCAGCCCATACGCAAGCCGCATGAAATCAAAGATTTGCGCATATTTGGCAGCATATGCCACGCAAACGTAGGTAGAAACGACCGGATTGCGCAAACGTTCGCCCGTCGCCCTGCTTACAACGCAGTAATCTCACTGTCACGTCAGCTTCACAAATAGTCACATTACTGTCACAAAGAGACCCTATTCTTCGCGGTGTCGTGTCATCCGCTCACACCACTGGAGGTCTCATGAAATTGATGCAAACCGCGTTCGCTGGCATGGCTGGCGCGCTCTTCGCGATCGCAGCGCAAGCCGCCGACATTACCGGCGCGGGCAGCACCTTTGCAGCACCGATTTACACCAAGTGGGCAGATGCCTACCAGAAAAACGGCGGCGGCAAGGTCAACTACCAGGGTATCGGTTCGTCGGGCGGCATCAAGCAGATCATCGCCAAGACGGTGGATTTCGCCGGTTCGGACGCGCCGCTGAAGGACGACGAACTCGAGAAACAAGGCCTGTTCCAGTTCCCGACGGTGGTCGGCGGTGTGGTGCCGGTCGTCAATCTGCCGGGCGTGAAGGCCGGTGAGATCACGCTGTCCGGCCCGGTGCTCGGCGACATCTACCTGGGCAAGATCAAGAAGTGGAACGACCCGGCGATCGCCGGGCTGAACCCGAAGGTCAAGCTGCCGGATACCGACATCGCCGTGGTGCGCCGCGCCGACGGTTCGGGCACGACCTTCATCTGGTCGAACTACCTGTCGAAGGTGAACGACGAGTGGAAGAGCAAGATCGGCGAAGGCACGACGGTCAACTGGCCGACCGGCACGGGCGGCAAGGGTAACGACGGCGTCGCGGCGTTCGTGCAGCGTCTGCCGGGCGCGATCGGCTACGTCGAGTGGGCGTACGCGAAACAGAACCACATGACGTACACGGCGATGAAGAACTCGACGGGCGAAGTGGTCGAGCCGAAGACGGAAACGTTCAAGGCCGCTGCTGCCGGCGCCGACTGGTCGAAGTCGTTCTACCAGATCCTGACGAACGAGCCGGGCAAGGACGCATGGCCGGTGGTCGGCGCGACCTTCGTGCTGCTGCACACGACGCAGGACAAGCCGGCTGAAGGCGCAGAAACGCTGAAGTTCTTCGACTGGGCGTTCAAGAACGGCGGCCAGGCTGCGTCGGACCTCGACTACATCTCGCTGCCGCCGTCGGTCGTGACGACGATCCGCTCGCAGTGGTCGGCGAAGGTGAAGGACGCATCGGGCAAGGCAGTCGCAGCTGCGCAGTAAGCTGCAGCGCGTATAAGCTGTAAAAAGAACAGCGGCGGGCGCCTTGCAGTGCGCTCGCCGCTGAAGTCTTCGCCGCCGGGCCTTGCTCGCGGCACACTGCGCGGTCTCGAAGGAGACCGCGTGGCCGTAGCACCGGCCGCGGCGCATCCTGCGCACGGCATCCGGAAACAGTTTCGACAGGCTCCCATGTCCGACATCCCAATCGTGTCGAACCCGCCCGGCAGCGTAGCGCAGCAGAAAGCGCCCAGCCGCACCGGCGACCTCATTTTCGGCGGCCTTGCACGGCTGGCCGCCATCGTCACCTTATTGTTGCTCGGTGGCATTATTGTGTCGCTGATCGTCGCGTCACTGCCGACCATCGAGAAGTTCGGTCTGAGCTTCCTGTGGACCGCCGAGTGGGATCCGCCTTCCGAGCAGTTCGGTGCGCTGGTGCCGATCTACGGCACGATTGCGACGTCGATCATCGCGTTGATCATTGCGGTGCCGGTCAGCTTCGGCATTGCGCTGTTCCTCACTGAATTGTCCCCTGCGTGGCTGCGCCGGCCGCTCGGCATCGCGATCGAGCTGCTCGCCGCGATTCCGTCGATCGTGTACGGCATGTGGGGTCTGCTGGTATTCGCGCCGATCTTCGCGGAGTGGTTCGAAAAGCCGCTCGGCACCTTGCTGTCCGGACTGCCGGTCGTCGGTGCGCTGTTCAAGGGCGCGCCGATCGGTATCGGCATCCTGTGCGCG
>DATLOW010000452.1:0-36741 GCA_035536055.1 Paraburkholderia sp. | reverse complement strand
GTGGCCCGCGGCGTCATCAGGGGAGGGGCAGGTGCTGGCTTTGCGTGCCGACCCGCGCTTATTGCGTCAGCAGCGTGGTCGACATCTGCAGACCCGGGTCGACACCGTACTTTTCGAAAATCTTCTTCTGCGTCTGGTTTGCCTGCATCACCTTCAGGCCGTCCGACACGGCGGCGATCACATCCTTGTTGCCGTTCTTGACGCCGACGCCGATCTTCATGCCGCTGACCACCTTGAAGCCGCGCTGGTACATCGACGGGTTCTGCTTGGCCAGACCGTCGACCAGCGCGAGGTCGTACATCATCACGTCTGCGCGGCGGCTTGCTACGAGCCGCGCGCCCGACGCGATATCGGGGCACGTCATGACCGTCACTTCGCCCTTGCCTTCGGCCTTGCATTTCGCAGCCTGTGCGCGCGCCATCGTTTCCTCGACGGTGCCCACGCCGGCAGTCACAACGTTGCCGCACAGCTTCGAGATATCGTCGATATGTTTCGGGTTGCCGACCTGCACGAGGCCACCGGTGCCGGCCTCCATATACGTGACGAAGCTCGTCTGCTTGGCGCGCTCCGGCGTGTAGTACAACAGGTCCCACATCACGTCGATCTGCCCGGCGCTCAACGCGGGCAGCAGACCGGACCAGCCGCCGGTGAAGAACTCGGTCTTCACGCCGGCGCAATCGAACACGGCGCGCGCGAGGTCCGCGTCCGCGCCGATCAGCTTGTTGAAGTCCTTGCTGTCGCGAAACACGTACGGCGGCGATTCAGGGTCGACGCCGATCTTGATCGTCTTGCCCGCCAGGGACGGATACTTCTGCGCAACTTTCGACGGCTCGCAGGTTTGTGCGAACGCGCCGTGCGCGAACAGCAAGGTCGCAAACGCGCATAGCAGCAGCTTGATGGTCTTCGACATAAACATGGAGGGCTCCACTTCACAGTCCAGCATTAATTGAAATTAGACGGCACACGCGTGCCTGCATCGCGAACGAACCGCGCCGATGTATGCGGCGCCGCGTCTAGCGGCCGAGTGCATCCATATGGCTTGCGATCGCGCCGGGCGTCGTGATCCAGATGCGCCCTTCATCGCGGGCGCGGGCGATGTGCGTGAGCGCACGGCGCAAATGCGCGAGCCGATACGGCTGACCCATCAGGTAGGCGTGCAGCGCGATGCCCATCACCAGCGGCTGGCGAGTGGCGTGTCTGCGCATCTCCTCGAAGTTGTCGACGATCAGGTCCGCAAATGCGCTGGCGTCCATCTGGCGTGCAAGGATCATCGGGATGTCGTTCACCTCCTCGGGGTAGGGAATGGCCCATAGCGGCTGTCCGCCGCGCGTGGCGATGCGGGTTGGTTGGTCGTCGTGGCACCAGTTCAGCGTGTAGCGATAGCCGGCTTCGGCAATCAGGTCGCTCGTGACGAGGCTTTCCGAAAGCCACGGCGATAGCCATCCGTCAGGGCGCTGTGCGCTTTCTTCGGCAATGCGTTCGCGGCACGACACGATCAGGCGCCGTTCGTCTTCTTCGGCGAGCGTGCCTTGGCGTTCGGAATTGGTGTGGCCGTGCGCGACCAGCTCATCGCCGCGCGCGGCGAAGGCGGCCACGAGTTCCGGGCAGTGGTCGTACAGCGAGGTGTTGATGATCGCGGCGGTGGGCAGCGCGAGTTCGTCGAACAGATCGATACAGCGCCATGCGCCGACCCGCAGCGCGTAGTCCCGCCACGCGTAATTCAGCACGTCAGGTTCGGGCATCACCGGGCCGATGGTCGGCCCGAGGCCTTCGCCGAATGCGAAGTGCTCGACGTTGAAGCCGATATACACCGCGAGCCCGTCGCCTTCCGGCCAGCGGAACGGCTGCCGTTGCGTGATCGGCGAATAGGCAAAACGTCCGTGCGTGCGTAAAGCACGATAGGCGGGGGCTGACATGGTCTCGCGTGTCCTCGTCGAATGACCGGGGCGGTCTTGGGCAATCCGTCGAAGACATGTTAAGAACCCAAAATAATGGGAAATTTTGCTTCAGCGAACAAAACCTTGTCTCCACGCGCACGTGAGCTGTTCAGCGGCGCGCGCGGCAATCCACGCGTGGACCGATATGAAAGGGCTCTGTCGGCCAATTAAGCGCTCGCCACACGTTTGATGCGCTGGGCAGGCGCAGCCGGTAAACTTACGGCTGGTCGTCGAAGTCCTGCTGTCGAAGGTTTTCGCCGCAGCCAGGCGCTGCGCGAAATGCGGTCGCTTGGGGAAGGTGGCGTGTGATCGGCCGATCCTTGAGGCGTGCTGCTCACGTGCGTACTGCCGTCGGGTACGTGTCCCCCTTTCTCGTGTCTTACGAATCGCATTCATCCCCATGAGCCAGGATACCGTTCGCTTCGCCTTCACGCCGCAAGGAAAACTGCGCGCGTCGATCAACCTCGGCAATCCGATTCTCGCCAATCGCAACCCGCAAACCGGCGCACCGGGCGGCGTTTCGGTCGATCTCGCCCATGCGCTGGCCGAGCGTCTGGGCGTAGAAATCGAACTGGTGGTGTTCGATACCGCCGGTAAATCCGTCGAAGCCGTGGCCAACGAACAGGCCGATATCGGCTTTTTCGCGGTCGATCCGCTGCGCGGCGCGCATATCGCGTTTACCGCGCCCTATGTGCTGATCGAAGGCTTTTATCTGGTGCGCGACGAGTCGCCGATCACCCGCAACGCGCAGGTGGATGTGGCGAGCAATCGTGTCGCGGTGGGCCGCGGCAGTGCCTACGACCTGTTCCTCACACGTGAACTGAAGCAGGCCGCCATCGTGCGCGCGCCGAGTTCGCCGACGGTCGTGCAGACCTTCCTCGAGCAAAACCTGGAAGTGGCCGCGGGCGTCAAGCAGCAACTGGAAGCCGATGCCGCGCAGACGCCGGGCCTGCGCCTGTTGGACGAGCGCTTTATGGTGATCGCGCAGGCGATGGGGGTGCCGAAGAGCCGCGGCGATGCGGCCGCCGAGTATCTGCGGAGCTTCGTCGAGGATATGAAGCGCAGCGGCTTCGTTGCCGCGGCGCTGGCGCGCCACGGCATCAATGGCGCATCGGTGGCGCCGGCGGCCTGACGCAGAGTCGACGTCCAAGTCGAACGCCGGCCCAGAATTGCCGAATTTCGATAACACCCGGATTTATGACTTCATAGCATGCGTTGATGCGTGCCCGTCGGCGGTTCGCGGTCCGAACCGCGGCGGACGCCCAACTCAGGGAGTCCAACATGAAATCCGAAGCGAAATCGCAGCATGTCGGCACCGTCACGCATCATGAACTGAAGCAGACCCTTGGCACGTGGCAGTTGTGGGGGATTGCGGTCGGGCTCGTCATCTCCGGTGAATATTTCGGCTGGAGTTATGGCTGGGCCAGTGCCGGCACACTAGGCTTTGTGATCACCGCGGTTTTTATCGCGGCGATGTACACCACGTTTATTTTCAGTTTCACCGAGCTCACGACGTCGATTCCGCATGCAGGCGGGCCGTTTGCGTATGCACGGCATGCGTTCGGACCGGTCGGCGGCTATCTCGCCGGCGCGGCGACGCTGGTTGAATTCGTGTTTGCGCCGCCGGCGATTGCGCTGGCGATCGGTGCCTATCTGCATGTGCAGTTTCCCGGTCTCGAGCCGAAGCACGCGGCGATGGGCGCGTATCTGGTGTTCATGGCGCTGAATATCGTCGGCGTGCAGGTGGCCGCGACCTTCGAACTGTGCGTGACGCTGCTCGCGATTTTCGAACTGCTGGTGTTTATGGGCGTGGTGGCACCCGGATTCCAGTGGGCGAACTTCACGAAGGGCGGCTGGGCGGGCGCCGATCAGTTTTCGCTGGGCGCGTTTCACGGCATGTTCGCGGCGATTCCGTTTGCGATCTGGTTTTTCCTCGCGATCGAAGGCGTCGCGATGGCTGCGGAAGAGGCCAAAAATCCGAAGCGCTCGATTCCGATCGCCTACGTGACCGGCATTCTGACGCTGGTCGCACTGGCAGTCGGTGTGATGGTGTTCGCCGGCGCCGCCGGCGACTGGACCAAGCTCGCCAATATCAACGACCCGCTGCCGCAGGCGATGAAATACATCGTCGGCGCAAACAGCGGCTGGCTGCATATGCTCGTGTGGCTCGGCCTGTTCGGGCTGGTGGCGTCGTTTCACGGCATCATCCTCGGCTATTCGCGGCAAATCTTCGCGCTCGCACGGGCCGGGTATCTGCCCGAGTGGCTGGCCAAAGTGCATCCGCGTTTCAAGACGCCGCATCGCGCGATTCTGGCCGGCGGTGTGGTCGGCATCGCCGCGATCTATAGCGACGAATTGATCCAGTTCGGCGGCCAGACGCTGACCGCCAATATCGTGACGATGTCGGTGTTCGGCGCGATCGTGATGTACATCATCAGCATGCTGGCGCTGTTCAAGCTGCGGCGCATCGAGCCGGATATGGAACGACCGTTCCGTGCGCCGCTGTTCCCGTACTTCCCCGCGTTTGCGCTGATTGCGGCGGTGATTTGTCTGGTGACGATGGTGTACTTCAACTTCCTCGTCGCCGTGGTGTTCGTGGTGTTCCTGCTGCTCGGTTACGTCTATTTCCTGATGACTCGGGATCAGCGCGCGGTCGCGCCGGCGGACGCGTTGCTCAAGGAATGAAGCATTCCGTGACGATGCACGTGTTTGGCGTTATCGTGATGAAGCCGTCGGCACACACGCATCGCACGTACCGTCTTGCCGGCTGCGGCCTTGGAGTCCAACGATGAACTATACGGAGACGATCGGTCCGCGCACCTATCGCTTTGCCGATCTGAAAACGCTGCTGGCGAAGGCGAGCCCGCTGCGCTCGGGCGACCAGCTGGCGGGCGTCGCGGCCGCTAGCGAAGAGGAGCGCGTGGCCGCGAAGATGGCGCTGGCGCAGGTGCCGCTGCGCACGTTTCTGAGCGAGGCGGTGATTCCGTACGAAGACGACGAGGT
Organism: Paraburkholderia sp.; assembly: GCA_035536055.1. Classification (GTDB taxonomy): domain Bacteria; phylum Pseudomonadota; class Gammaproteobacteria; order Burkholderiales; family Burkholderiaceae; genus Paraburkholderia. The sequence continues at coordinate 31,801 of DATLOW010000452.1, read as the reverse complement.
CACGCGCCTCGTTATCGATACGCACTCGCCCGATGCGTTTGCCGAGATCGCGCATCTGACCGTCGGCGATTTCCGCAACTGGCTGCTGTCGACCGACACCGATACCGCAGCGCTGGAGCGCATCACCGCGGGCCTGACGCCGGAGATGGTCGCCGCGGTATCGAAGCTGATGCGCAACCAGGATCTGATCGCCGCGGCGCGCAAACGGCCGGTGGTGACGCGCTTTCGCAATACGGTCGGCTTGCCGGGGCATATGTCGGTGCGCCTGCAACCGAACCATCCGACCGACGACGTCAATGGCATCGCCGCTTCGATGCTTGACGGCTTGATGTACGGTTGCGGCGACGCGATGATCGGCATCAATCCCGCGTCCGACAGTCTGACCGCGATCACGAAGCTGCTGCGGATGACCGACGACTTCCGCCAGCGCTATCAGGTGCCGACGCAGTCCTGCGTGTTGACGCATGTGACCAGCACGATTGCGGCAATCGAAAAGGGCGCGCCGGTAGACCTCGTGTTTCAGTCGATTGCCGGCACGGAGAAGGCCAACGCCGGGTTTGGCATTTCGCTTGCGCTGCTGCAGGAAGCGTATGAGGCGGCGCTATCGCTGAAACGCGGCACCGTCGGCGACAACGTGATGTATTTCGAAACCGGCCAGGGCAGCGCGCTATCGGCGAATGCGCATCACGGCGTCGACCAGCAGACCTGCGAGGTGCGCGCGTATGCGGTGGCGCGGCAATTCAAACCGTTTCTGACCAATACGGTGGTTGGCTTTATCGGCCCGGAATATCTGTACGACGGCAAGCAGATCACGCGTGCCGGCCTTGAAGACCATTTCTGCGGCAAGCTGCTCGGCGTGCCGATGGGCTGCGACATCTGCTATACCAACCACGCGGAAGCCGATCAGGACGATATGGACAATCTGTTGACGCTGCTCGGCGTCGCGGGCATCAATTTCATCATGGGCATTCCCGGCGCGGATGACGTGATGCTGAACTACCAGAGCACGTCGTTTCACGATGCGCTTTATCTGCGCGATGTAGTCGGCTTGCGCCGCGCGCCGGAATTCGAGGAATGGCTGGAAGCGATGCACGTCACCGATGTGCGCGGCAAGCTGCTGAAAGCGGCAAATACGCATCAGCCGCTGCTCGAAAGCGCGAATGAATGGGTGGGCGCGGCACCATGAGCGAGTTCGTCGAAAAGAACCCTTGGGATGCGTTGAAGACGTTCACGAATGCGCGCATTGCGTTGGGGCGCGCGGGCAATAGTCTGCCGACTGCGCCGCTATTGGCGTTCAATCTGTCGCATGCGCAGGCGCGCGACGCTGTGCATCATCCGCTGGAAGCCGAAGCGCTGCATGAACAGTTGCGCGCGCATGGATTTGCGTCGCTCGACGTACACAGCGCGGCGCCGGACCGCGAGCACTATTTGCGGCGCCCGGATCTAGGACGGCGCTTGTCCGACGACAGCAAGGCGGCATTGCAGCAGGCAGCGACTCAGCTGTCGCCGGATGTGGTGTTCGTCATCGCGGATGGTCTGTCGGCATTCGCCGCATCGCGGCAGTCGATGCCGATGCTGCAGGCGATTCACGCGCGCCTGCCGGACTGGCAGGTCGGGCCGATCGTCGTGGCGCGTCAGTCGCGTGTCGCATTGGGCGACGAGATCGGCGAAATCCTGCGCGCGCGGTTCGTCGTGATGTTGATCGGCGAGCGTCCGGGGCTCAGTTCACCCGATAGCCTCGGCATCTACGTCACACATGCGCCGAAGGTCGGTCGTAGCGATGCGCAGCGCAACTGCATTTCCAACGTGCGCCCGGAAGGATTGAGTTTCGACGCGGCGGCGCACAAGCTGCACTATCTGCTTACGCATGGGCGCCGGCTTGGCCTGACCGGCGTTGGCTTGAAAGACGAAAGCGATGCGTTGCTCGAAAGCGCGGCCGAGCCCGCGCCGGCAGCGCTTTCCGCAAATACAACGAACGCCGCGAATGCGGCAAGGAAATAAGCTACGCGTCCGCCCGTTCGACCGGATGCGTCGCCAGCCAATCGTTCTCGGCATCGTCGAACAGCCGCGAGCGTGTCAGAAACCGCATGCCGGTGGGCCGTTCGAGCGAAAACATGCCGCCGTTGCCCGGCACCACATCGATGATCAACTGCGTGTGCTGCCAGTACTCGAACTGCGATTCGCTCATATAGAACGGCACACCACCTATCGCACCGAGCTTCACATCCGACGTGCCCACCATAAACTCATTGGTCGGAAAGCACATCGGCGCGCTGCCGTCGCAGCATCCACCAGACTGGTGAAACAGAATCGACCCATGTTCGGCAGCGAGCTTCTGAATCAGCGTCACCGCCGCATCGGTTGCCACTACGCGTTCGACCGCCATCGGATAACCTCGCAAAAGAGGGCGGGCCGCATCGGCGGCCCGCCCAGCCGGCGCGCTCTACGCGTTAGAAGAAGCCGAGCGGTTTGTCGCTATAGCTGACCAGCAGGTTCTTGGTTTGCTGATAGTGGTCGAGCATCATCTTGTGCGTCTCGCGGCCAATACCCGATTGCTTGTAGCCGCCGAACGCCGCATGTGCCGGATATGCGTGGTAGCAGTTCGTCCACACACGCCCGGCCTGGATGTCGCGGCCGAAGCGATACGCGCGCGTGCCGTCACGCGTCCATACGCCGGCGCCCAGACCATACAGTGTGTCATTGGCGATCTGCAGTGCCTCGTCTTCGGTCTTGAAGGTCGTCACCGACACCACCGGCCCGAAGATTTCTTCCTGGAAGATGCGCATCTTGTTGTGGCCGCGGAACACCGTGGGCTTCACGTAGTAGCCTTTGTTCAGCTCGCCGCCCAGCGCATTGCGTTCGCCGCCGATCAGGCATTGCGCGCCTTCCTGTTTGCCGAGGTCGATATACGACATGATCTTTTCGAGCTGCTCCTGCGAGGCCTGCGCGCCGATCATCGTCTTCGTGTCGAGCGGATGGCCCTGCACGATCGCGCCGACGCGCTTTACCGCGCGCTCCATGAACTTGTCATAGATCTTCTCGTCGATCAGCACGCGCGACGGGCACGTGCAGACCTCGCCCTGATTCAGCGCGAACATCGCAAAGCCTTCGAGCGCCTTGTCGAAGAAGCTGTCGTCATGGTCCATCACGTCGGCGAAGAAGATGTTCGGGCTCTTGCCGCCCAGTTCCAGCGTGACCGGAATGATGTTCTGGCTCGCGTACTGCATGATCAGGCGGCCGGTGGTGGTTTCGCCGGTGAAGGCGATCTTTGCGATGCGCTTGTTCGATGCGAGCGGCTTGCCCGCTTCGAGACCAAAGCCGTTGACCACGTTGATCACGCCCTTCGGCAGCAGATCCTGAATCAACTCCATCAGCACCAGCACCGATGCCGGTGTCTGCTCCGCGGGCTTCAGCACGACGCAATTGCCGGCGGCCAATGCGGGTGCGAGCTTCCAGACGGCCATCAGGATCGGGAAGTTCCATGGAATGATCTGACCGACTACGCCTAGCGGCTCGTGGAAGTGATAAGCGACGGTGTCCTCGTCGATCTGCGAGATCGAGCCTTCCTGTGCGCGCACGCAGCCGGCGAAATAGCGGAAGTGGTCGATCGCGAGCGGGATATCGGCAGCGCTGGATTCGCGCAGCGGTTTGCCGTTGTCGATGGTCTCCGCTACGGCGAGGCGCAGCAGATTCGCCTCCATGCGGTCCGCGATCTTGTACAGGATGTTCGCCCGTTCGGCGACCGGCGTTTTGCCCCACGCGGCTTTGGCGCGATGCGCGGCGTCGAGCGCGAGTTCGATGTCCGCTTCACGCGAACGCGGAATCGACGTGAACGCCTCGCCGGTGATCGGCGACACGTTGTCGAAGTACTCGCCGCCTGCCGGCGCCACCCATTCGCCGCCGATGAAATTCGCATACTGCTTTTTATACGGGTAGTCGGTGGTCAGGAACTGCATGTCTGCATGGTTCATCTGTGTGCTCCTCACATGTGTCGATTCGACTGGGGTCGGCGGGGTACTGCATATGCCAGCGGGCGGTTACGCCAGAAGCATGCCAATGGGGATCGGCGATGTTGAGTGGCGGTGCATGGGGCACCGTCGCGATGCATGGCGGCGTTTGCGTCGCCGGTGATGTATTCGGCTGGCGCGCGGGATTTGAGCAGTGTCATGCGGTCTGCTCAGGATCTGAACAGCAGGTGTGCGGTCGATGCGCATTTCATAGCGTATGCAATGCGCCATCCGGCATACGTTCTGAAGCTTTGCGGCGCAGCGCCGTACATTGCGTCGGTATGGCGCGCGCTGAACTGTTCACGGATTTTTTTTGCCGTTACAGTCGAGTCGTCTTCCATGCGCGACTTCGAATCGATCCTGCCATGACGACAACGTCCCCCAACGTGCCCCTGATGGCCGAGCTGACCCAAAGCCGCCATCCGTATTGCGTGCAGACGTGCATCGCGCACGATGCCGACGAACAGGCGCGCAATCTGCACGGCTGGCGCCAGACCTACGACCAGTTGACCGCGGGCCGCTTTCTCGGCGAGCTGACGGGCCTGCGCGTCGACGACATGCATGTGTTTCGCGAGGCGACCAGCCAGACGCTGCGGCAAACCTGCGAGATCCCATCGGATGCGTACTGGTTCGGCATTCCCGTGCATGACGGTGCGAAAGGCCGCATCGACGGCCATGTGATTCATGCGGATTCGTTTGCGGTGCGCCCAGGCGATGTCGAATTCGAGCTGCTGACGCCGGCGGGCTACGAAGTATTCGGCGTGGTGGTGAGCGGCGACGTGCTGCGGCATCACGCCAGGGTTGCCGGATACGACGCACTGATCGAACCTCTGGCGAACTGCGCGGTGGTGCCGATCGACAGCATGAGCAAGGCGCGGTTGTGCGCGCTGCTCGCGCAGGTGTTTGCGCAAGGCACCAGCGCTTCGCTGGATGCGCAGGCACAGCACAATCTGCGGACATCGGTGCTCGACAGTTTGCTGAGCACCTGTGCGCCCGCCTCGTGCGATATCGAAGCGACGGTGCCGTTGCGGCCGCGCAGACGCTCGATCGTCGCGCAGGCGCGCGACTACGTGCTCGCCAACCGGGACCGCGCCGTCAGCGTGCCCGAGTTATGCGAGCATCTGCACGTGAGCCGCCGCACCCTTCAATACTGTTTCGAAGACGTGCTCGGCATTGCGCCGGCCAGTTATCTGCGGGTGATTCGCCTGAACGGTGTGCGCCGCGAGCTATGCGACCGATCGGGCGGCGCGGCGCAATCGGTGCAGGACATCGCGGCTTCATGGGGCTTCTGGCATTTGAGCCAGTTCGCTACCGACTATCGCAAGCTGTTCGGGGTACGGCCGTCGGACACGCTGAAGGCCGCTCGAGCCGCGCACGGCGGCGCTCCGCTCGCTCACTGAAGCCGCCGCGCAATGGTCCCGGCCTGCGTTGCGTCGGCCTTCCCGCAGCCGCACCTCGCCGCCCCGGCGATCGGCACACCGCGCTTCCGTTAAAATCCCACCACGTCAAACCGATGGCCAGCCGCCACGCATGCGCGGCAACACGCTCGCATGCGTGGCGGCGTCAGATCGGGCGGGCATGAAGCCCCTGCCGGCGCGGCACCCGCCGTCGCCTCAGCTGTATCGCGCGGTTCGCCGCGCGGCCCCCAATCCATTCAAGGAATCAACGTGTTTACCTGCCGAAACCAGTCCTGCGGCGCGCAGTGGGAGCAATCCGACGTCGTGATCAAGAACGAAGGACAAGGGCTGCTATTCCGCTGCCCGATGTGCGGCGCGCGCAATTACGTCGAACGCTTCGATGCCGACGACGGCACTGTGGTCTACGAGCAGATCGAAGGCCGCCCTTACTAAGCTATCAAGCCGTACTCGCCGGACACTCGCAGATGACTAGCCCCACACCCGCCACGCCCTTCAGCACGCTGCCGCTCTCGCCGGCGGTGCTTGCCAATCTCACGCAGCTTGGCTACGTCGAGATGACGCCGATCCAGGCGGCCAGTCTGCCGATCGCATTGGCCGGCCATGACCTGATCGCGCAGGCCAAAACCGGCAGCGGCAAGACCGCCGCGTTTTCGCTCGCGCTGCTGGCCAAGCTCGACGCGCGTCAGTTCGACGTGCAGGCGATGGTGCTGTGCCCGACCCGCGAACTTGCCGACCAGGTCGCGCAGGAGGTGCGCCGTCTCGCGCGCGCCGAGGAAAACGTCAAGGTGCTGACGCTGTGTGGCGGTACGCCGATGCGTCCGCAGGCGGCGAGCCTCGAACATGGTGCGCATATCGTCGTCGGCACGCCGGGGCGCATCATGGATCACCTGGAGCGCGGCAATCTGCAACTGCAGGCGCTCAATACGCTGGTGCTCGACGAAGCGGACCGCATGCTCGACATGGGCTTTTTCGACGATATCGTCAAGGTCGCCAGCCAGTGCCCGAAGGAACGGCAGACGCTGCTGTTCTCCGCGACTTACCCGGACGGCATCCAGAAGCTGAGCCAGCAGTTCCTGCGCAAGCCGCAGCAGGTGAAGCTCGAAGAGCGCCACGACGACAGCAAGATTCGCCAGCGCTTTTACGAGGTCACCGAAGACGAGCGTCTGCATGCGGTGGGCTTGCTGCTCGATCACTATCGTCCGGTCAGCACGCTGGCGTTCTGCAACACCAAGCAGCAATGCCGTGATTTGCTCGACGTGCTGCGCGCGCAAGGGTTTCACGCGCTGGCGCTGCACGGCGAGCTCGAGCAGCGCGAACGAGATCAGGTGCTGATCCAGTTCGCGAACCGTAGCTGCTCGGTACTGGTGGCCACCGACGTCGCTGCGCGCGGGCTCGATATCGCGCAGCTCGAAGCGGTGATCAACGTCGACGTGACGCCAGACCCGGAAGTGCATGTGCATCGGATCGGCCGTACCGGACGCGCGGATCAGGACGGTTGGGCGCTGAGCCTTGCGAGCATGGACGAAATGGGCCGCGTCGGCAGCATCGAAAAGGCGCAGGGGCGCGACGTCGAATGGCATCCGCTGGCGGAGCTGAAGTCGACCAGCAGCGAACACCTGCTGCCGCCGATGGAAACGCTGCAGATTCTCGGCGGCCGCAAGGAAAAGATCCGTCCCGGCGACGTGCTCGGCGCGCTGACCGGCGAAGCGGGTTTCACCGCGGCGCAGATCGGCAAGATCAACGTGACCGAGTTTTCCACTTACGTCGCGGTCGAACGCGGCATTGCGCGCGACGCGCTGCGCAAACTCTCTGCGGGCAAGGTGAAGGGCAAAAAGGTGAAAGTCCGGCTGATGGACGAATGAGGCGGACTGGCCGCACTTTGCTGCAGCTGCCGCACACTGCATCACTTTGGCTCATGGGCCGGGATTAACCCTGAGTATCAGGCGTCGCGCCATCGCGCCGCCGCCACCGTACGGGCGCGGCACCGCAGCATGTGCCGCGCATTCGATCGCTATTACAAAAACGCATGCACCGCATGACAAACTTTCGATTGTCGCAAGCCGCCGGTTGATGCCTAATCGCTAAACCGGCCATGGCCGCGTGCCTGCGCATGCCGCGCCGCCGCCTGCCTGCCCGCCGCCCATCGGAGAATCCCCATGCAGAGCGCGATGCAAACCCGCTCGAAGCTGCCTGACGTCGGTACGACGATCTTCACGGTAATCGGCCAGCTGGCCGCCGAGCACAACGCACTGAACCTGTCGCAAGGCGCGCCGAACTTTATGCCGGACGCGCAGCTGATCGACGACGTCGCACGCGCGATGCGCGAAGGTCACAACCAGTACGCACCGATGGCCGGTATCGGCGCGTTGCGCGACGCGCTCGCGCACAAGGTCGAGACGCTGTACGGCGCGCGTTACGACGCGGCGTCGGAAGTCACCGTAATCGCCAGTGCGAGCGAGGGCCTCTATTCGGCGATCAGCGCATTGGTGCATCCGGGCGACGAGGTGATCTACTTCGAGCCGTCCTTCGACAGCTACGCGCCGATCGTGCGTTTGCAAGGCGCGACGCCGGTGCCGATCAAACTGTCGCCGCAAGGCTTTCGCGTGAACTGGGACGAAGTGTCCGCGGCGATTACGCCGAAGACGCGGATGATCATCGTCAATACGCCGCATAACCCAACCGCGACCGTGTTCGGCGATCGCGACATCGAGCGGCTGACGGCGGTCACGCGCAACACCGATATCGTGATCCTGTCCGACGAGGTGTATGAGCATGTGATCTTCGACGGCGCGAAGCATCACAGCATGGCCTGCCATCCGGAACTGGCGGAACGCAGCGTGATCGTGTCGTCGTTCGGCAAGTCGTATCACGTGACCGGCTGGCGGGTCGGTTATTGCCTCGCACCCGCGGCGCTGATGGACGAGATCCGCAAGGTGCATCAGTTCATGGTGTTTTCCGCGGATACGCCGATGCAATACGGGTTTGCGGCCGTGCTGGCGCAGCCGCAAAGCTATCTGGGCCTGTCCGCGTTCTATCAGGCCAAGCGCGATCTGCTTGCGCATGCGCTGCGCGAATCGCGTTTCGAGCTGTTGCCGAGCGAAGGCAGCTTCTTCATGCTCGCGCGTTTTCGCGATTTCTCCGCCGAATCGGACAGCGATTTCGTGCTTCGCCTGATCCGCGATGCGCAAGTCGCGACGATTCCGCTGTCCGCGTTCTACACCGACGGCACCGATCTGGGCGTGATTCGCCTGAGCTTTTCGAAGGACGACGCGACGCTGCTGGAAGGCGCGCGCCGTTTGTGCGCGATCTGACGAGGACCCGCCATGACGCAGACGATGCCTACGCCGATGTCGCAGCCGCTGATCGCGGCGGCCGTGCAAATGAGCAGCACGCCGGACGTCGCGCAGAACCTCGGCGAAGCGCGCCGCTGGGCGATGGAGGCGGCGCGCGCCGGCGCCACACTGATCAGCCTGCCCGAGTATTTCTGCTGGATCGGCGACGACGAAAAACAACGCGTCGCGCTGGCCGAGTCGTTCGGCGATGGCCCGATCCAGCACGCGCTGGCGCAGCTCGCGCGCGATACGGGCGCATGGCTGATCGGCGGTACGGTGCCGGTCAAACCGTCGCATGGGCCACAGGCCGGCACGCATGCGTACAACACGGCGCTACTGTTCAGTCCGGACGGCCAGTGCGCCGCGCGCTACGACAAGATCCATCTGTTCAGCTTCAATCAGGGTGCCGAACGACATGCGGAAAGCGACACGATGGTCGGCGGCGATAGCGTCGGTACCGCGCACGGGCCATTCGGCACGCTGCGTTTATCCGTGTGCTACGACCTGCGGTTTCCCGAGCTCTATCGCGCCGGCCCCGCAGCGGATGTGATTGCAGTCCCCGCTGCATTCACGCATACCACCGGCCTCGCACATTGGGAATTGCTGCTGCGCGCTCGCGCAGTCGAGAACCAGGCCTTTGTGCTCGCTTCCGGACAGTGCGGCATGCATTCGAATGGCTGGCGCACTTTTGGTCACAGTATGATCATCGGGCCATGGGGCGAAGTGCTGGCGCGACACGACGAAGGTCCGGGCCTCGCCATCGCAACGCTCGACCCGGCGCTGCTCGACGCGGCGCGTGGCCGTCTGCCGGTGCTGACGCACCGGCGCATCGCGACGCCCGCCACGGTCGCGCCGCAACAGGCTGCATCGATAACAAAGGCGACGCCGGACTAGACCGGCCAGCGTTCGCTCACAAGTCATAACACCAAACCTGGAGATCGACATCATGAAACTGCTGAAGACATTGCTGGTGCTCGCCTGCGCATGCGCATCGGCGTCCGCGCTGGCCGCCGATGCGACCACGCTGCGCTACGGTCTCGAGGCGCAGTATCCGCCGTTCGAATCGAAGGGCGCCAACGGCGAATTGCAGGGCTTCGACATCGATATCGGCAATGCGGTCTGCGAGACCGCGAAGCTCAAGTGCAGCTGGGTCGAAACCTCGTTCGACGGGCTGATTCCCGCGCTGCAGGGCCGCAAATTCGATGCGATCAATTCGGCGATGAACGCGACCGAGAAGCGCCGCGAAGCGATCGATTTCACCAATGTGATCTATCGCGTGCCGACCCAGCTGATCGCGCGCAAGGACAGCGGTCTGCAGCCGACAGCCGAATCGCTGAAGGGCAAACGCGTCGGCGTGTTGCAGGGCTCGATTCAGGAGACCTTTGCCAAAGCGCATTGGGAAAATGCCGGCGTGACGGTGGTGTCGTATCAGGACCAGAACCAGGTGTACGCGGATCTGGTCGCCGGACGCCTCGACGGTACGCTGGTGCTGGCGCCCGCTGGCCAGACCGGCTTCCTGTCGCGGCATGAAGGCAAGGAGTTCGGCTTCGCCGGGGCGCCGGTGCGCGACGACAAGATTCTCGGCAGCGGCATCGCGTTCGGCATCCGCAAAGGCGATACCGCGCTGCGCGACCAGCTGAATGCGGCGATCGGCAAAGTGCAGGGCGACGGGACGGTCAAAAAGCTGGCGAAAAAGTATTTCGGCGAAATCGACGTATCGGCGAAATAAGTATTCGTGGCGCGGGCTGCGGGGATGACGGGACCGCCTTGACAGCGCGTCAGGGCTGATCCGGCTGCGGCTCGCATGCGGCGCGCAGGCGCCCTGTGCGTGCCGCCGAAACTCTCTTTTCGGCGCGCCCCGGATGGGAATAAACCGGTTGTAGCTGCTGTTTGCGCCAGTAAGAGGCACTTTTACCGACGTAGACAAATGGCTCGCACCGACCTTCCCACCGACCCGCCGCTGACCGAAGCGGACATTCAGGCGTTTGCCGACGGGTCGCTGTCGCCCGAGCGCGCCGCCCGGGTGCAGCGCTATCTCGGCGATATGCCGGGGGAAGCAAGCCGGATTGCATTCTATCGTCGGTTGAATGGGCAGTTTCAGCGGGCTTTCGAGGCGGCGCCCGCGGCCGCGGACGACGCGCGCCTGATCGCCGCCGAAGCGAAGCATGGGCCGCGCGCATGGCTGCGCCGCGTGGGCCGCGTGCTGGGCAACAGCGTCGCGCAGCGCGTCGTGCTGCTGGCGCTGGCGGTTGGCGGCTGGACGTTGGCAACCGTGGTGCCTGACCGGACGCTGCATGCGACGGCCGTGACGTGCTACGAGGAAATCGCTACCGATGCCGGTGCCGCCTTGCAGCAAATGGATGCGGCGCCTGCGGCCGGACCGGGCGCGGCTGTTTCCGCGGGCGCGGCAGCGCTGGTCGCGGCTGTTCCGGCGGCGCTGGTCGGGCGAGGCGCCGTTGCGTCGGCCGGTCCCGCTGCTTCAGCCGCTTCAGCCGCGCAAGTCGACCCATTTTCAACCGAGTTCGCGCAACTCGGCTGGAAGCTGACCGCCGTGAAAACGCGTCAACTCAATCTGCTGTCGCACGCCACCGAATACGACTACCGCAACGCGCAAGGCCAGCCGGTCGTGCTGCTGACCACTCGCGCGCCGTTCGCGCCCGAGCGGCCGCACTGGATGGGCCACCGGATGGGCGAACTGCGGCTGCTGACGTGGACCACCGGCGGCAAACGCTACGTGCTGGCCGGCCGCGCCGACACCCGCGGACTGATGAAAGCCGCCGACGCCGCCACCTTTCATTGACATACGCGTGCCGCCGCGCGCTTGCATCATGCGAAATATACTGGCCGCCGCTGGGAATAGAATTCAGTAAAACTTGTTCGCAGCAGTAGATACCGTCGTGCGCCGTGTCGGGTGCGCGGCTCGCGATACCTGACGGGTAAGGAAATGGACATCCGCGACGAACTGATGGAGCACGTCCCGCGACTGCGGCGCTACGCGCGGGCCTTGGTCAATAACCGGGACTTGTCGGACGATCTGGTGCAGGACACGCTCGAACGCGCGCTGTCGCGTACCGAGAAATTCAAGGTGGGCAGCGATCTGCGTGCATGGCTGTTCACGATCATGCACAACGTGTTTATCAATCAGGTTCGCAAGGCGTCGACCAAGGCGGTGCACGTGTCGGTGGACGACGAAAGCATCGTCGAGACCGAATTCGCGGTGCAGGCCACCCACACGCAATCGCTCGAGGTGCGCGACCTGGATTACGCATTGCAACGCTTGCCTGCCGAGCAGCGTGAAGTGGTGCTGCTGGTCGGTCTGGAGGAGATGAGTTACACGGAGGTGGCACTCGCGCTGGAGATTCCGGTGGGGACCGTGATGTCGCGGCTGTCGCGCGGCCGCGAACGGCTGCGGGCATTGATGGCGGGTGCACAGCCCGGCGCGAAACTACAGGTGGTGCGATGAACGAACAACCGACTTCGATCAACGAAGAAGATCTCCACGCCTATGTGGACGGCGCGCTTTCCGAAGAACGCCGTGACCAGGTGGAGCGCGCGCTCGAACAGAATCCCGCGCTGGCTGCGAAGGTGAGCGACTACTTTTCGCTGAACAGCATGTTTCATGAGCGTTACGACCGCGTGCTGAACGAGCCGGTACCGGCGCGTCTGCGGCCGCGCAAGGAGCGCAACTGGCGCGACGCGATGAACTGGCCGCAGTTCGCCGGCATGGCGGCGGCGCTGGTGCTGGGCGTCGGTATCGGTGTGGGCACCAATATGGGCCGCAGCGTGCCGGGCGCGGGAATGGGGATGGAAAGCACGACGCAGTCCGATACGCGGCCGGTCAGCGCGGACAACTCGGAGATGTTCGCGCGGCGTGTCGCGATCGCGCATGTGGTGTACATGCCGCAGGTCGGCCGGCCTTCCGAGATGGGGCAAGGGCACGAAGAGGATTTCGTGCGGTTCCTGTCGAACAAGCTCGGCACCGACGTGCATCCGCCGATGCTGACGAAAAGCGGCTTCCAGCTCGACGGTGGACGCATGCTGCCGGGCAAGGACGGCCCGATGGCGCAGTTCATGTACCGCAATGCCGACGGCGAGCGGCTAACGCTGGTGATTTCGCATCGCAAGGCCAGTGCGAATACGACGGCGTTCAAGCTGTATCAGGATGGACCGGTGAATGTGTTTTATTGGGTCGACGGTAATTTCGGCTATGCGGTTTCGGGCGGCATCGACCGGAATGTGATGCTGCAGATTGCGCATGACGTGTATGCGCAGTTGACCGGAGCCACGGCTGGTTAAGGCCGGAGCGTGTGCGATGGCGTGATTCGATGACGCGTAGCGCCGGCTGGCCTTGGCCAGCCGTTTTTATTTTCGAATAAGTATCTTTAAAGAAAACTGTCGGCTTTTTATAAAGTTGATGCACGGTTTAATCAAAGCGCGCCGGAAAAATTAATTATTCCGCGCTACACTCCGCTTCCCTAACTTCATTTAATCGGACTGCATGGTGATATGCGGTCCGTGTCGAGCGATCATGCAAACTGGCGGAAATCAGCAAACTTCTCTTCAAGGCCGTCGTGTTGTCGTCGCGGGCGGCACCTCCGGCATTGGCTTCGCGGTCGCGCAAGCGGCAGCGCACGCAGGCGCGGAAGTCACGATCGCGTCGAGCAACGCGCAGCGCGTGCACAGCGCGCTGGAACAACTGCCCGCCGGCGCGCGCGGCGAGGCGCTCGATTTCACCAATGAAGCGAGCGTCAAGGCGTTCTTCGACAAGGTCGGTGCGTTCGACCATCTGGTGTACACGGCCGGCGAGTCGCTGTTTCTGCAGACGGTCGCCGAAATGAGCATCGAAGAAGCGCGTAAGGCTTTCGACGTGCGTTACTGGGGTGCGGTGACGGCAGTCAAGTACGCGACGCCGCATCTGCGCACCGGCGGTTCGATCACGCTGACGAGCGGCGTGGCGTCGACGCGGCCGCTGCCGACGTGGGTCGTGCCGTCGAGCATTCTCGGCGCAATGGAGTCGCTGACCCGTGCGCTGGCCGTCGAACTGGCGCCGCTGCGCGTGAATGCGGTTGCGCCGGGCGTGCTGCGCACCAACCTGTGGAGCAATATGACCGAGGACGATCGCAACGGCCTGTACGAGTTTATTGCGGGCAAGATGCCGGTGCAGCGCGTCGGTGAAGCGAGCGACGTGGCGCAGACGTATCTGTATCTGATGCAGCAAGGGTTCTGCACGGGACAGGTGCTCGTCGTGGACGGCGGGCACGTGCTGGTTTAAACGCGCAGCAAGCGCGCGGGGTCGCTCGGACCGTGTTGGCGAGTCCGGGCGGCCCGCGCAATCGGGACCTTAGTGGGTTCGTGCGCGCGCCGGCGTCCGCACCACGGCCGCGATGATCGCGGCGCCGATCACCAGCAATGCGGCGATCAGATACAGACCGTTATTCAGGTTGCCCGTCGCAGTCTTGATCCAGCCCAGCATAAACGGGCTGAAAAAGCCGCCCGTCAAACCGATGCAGTTGATCAGCGCGATCCCGCCTGGCGCGGCCTTCGGCGCGAGCGTCGCCATCGGGACGGCCAGCAGGATCGGCATCGCGGCGAATACTGCGACGGTCGCAATGCTCAGCGCAAGCAGCGTCAGTGCGAGATTGTGAGCCGCGAACGACAGCAGCATCAGCGCGGCCGCGCCGGCGACGCAGCACCCGACGGCATGCCAGCGCCGCTCCATCGAGCGGTCCGAACTGCGCGACAACAGCACCATGCCGAGCGCGCCGGCGCCATACGGCACGATCGCCCACAGCCCGATCGTCGATGCTTTCGCGATGCCCGCTTCGCGCAGCATCATCGGCATCCAGAAAGAAACCGCGTAAATGCCGCAGACGATCGTGAACCACGCCAGCGCGATCGCGTACACCTTCGGGTCGCGCAGCGCATCGCGAAAGCCGTGATGCGCGCGGTCGCGTCCGATCGACACCTGGCTTGCGACGAAATCCCGGTCCGGGCGCGTCAGCCAGCGCGCGGCATGCGGACCGTCAGGCAGGATCGCCAGCGCGAGCAGGCCGATCAATATCGTCGGCAAGCCCTCGAGCAAAAACAGCCATTGCCAGCCGCGCAGACCGAGCGCGTTATTCATCGCGTCCAGAATCAGGCCCGACAGCGGCGAGCCGAACAGGCCGGCAATCGTGCTGCCGCTTAGAAACAGCGCGGTCATCTGCGCCAGCCGTTCGCGCGGATACCAGAACGTCAGGTACAACATCACGCCCGGCGCGAAACCCGCTTCGAAGATGCCGAGCAATACACGCATCGCGTAGAAACTGCCCGGGCTGCGGACGAACATCATGCAGCACGATACGATGCCCCAGCAGATCATGATGCGGCCGATCGTCAGACGCGCGCCGATCTTCTGCATCAGCAGATTGCTCGGCACTTCGCAGACGAAATAGCTCGCGAAGAATACGCCGGCGCCGAGGCCGTAGATCGCGTCGGTGAAGCCCAGATCGGTTTTCATCTGCAGCGCGGCGAAGCCGATGTTGATCCGGTCCAGATACGCGAATACGTAGCCGAGAAACAGCAGCGGCAGCAGGCGCCAGCCGATGCGGCGATACAGGCTCGCGCGGTCGTCGGAGAGCGTGTCGGCAACAACGGGCGGGTTGGGGGTCTGCATGCTGCGGGTCTCCTGGGACGTTCGAGGCTGGTGTTTGCCGGTTGGCTTTGTTATCGCAATCCGTCGCGACGCCTGAGTGTGGCGTCCGTTGCTTGCTCGCCGCCTAGTCGCGGGCCTTTGCGCTGCGGCCCGCGACGTACTCGTCGCGCAGCGACACCGGCATGCCTGCACGCGTGACGATCACGTCGTCGGGAAAGTCCTGAACGATTTCGACCTGAGCTGTCTGCAAGCGGCCCAGCAGTTCATCGAGCCGCGCAAGGGCGGCGTCGGCAATGTCGTGCAGCACCGCGACGGTCCAGTCCTGGCGTGCGACATCGTCGAGGCAACGTTCGACCCAGTGCGCCTGATCGTCCCAGTCGTGCGGCACGCTGTTCCACAGCACGCAGGTTTGCTTGTGCTCGAGTAGCCAGCTGATCGCGTGCTCGCTAAACAGATGCTCGCCGATCAGGCCAAGATTGCCGTATGGCCGGAACAGTTTCTGCGCGTGACTGTGTGTGCCGATCAAACGCTGCGGCTCACCGATCTCGCGTTCGACGTAGCCCGGTTCGGTGCTTTCGCCGAGTGCGATGGAGTGCGTGAGCGTGTGCGTGCCGATCCAGTGACCGTCTGCGGCGATGTCGTCGAGCAGCGAGCGCGCGCGAGGATCGGACAGGTTGCCGCCGATCACGAAGAACGTCGCCTTGACGCCGCGCCGCCGCAGAATCTCAAGGACCGGCTCGGTGACGCCCGGTGTCGGGCCGTTGTCGAATGTCAGAGTGATCTTTTTCATGGCGAGTGGAGATGGAAGCGCTGACGATCGAGGGCTAGTGCGGTCGAAGCACGTGGCGCGATCGCTCGCGTCGCGCACGCGGGCTCCGGCCGCCCGCACGAACCTGCAAATACGCGGCGTTTCAGCTCGCCTTCACGCGATGCTGCTGCACACCGAGTCCGGTGATCGACATATCGATCACGTCGCCGTCTTTCAGATAGCGCGGCGGCTTCATGCCGAGGCCAACGCCCGCCGGCGTGCCGGTGATGATCAGATCGCCCGGGCGCAGCGTCATGAACTGGCTGACGTAGCTGACGATGCGATTGACAGGGAAAATCATGTTCTCGGTATTGCCGAGCTGACGCTGTTCGCCGTTCACTTTCAGGCTCAGTTCGAGCGCGCCCGGGCGGTTGATCTCGTCGGCGCTCACAAACCACGGGCCGATCGGCGCGAACGTGTCGAAGCTCTGGCCCTTGCCCCATTGGCCGCCCTTCTGCAATTGCCAGTCGCGCTCCGACACGTCGTTCACCATGCAATAGCCGGCGATGCTTGCCCACGCCTGTTGATCGTCGACGCGCGACGTGACGCTGCCGATCACGATGCCCAGTTCGACTTCCCAGTCGGTGCTTTGCGAGCCGGGCGGCAGCAGGATGTCGTCGTTGGGGCCGCACACTGATGACGTCGATTTGCTGAATACGACCGGCTCGGTTGGAATCGGCAGGTTGGACTCGATCGCGTGGTCGCGGTAGTTGAGGCCGATCGCGACGATCTCGCGGATCGCGCCAAGCGGTGCGCCAAGACGCGGCGCGCCAGCTACCGCGGGCAGTTTGGCCGCATCGAGCGCGCCGAGGAAGCGCAGACCTTCGGGCGACAGCACCGTGGCGTCGATGTCTTTGACGATCGGGCTGAGCGCGCGCAGCGTGCCCGTCGCGTCGAGCAGGCCGGGCAGTTCGGCGCCCGGCGCGCCGTATCGCAGGAGCTTCATTATCGGGTTCCTTTCGTATAGAATTGCGTGGAAAATATATATTTTTGCGAAGTGTATACGCCTATGCGAATCGTGTTCGCCAGGGTTTGTCCCAAGTTCACCGGTCAATGCCATGTCGCCTGCTGCCGCTAACTCGCCGTTCCCCACGAAGACGCAAGCCAGTGCGCTCGTCGAGCAATTGCGCCGCGATCTCGTCGCCGGCGTGTTTGCGCCGGGATCGAAGCTGAAAATTTCGGAGCTGGCGGTGCGCTACGAGGCCGGCGTGATTCCGATGCGCGAGGCGCTCGCGCGCCTGTCGAGCTCGGGGCTCGTGGTCGCGGAAGATCAGCGCGGGTTTCGAGTCGCGCCGGTATCGGTGGAGGAACTGCAGGATCTCGCATCGCTGCGCAGGACGCTGGAGACGCGGGCGCTAGCGGAATCGCTCGAGCATGGCGACGTCGAGTGGGAGGCGCGGCTGATTGCTGCGCATCATCGGTTGAGCCGGCTCGCGCCGCGCGGGGAAAGCGGCGAACTCGGTTTCGCCGAAGACTGGGATGCCGCGCACGTGGAGTTTCATCTCGCGCTGCTGGGCGCGTGCCGCTCGCGCTGGTTGATGCAGTTCGTGCGCACGCTCGGCGAGCAGATGAACCGGTATCGGCATCTTTCCACGCGGGCCGATGCGCATGGGACGCGCGATGTCGCAGCAGAGCACGCCGCAATGCTGGATGCGGCGCTGGCGCGAGATGCGGAACGGGCTAGCCGCCTGTTGTGCGAGCATTTCTCGCGTACCGAGGAGGACGCGAGAAGAGCGCTGGGTGGCGAGGTCTGATGCGCGCTTTAGCTCTGGCTGGCCTGGGTGCTGGTTATTGGTTTCCGCAACTGACGTCGCCTTCCTGGCAGTGCAATTGACTATCCAGCAGTTTGGTTTGCGCCTGCGTGAGCTGATTGATGCAGCTTGCCTGTGCCATCGAGTGGATGGTGCCACCGCTCGAGCCCGCGGCGATGAAGTCGCATTGCGCGTCGCGCCAGCCGATCCACGCGCGTTGTGCCTTTTGCAGTTTGACCTTGCCGTCTTTGCTTACCTTCGCGAGCAGTGCCTTGTAGGTTTGGTTTAGCTTCGCGTCCGATGCCTTCAGGCTGATGGACGCGCATTGGTCCATGTCGGCCTGGGTTACGGCGTTCGCGCAATCCGGTTGGGCGGCAAGTACCGAACTGCTGACGATCAAAAGCATTGCGGCGTAGAAGATCGGGGCGCGCATTTTTAATGTCCTGTCTGGTTGTCCTGGATGTGCGAGTGTCGCGTCGTGATGCGACGTACAAGGTAGCTGCTTTTGCGGCGTGCGAGCGGTCTCTTAGATAAATTTGAACAAGCGCTTGCGGCTGCTTACGGGCCCTTATGGAACAGCGCGTATGGCACATGCTTGCCCGGATCCGCCGTGGTCTCATCGATCACGCGCTCGACATCCGGAACCTCGCGCAGCGCGGCAATAAATCGCGCGAGCGGAAAATCCCGCGATACACAGCCCTGCACCAGCATCCAGCGCTGCCAGACCGTCACCCACAACGTGCTTTGCTGCCAAGCCGGCATGCGGGTCGATAACCATTGCAGCCGGCGATGTGTGCTTTCGGCGATCTCTTCGTCGTACTCGAAGGCGTTCGGCAGCCGGCAGCGTCCTTCCAGCCAGCAATGGTTGCCGTGCTCGATGCGGTGATGCGACTCCCGTTTCCATTCGGCCTCATCGACGCGCGGGCCCGCGGGCTCCGGGCAGTTTGCGATCGCCGACGAGATCTGGAAGAACGGGTCGTGGCCGCGGTTCTGCAGCGCATCGTCGGCGTGCGCGCCGGATGCCAGCAGCGCGAGTGCGAGCGTAAGCGACATCAGTCGACGGCGGATCTTCATCGTATGCCCCGTTGGGATTCACGTAGATCTTCGCGCTTTAGGGTTCGGCGCGGCGCCGGCCTGTCGTGGCGAACCCGTCAGATGGCCGCCGAACCCGGCTATCTCTGCTGATTTGCCGCGCCAATATATGCCGCATCCGGCAACTGCGCCAGGCAGACGGACGACCCTCGCATGTTGCGAGTTCGCAACGGCGAAGTATCGCCCGATGCGCGATGCGTAGGCCGCGCTTAGGCCGCGCGTAGGCGTCGCGCCATCTTGCTTGCGAGGTCCATTCCAGAAGCTGAATATTCCGTTTTGACTATTGTCGACAATATGTATAATGCGCTAGCCGATACCGGGATTGCTCTGAATCCGGCGGCCCCAAGCCTTGGTGCGTAAGCCTTACCGGCCAAGCCGATGCCGCCGTCAGCCAGCTGAGCCATGCGAATTGGCAGGTACTGCGGACGGCACGAAGTGCAACGTCGCCGTTATCCCTGGAACCGCAGTTGAATGCGGAAGTACCACCAATGGGATTGTCGACAAAATACAGCCGTAAATATCGACGGCGAACAGGCAGACGAGGAGACAGATGGTTAGCAGCGCCGGCACCGCGGTCGTAGCCTCAGCACGGCCCTACAGGGTCTTCGCAGCCACGTGGGCGGGCTGGATGCTCGACGGTTTCGACAACGCCATCTACATCTACGTGATCGTCCCCGCGCTAACCGAACTGCTTCCCCAAAGCGGCATCGCCGCGACGCACGGCCACATCGCGCAGATCGGCGGTCTGATGTTCAGCCTCTTCATGCTGGGCTGGGCTTGCTCGATGTTCTGGGGCTGGTGCGCCGATCGCTTCGGACGCGTGCCGACCATGTGCGCAACCATCCTGATCTATTCGATTTTTACCGGCGCATGCGGACTCGCTCCGGGCATCGTGTCGTTCGCGATCTTCCGTTTTCTGACCGGCTTTGGCATCGGCGGGGAATGGGCGGCCGGCGCGCCGCTGCTGCAGGAGTCGGTGCCGGAGCATTTGCGCGAACGACTCTCCGGTTGGCTTCATACCGGTACGCCGATCGGCTTTCTGCTCGCATCGGCTGCTGCCCTCCTCGTCTTGCCGCACTTCGGATGGCGCGTGCTGTTCCTGATCGGCAGCGCACCGGCGCTGTTGACGATCTGGCTGCGTCTCGGCGTGCCCGAATCGCGCCGCTGGACCGAGCAACGCGCCGCAGCCGGCCCGCGTGCGCGTGTGCGCGATCTGTTCGGTGCGGCGCACGCGCGCACCACGTGGTCCGCTGCGCTGATGATGACCTGCCTGATCTTCGGCCTGTGGTCGTCGACCTTCTGGATTCCGACGCTGGTGATCACCTGGCAAGCCGCAGGCGGCGCGTCCACGGCGAACGCACAGTATTTCGGTTCGCTGAGCGGCTTGATCCTCAGCACCGGCACGCTGCTGGGTTGCGTCGGCATGCCATGGATCGTGCGCTGGATACCGCGTCGCAAGGCCGCGGCAGCGCTGTTCTTTATCGGCGCGCTGGTCTGCAACGTGAGCGCGTACTACGTGATCGTCGTGGTTCTGAAGAACTTCCGGCTTTTCATGATGGTGCTGCCGCTGCTGGGCTTTTTTACCAGCGGTGTGTTTTCGCTATTCACGATCTGGCTGCCGGAAATGTTTCCGACCATGCAGCGCGCGCTCGGCTCCGGTTTCGCATTCAGTTTCGGTCGCATTCTCGGCGCAATAGGCCCGAGCCTGGTGGGTGCGCTCGCCGCCGGCTTCGGTTCCTATCCGCTGGCGATCACGGCGGTCTCGGCGGTGTATCTGATTGGCCTGTTGGGCGTGTGCTGGGCACCGGAGACGGCCGGCCGGGCGCTGCAGGCGTAGAGAAGATCGATATAGGAGGTGCATATCCCAAAAGACAATCATACATATTAATAAGTAATCCATATTTAAAAGAAGATTCTACAAATGGTCGTGCGATAGCACGCGGAGACGTATAAATGAAAAAATCATTGCTTGCATTACCCGTACTGGCGGCTGTCGCGGCGCACGCGAACGCGCAGAGCAATATCACGCTGTACGGCATTCTCGACGAAGGCTTGATGATCAACACCAATGCCAAGAATGTCGTGAATGGGAAAAATGTCGGTGGTCGTCAGTTTCAGGTGGATTCGAATTCGGGCTTGCAGGGCAGCCGCTGGGGCTTGAAGGGCGCTGAGGATCTCGGCGGCGGATTGCAGGCGATCTTCACGTTGGAATCCGGCGTCAACGTCAGCACCGGCGCGTTTGGCCAGGGCAACACGCCGTTTGGCCGCCAGGCGTTCGTGGGGCTTGCCAGCAAGACCTTCGGTTCGGTCACGCTGGGCCGGCAGTACGACAGCATCAATGACTACGTCGGCAACTACGGCTTTGCACTTGCCTACGGCGGCTCGAGCACCGAGCATCCGGGCGACCTCGACAACGTCAATCACACGTTCCGCGCGAACAACACGATCAAGTACACGAGCCCGAACTTCCGCGGCCTGCAATTCGGCGGCACCGTGACGCTGGGCGGCGTCGCCGGCGAGATCTCGCAATCGAGCGGCTATACGCTGGGCGCAAGCTACAACAACAAGGGCTTCGGCTTTGGCGTGGCGTACGAGTTCTTCAAGAATCCGTCGGCAACCGGCGCCATCTTGAACAGCAACGTCAACGCGACGACGTTCAACTCGCTGAATTCCGGCTATCTGGGCACGAGACCGGCGAATTCGCTGCAGATCATTGCGGCCGGCGGCAGCTACCAGATCGGACCGGCATTGATCGGTGCGGTGTATTCGAATACGCGGTACCAGAACATCGGCGCCTTCAATGGCGCGAACGCGACGTTCAACAGCTTCGAAATCAACGCGCTGTACCGGATCACGCCGACCATCTCGGTGGCGGGCGAATACAACTATACGAAGGGCAATGCAGTACGCGGAGACCTCGGCGACCAGAAGTACAACCAGTTCTCGCTGCTGGTCGACTACCTGCTGTCGAAGCGCACCGACGTCTATATCGAAGGCACGTTCCAGACGGCGAGCGGCATCAACTCGACCGGCACGGCGGCGGTGGCCGATATCGGCTCGCTCGGCGATTCGTCGAACAACCATCAGGCGGTGGCCCGCATCGCAATGCGTCACAAGTTCTGATGTTCTGACGTCGTAGCGAGCCGGCGGCGGCTGCCGTGAGCGCCGCCGCCGGCTCGCAATGCATGTCCCTCGACAACAAAAAGAGACCAAACATGAACGGAACGGTTTCCATCAAGGCGCGCATCGGCATCACGATGGGGTTCATGGCCGCGCTGCTGCTGGTGATCGGCGTGCTCGGCCTGGCTGGAATGAGCCGCACGAACGGGGCGTATCACGAGACCTTCACCGATCAGATGCCTTCGGCGATGGCGCTCGACCTCGCCGAACTATCCGAGGTTCGCGAGCGGCTTGCGCTGGAGCGCGCGGTGCCGCAGGCCGGCACGCCTCGCGCGCAGGACGGCATTGCGCGTTCGCGGGAATTCCGTGTGCAGTCGGACGCGGCCTGGAATACCTATCGCGCGCTGCCGCGCGACGATGAAGAAGAACGACTCGCGCAAACAGCCGCAAGCGCGCGCACTACGTTACAGCAGGTGCTGACCCGCTACGGCGGGGCGATTGCAGCGAATCAGCCGGAGCAGATCGCGGCGGTCGAAAAGGCCTTGCCGCCCGCGTACAGCCAGTTTTCCGACGCCAGCGAAGCATTGCGCAAATTCCAGTTAGCCGTCGCGCAGCGTGGCTACGCGTCGGCCCAGCAATCGTTTGCGCTGTTTCGCTGGATCAGCATCGCTGCGATGGTGCTCGGTACCGTGCTCGCTGCCGCGGCGTGGCGCAGCCTGCGCCGCACCATCGGCGTGCCGATCGAGACGGCGTGCCGGCAGTTCGACACGATCGCATCGGGCGATCTGCGCCGCCCGGTTAGCGTCGACCGGCGCGACGAAATGGGCGCGTTGTTGCGCGGACTCGCGACGATGCAGGACCGCCTTGCATCGACCGTTCAAACCGTGCGGGCGGGCAGCGAATCGATTGCGTTGGCAACCAGGCAGATCGCTGCGGGCAATCTCGATCTGTCCTCGCGCACCGAGCAGCAGGCGCTATCGCTGCAGGAAACCGCCGCGAGCATGGAAGAACTGACCAGCACCGTCAAACAGAATGCCGACAACGCTCGCGAGGCCCGCAAACTGGCCGACGTCGCCGAGCGCATCGCCAGCAAGGGCAGCGAAGTCGTCGGGCAGGTGGTCGGCACGATGGAGGACATCAGCCGCAGCTCGGCGCGGGTCGCCGACATCATCGCGATTATCGAAGGCATTGCGTTCCAGACCAACATCCTTGCGCTCAATGCGGCCGTCGAGGCAGCACGTGCCGGCGAAACCGGCCGCGGTTTCGCGGTAGTCGCCGAGGAAGTGCGCAGCCTCGCGCAGCGCTCGTCGAGCGCGGCCAAGGAAATCAAGCAACTGATCGACGGATCGGTCGGGCACGTTCAGTCCGGCGCCGCGCTCGTCGATCAGGCGGGCGCCACGATGACCGAGATCATCGGCGCGGTGCGGCGCGTCAGCGGGATCGTCGGTGAGATTGCCGAGGCGTCGGCCGAGCAGAGCGGCGGCATCGATCAGATCGCGCTGGCGGTGTCGCAGATGGACGCAGTCACGCAGCAAAACGCCGCGCTCGTCGAGCAGGCCTCGGCCGCCGCGCAATCGCTCGAAAGCCAGGCCGAGAGCCTGCGTAGCTCGGTGGCGGTGTTTCAGGTGGAAGACCGGTCGCCTCGCGAACCGGTCTCGCCGTATCGCGCTATTTCGATGCTGCCTGCGTGATCTGACGGACCTTCGACACGTCGTCCGCCGTGACGGGCGACGCGTGATTTCCCCAACTGCTGCGCACGAACGTCAGTACGTCGGCAACTTGCTGATCGTTCAGACGCCAGCCGAAATCGGGCATGGCGAGCGGCGTTGGCGCGTTGCGCGTCGACGGCATATGCGATCCGGTCAGCACGATGTGAATCAGCGAGGACGGATCGGTATCGGCCACCACCGCGCTGTTGGCGAGCCTCGGGAAGGTCGGCATCGCACCGCTGCCATCCGTCCGGTGGCAAGCGCTGCAATTGTCCAGGTACACCTTTGCGCCGGCTGAGCCGACATGTCCCGCCCGCAATTGCACGGCGACGAGGTCGGCGGTCTGAGGCGTCGCGGCGGCGACCGGCGTTGCGTCGGACTTTGCCGTGCGCAGCGGCGCGGAGGTCAGATACGTCGCGATCGCATTCAGGTCGTCGTCGTGCAGGTACTGCAGGCTGTCGTCGATCACTTCGGTCATTGGGCCGAACGCTGCGCCGTCGGCTTGCCGGCCGCTGCGCAGATACGCGACGAGCGCGTCTTTAGACACCCCGGGCGCGCCGCCATCATGCTGATGCCGCAAGTCGGGTGCATGCCAGCCCGCAAGCGAATAGCCCGACAGGAACGTGTCGTTGTTATTGCCATCGAACGCGGACTCCGCGCCGAGCATGTTGTGCGGCGTATGGCAGGCACCGCAATGCGCGAGACCCTGCACGAGGTACGCGCCGCGATTCCATTCGACGCTCTGTTGAGGATCGGCGCGATACGCACCGTGCGGCGAGTACATCCAGTCCCACGCAGCCATCAATGGACGGATGTTGAACGGGAACGACAGCTGCTGCGCATGGTTGGCCTGCGCGACCGGTTTGACGCCATGCGTGAAGTAGCGATACAGCGCATGCATATCGGCATCGTCGACTTTCGCGTACGACGGGTAGGGCATCGCCGGATACAGCCGATGGCCGTCGCGCGTCACGCCTTCTCGTACCGCACGCGCGAAGTCGTCATAGGTGTAGGCGCCAATGCCGGTTGTTGCGTCGGGCGTGATGTTGGTCGAGAACAGCGTGCCGAACGGCGTGTGCAGCGGCAGGCCGCCGGCGAATGGGCGGCTCGGGCTGGCCGTGTGACAGGCCGCGCAGTCGCCGACGCGTGCGAGATAGGCGCCGCGCGCGAGTTGCTCATCGGCGGACGTCGCGGTGGACGACGACGCTTGAGCGGTCGCGCCGCCAGCCGCGCCAGCCGCCGATGCACAGGCAAATGCAAGCAACGCCGCGTTGACGAGCGCGGCTGGTTTTATCGTTGTTTTCACTCGCGGCACTCCTATGCCTGAATCATCGGACCGGGATTCTTCAGATACGTCTCGCGGATCGCGTGGGCTGCGTAGTAGGTCATCGCACCGATGGTGTCGGTCGGATTGATGCCGAGGTTTTGCGGAAACGAGCATGCGCCCGCAACGAACACGTTGTGCACGTCCCACGACTGCAGATACTTGTTGACGACGCTATTGTCGGGACGATCTCCCGCAATCGCGCCGCCGGTCGTGTGCGTACTTTGATACGGGCCCATATCGAAGCGGTCGCCGGGCTTGCCCGCATTGATCGCCACCGACTTCGGCGCAGGGCTCATCGCACGCGCGACCTCGGCCGCCTTCTGGCTGACGAACTGCGTCATGCGGCCTTCGTTGTCTTTCCAGTCGAAGGTCATGCGCAACAGCGGCAAGCCGTGTGCGTCCTTGTAGGTCGGATCGAGATCCAGATAGTTGTCGCGGTACGACATCACCGAACCCTGCGTCGCGATCGCAAACGAGTGCAGGTAGTGATCCTTGACGGCTTTCTTCCAGCCCGAGCCCCACTTGGGCGTGCCCGGCGGCACCAGCGCCTGGGCGATCGGCCGCCCGCCGGTCACGGTCGCGAACGTAATCGCGCCGCCGACGAAATTCAGCGCACCGTGATCGAAATTGTCGGCGTTGAAATCGTCGTACACCTGGCCGCCGGAGCCCGAGCCGATGAACGGATTGATCGCGACGTCCTTGTCGAAGAAGATCTGGATCTTGCTGTTCTTCTGGTACGCATAGTTCTTGCCGACCGTGCCTTTGCCGGTGGCCGGGTCGTACGGCTGCCCGATGCCGGACAGCAGCAGCAGGCGCACGTTGTGCATCTGATACGCGCACAACGCGACGATCTTCGCCGGCTGCTCGACGCTGCGGCCTTGCGAGTCGATATACGTGACACCGGTGGCAATCTTGCCGGACGAGTCGAGATTGACCTTGATCACCTGCGAGCGGTCGCGCAACTCGAAGTTCGGCATCTTCGACAACGCCGGCAAGATACAGCTTTGCGGCGATGCCTTCGAATACATGTAGCAGCCAAACAGCTCGCAATATCCGCAGAAATTGCACGGGCCGAGCTGCATGCCGTACGGATTCGTGTACGCCTGCGACGCAATCGACGCCGGCGTCGGATACGGGTGATAGCCGAGCTCGCGCGCGGCCTTTTCGAACAGCATCGACGGATAAGGCGTCGGCAGCGGTGGCATCGCGTAGTCGCGTGCGCGTGGCGCTTCGAACGGATTGCCCCCGGCGATCATCTGGCCTTGTATGTTGCCGCCCTTGCCCGACGTGCCGAGCACGTACTCGAACTTGTCGTAGAACGGCTCGAGTTCCGCTGCGGTGACCGGCCAGTCCTGAATCGTCATGTCGTCAGGAATGAAGTTCTTGCCGTAGCGCGCCTCGTAGTGGCTGCGGATCTTCAGGTCCGCGTCGGTTGCGCGATACGTGAAGCCGTTCCAGTGCACGCCCGAACCGCCGACGCCATCGCCGAACAGGAACGGACCGTATTGGCGCAGCGGCAGCGCGTCTTCGTGCGCGTTGCGCCGGATCGTGACGGTCTCGCGTGCAAGACTTTGCATCAACCGGTTGCGTTGCACGTAGGTCAGTTCGTCGGCGATGCGCGGATAGGCGAAGTCGGGGTACGTGTCGCGGTTTTCGCCGCGCTCGAGACCTACGACGGTCATGCCGGCCTGCGCGAGTTCGATCGCCATGATGGCGCCGGTCCAACCCATGCCGACGACCACCGCATCGACTTCAGGCTTTTTTATGTCGGCCATGCATGTCTCCTTTTTTATTTGGTACTGGCCTGTTGCAGCGGGCTTGCTGTTTTTTCAGGTGCCCGCGATCGTGACTGGCCCCAGCGGATAGGGCTTGCCGGGCTGCGCAACCCAATCGAGAAAGTCGGCGCGCGCACCGGGGAAGCCGATCATCTTCCAGCTGCCGGCGTTCTTGTTGCCGCCGTGGATCGGGTCGGCGAAATAGCCTTCCTTCGTGTTCTGCCACAGCAACCCAATGAAGCTGGCCGCGGATACCTGTTCGAATTTGATCTTGCCGGCGTCCATGCCGTGCAGGATCTCGTCCTTTTGCGCCGTGCCCAGTTCTTCAAAGCGTTTGCCCGAGAAGTGCGCGTTGCAGTACTGGTCGAGCGCGGCGAGACCCGCGCGGTAGACGTCGCGCGGCGTCATCCGGCTTTGAAAGCCGGACGCGTGCGGGATGTCGTGCGGAAAGGGTCCCTGCATGTACAACGTGGCGGCGTGGCCGAAACCGCCTTCCATCTGCCGGTCGATAAACACCGCGACGTCGAGTTCGAGCGCGCCGGGACCCTCCGCGTCGGCGGGGATCAGGCGGTCGATCGCGGCCTGCAGCAGCGTCCACTCGCGCGGGTTGAAGAAGGTCGGCTGGTAGGGCGCAGAAGAAGCGCTTGACGCGCTGTTGTCGGCGGCACGAGCGGTCGCTGTCGTACTGGCGTCGTGCGGGGCGCAACTGGCGAGCGCGCCGGCCGCCGGCAGAATCGCGACCGTTTTTACGAGGAACTGACGTCGCGACGATGCGATGGGACGTGTGTCGTCCGACTGGTCATGCTTGCCGGTCATCGTGAGTCCTTTTCGGGAACGCCGGCGCAGCGCCGGCGCGCGAGAGCAAAAGGTGGAGCTTTTCGAAGGGAGAAGCGCGGGGGCGGCCGTGGCCGCTTGCTTCACTTCGCTTCACTTCACGGCGTCGGCGCCTGCCTTGCAGATGTCGGCGTCCTGATCGCCGGATCCGCCGCTACAGCCAATCGCGCCGACCACCTTGCCGTTCATGACCAGCGGAAAGCCGCCCGGCGATGCCACCACCGAATCCGGATCGAGCGTCGCCTGATACGTGTGGCCGCCTTCGTAGCCGTTGTAGAACGTGCGCGTCTCGCGGCGGAAGCGCGCGGAGCTGCGCGCCTTGCGTACTGCGATGTTCGGAGAGGAGTTTTGCGTGTCGTCCATCTTCGCGAACGCGATCAGATCGCCGTTCGGGTCCGTGATTGCGATCGCCTCCGGCCATCCATGTCGACCGGCTTCGGCCTCGGCGGCCTGCAGCGCGCGCGTGGCATCCGCGAGATTGATCGGCATGCCGTACGGGACGTCGAACGGCGAATGGGCGGGCAGGCCGCCGGCGGAGGGTTGTGACGCCGGCGTCTGGGCAAACGCGGACGCGGCAGTTGCGCCGAGTGCGAGGGCCAGCAACGCGACGGACATTCGATTACGCATGGGAAGGATGTCTCCAGTCTTTTCAAGCTTGCTTTTGAGCTGCAAAATACATGCGTATTGTCTCTCACATATTGTCGACAATACGCAGCGCATAATCGCGCAGTCACTTTTTGTTGTCAACACAAGTTTTCGTGACGTAAGGCGGGAGGTGTGCGTCGGATGAACCGGTGAGAAGCCCAGATGGGGCTTATGGCGAGATGGCGGCGCTCGGGATGCGCACAACGAGATTCGGATCGCTGAAAGCAAAAAGCCCGGTCGCGAGGACCGGGCTTTTTGCATGAATTCTTTGGTGGGGCGTGAGTGACTCGAACACTCGACCTACGGATTAAGAGTCCGCTGCTCTACCAACTGAGCTAACGCCCCAAACAGAAGCGAGATTATGCAGCATTTTTAGGTGTTTGCAAAGGCTTTCTCATCAGCTCGTCAAAATTTGCGAATGCTAGCCGTTGCAACCCCGCTGCAGGCGGGCGGTCGCAGCAGAAAGGCGTCCTCTAAAGCCTCCTGGTATGATGTCCGACGTTGCGCCGCGGTCCACCCGCGGGCCGAACAAGGACAGAAGATGGACGAAAGCGCCGTTCACGATCTACTCGACCGCGTGCTCGCGCCCTGGGTGCGCGCGCTGGGCCTGACTTCGGTAAAGGTCGAAGAGGAAACCGCCACCTTGCGTCTGCCGTTCTCCGGCGATCTGCGCCACAGTGGTGGCGTGATCTGCGGGCAGGTGTTCATGGCGGCAGCCGATACCGCGATGATCGTCGCGATTTCGTCCGCACTCGGCGGCTTCAAGCCGATGACCACCGTCTCGCTGAACATCAATTTCATGCGCGCCGTGCGCAAAGGCGACGTGCTGATTACCGCGCGCGTGCTGAGGCTCGGCCGCAATCTGGTATTCGGCGAAGTCGAACTGCACGACGAAGAAGGCAAAATGGCCGTGCATGCCACCACGACTTACGCGCTGATCGACTGATCACGTGACGTCTCTCGCACGGCGACAGCCATGCGGATCGAGTCGCGCCGCGGCGTCGCGCAACTCGCAACTCTTCGCGCAACGCATCACGCAGCGCATAAGCTTCTTTCTATCGCAGACAATCGGCAGGACCCACACCAACGATGTTCGATCAGGTCGTATTCGCAGGCGGCGGCAATCGCTGCTGGTGGCAGGCGGGTTTCTGGGACATCGTCCAGCCGCAACTGGACCTTCGCCCGCGCATCATCGCGGGAATCTCCGCGGGTGCCGCGACCGCATGCATGCTGTACACGCGCGATGCCGATTGGGTCATGCGCTATTACGAGAACGCGCTGCGTCACAACACAAAGAACGCCTATTGGGGCAATCTGCTGCGCGGCGAATCGGTGTTTCCGCACTATCGCATCTACCGGCAGGCGCTGCTCGACATCTACGGCGACAAGTTCAACCAGCTCGCGAAGGCACCGGAGATCCGCATCGGCGTATCGCATCTGCCGCGCTGGCTCGGCGCGCGCAGCGCTGTTGCGGCAGGCCTGATCGCGTACAACATCGAGAAATACATTCGCAAAACGCTGCACCCGACACTGGGTCAGACGCTCGGTTTTCATCCGGAATTCGTGCGTGCGCAGGATTGCGCGAGCGTCGAAGATCTCGCCGATCTGATCCTGCAATCGTCCTGTACGCCGCCGTTCACGCCCGTGTTACGGCGCAATGGCCGACCCGTGCTCGACGGCGGTATGGTCGACAACGTGCCGGTCGGCGCGCTCGATGCGACGCCCGGCGATGTGCTCGTGATGGTCACGCGTCTGTACCCGCGTCCGCAGATGTTCGTCGTGCCGCATGGCAATCAGCGGCGGCTGTATGTGCAGCCGTCGCGCAAAGTACCTATCTCGAGCTGGGATTACACGAGCCCTTCACAGATGCTGCATGCGTACAACCTGGGGCGCGTGGATGGCGAGCAATTTCTGCAGCGCTTGCCTGAGATGTTTGCAGCCGCGGCGCACGAACGATGAAGCGCACGCCGCATCAGACACGCGCGCCCGATTGACACGCTTGAGTTAAAGATCGCGACAGCAGACGGAATGCGGCCATGCGCACACGCGATGCCGCACGGCTGCGACGAACTACTTGCGCCGCACCAGCTGCAACGCTTCCGGATTCGCGACGCTCGACGTATCGCCCTGATCGAACGCCAGAATGTTCTTGAAAGCCGCACTGAAGTACAGCTCGTAACTCTCGCGTTCCACGTAACCGATGTGCGGCAGGCAGATCACGTTCTCCATGCGCAGCAGGCTATAGCCCTGCAGGATCGGCTCGCTTTCGTACACGTCGATCGCGACCATTCCCGGCCGGTTATGTGCGAGTGCGCCGAGCAGCGCGTTCTCTTCCAGCAGTTCCGCGCGGCTCGTATTGACCAGCAGCGACGTCGGCTTCATCCGCATCAGATCGTCCTGCTTGACGATGCCGCGCGTTTCGTCGTTCAGACGCAGATGCAGCGTCAGGACATCGCTCTGTTCGAAGAACGCTTCGCGATTTTCCGCAACGTCGCAGCCGTCCTCCTTAGCCGCTTCAAGCGAATGTTCGCGGCCCCACACCAGCACCTTCATGCCGAATGCCTTGCCATACCCTGCAATCAGCTTGCCGATCTTGCCGTAGCCCCAGATGCCGAGTGTCTGGCCGCGCAGCACCTGACCCAGGCCGAAATTCGGCGGCAGTGCCGAGGTCTTCAGGCCCGACTGTTGCCACGCGCCCTGCTTCAGATTCGCCACGTACTGCGGAATGCGCCGCTGCGCAGCCATGATCAGCGCCCACGTCAATTCAGCCGGCGCGATCGGCGAACCCACACCTTCCAGCACGGCGATACCGCGTTCAGTGCACGCATCGAGATCGATATGGTTCGACACCTTGCCGGTCTGGCTGATCATGCGCAGATGAGGCAGCTTGTCGAGCAGTTGCGAATTGATGCGCGTGCGTTCGCGAATCAGCACGAGCGCATCGGTCTCCGCGAGACGGCTGGCCAGTTGGCCGAGGCCGCGAACGGTGTTGTTGAAGACCTTGACATCGTGGTCGGCGAGCAGCTGAAAGCAATCGAGTTTGCGGACGGCGTCTTGATAATCGTCGAGGATGGCAATCTTCATGGCGTATGTGTTTTGCGACGCACCATCGGGGTGCGGAACGTAAACCGGTGCTTGCGTGTCCCACCATGTGCAGTAGGGAACACGCCGGGCTTGATAGATGCTTTACCGTACAAAATGCCGCCATTGCCAGGCCGCGCACAACACGGCCCAAGACGCGAGCGGCACACGACGGAAAACACAACTGACCTCGTTTTTAACAGTTTGTTGCATGTCCACGCAAGCCGCTTTACACACCGTTTCATCGCGGATAAGCGGCTCACGCGCA
>DATLOW010000451.1:0-31155 GCA_035536055.1 Paraburkholderia sp. | reverse complement strand
CTTGATCGCTTGTGATATATCACATACCGTATTGAACGGGGCAACGAGAAGGCTCGTTACACAGCGGCGCCATCGAACCGGCCACGTCCATCGAGATCCGTTAATAACGATTGACCAGGAGACGACTATGTCCGCATGGCTTTTGATCCCCACCGTTCGCGCTGTGCAGTGCGCGAGCGCCGCGGCTGGCCGCGGCAGCAATGCATCGCGCCAGCGTGCGCGCGTGACCCGCAACCGCGCGCAGCATCCATAACGCACACGCAGGAGACAGATCATGGGTAAGGCACTCGACGGTGTGCGCATTCTCGATTTCACGCACGTTCAATCCGGACCGACCTGCACGCAGCTGCTTGCATGGTTCGGCGCGGACGTGATCAAGGTGGAGAAGGCCGGTTCGGGCGATGTCACGCGTGACCAGTTGCGCGATATTCCGGGCGCAGACAGCCTGTACTTCACGATGCTGAACCACAACAAGCGTTCGGTGACGGTCGATGCGAAGAATCCGGAGGGCAAGAAGGTCCTCGAGGAACTGATCCGTAAGTGTGACGTGATGGTCGAGAACTTCGCGCCGGGCGCGCTCGACCGGATGGGCTTCACGTGGGAGCACATCCAGTCGCTCAATCCGCGGATGATCGTGGCGTCGGTGAAGGGCTTTGGCCCGGGTCCGTACGAAGACTGCAAGGTGTACGAGAACGTCGCACAGTGCGTCGGCGGCGCCGCTTCGACGACGGGCTTCGACGACGGCCCGCCGGTGGTCAGCGGCGCGCAGATCGGCGACAGCGGTACGGGCCTGCATCTGGCGCTTGGCATCGTCACCGCGCTGTATCAGCGCACGATGACCGGCCGGGGCCAGAAGGTGCTCGCCGCGATGCAGGACGGCGTGCTGAACCTGTGCCGCGTGAAGCTGCGCGATCAGCAGCGGCTCGAGCGCACCGGCGTGATGAAGGAGTATCCGCAGTATCCGAACGGTACGTTCGGCGAAGCGGTGCCGCGCGCCGGCAATGCATCGGGCGGCGGCCAGCCAGGCTGGATTTTGAAGTGCAAGGGTTGGGAGGCGGATCCGAACGCGTACATCTACTTCATTACGCAGGCGCCGGTGTGGGCCAAGATCTGCAACGTGATCGGCAAGGAGGAATGGGCCACCGATCCGAACTATGCGACGGCCGAAGCGCGCCTGCCGCATCTGAAGGACATCTTCGCCGAAATCGAACGCTGGACCATGACGAAGACCAAGTTTGAGGCGATGGAAATTCTGAACAAATACGACATCCCGTGCGGTCCGATCCTGTCGATGAAGGAGATCGCCGAAGACGAAGCGTTGCGCAAGACCGGCACGGTCGTCGAAGTCGATCACCCGGTGCGCGGCAAGTATCTGACGGTTGGCAATCCGATCAAACTGTCGGACAGCCCGACCGAAGTGACGCGTTCGCCGCTGCTTGGCGAACACACCGACGAAGTGATGGCGGAGCTCGGCTATTCGCCGGAACAGGTCGCGATGCTGCGCACCGCGGGCGCGATCTGAAGATGCGGGCGGACGCAGCATATGCGTTGACTGTGCATATGCTCGCGCCCGACACATAGTTGTGTGTGCAATTAACGGCGGCGTGGCCTCGTGCCTGCTTCGCGAAGGGACGACGACGTCCGCCGTGCAACGGAGTACATATGGAAACGTGGATGCGGTTTTTGTCGAGCGATGGTCGGGTCGTGTTCGGCAAGGTTGACAACGGATATCTGCACGAACACCTGAGCCTTGAACATCCGGTTCCGACCGGCGCCGTGTTGCCTGCGCGTGCGCTGAAGGCACTTGCACCGTGCGCGCCGCGCAAGGTGGTCGCACTCTGGAACAACTTTCATGCGCTCGCGGCGAAGCTCGACAAGCCGGCGCCTGCGCATCCGCTGTTTCTGCTGAAGCCCGCCGAATCGGTGATCGGCGCCGACGAGCCGATCCAGCGCCCGCAGCACTACGCGGGCAAGATTGCGTATGAGGGCGAGCTCGGCATCGTGATCGGGCAGCGCTGCCGCAATGCGAGCGTCGAACAGGCGGCTGCATCGATCTTCGGCTACACGATCGTCAACGACGTCACGGCCGCCGAGCTGCTCAACGAGAATCCGCACTTTCCTCAATGGTGCCGCGCGAAGGGCTTCGATACTTTCTGCTGTATCGGGCCGGCGATCGCGTCGAATTTCGACTGGCAGTCGGCACGCGTGGTGACCCAGGTGGACGGCGTCGAGCGGCAGAACTATCCGCTGTCCGACATGGTGTTCACGCCGGCCGAGCAGGTCAGCATGATTTCTCAGGACATGACGCTCGAGCCCGGCGACGTGATCGCGTGCGGCACATCGATCGGCGTGGGCTCGATCAAGGACGGCGCAACCGTTTCGATCACGATCGAAGGCATCGGCACCTTGAGCAATGTGCTTGCCGCGGGCAGTGCGGCGCAGACGGCACCCGCAGCGGAAGCGGGCGCCGCGTAAGCAGGCATGAACACCGGATCGGCATTCAGGATCGAGGAGAGAACATGCCTAATCTAGCGGCCGGCGCAGCGTGCGCAGCCGTCGCGCTGGTGGCGGCGGCCTGGCTCAGCATCGCGACGGCGGCAGATCGTGTCGGCAATGCCGTGCACGCGGCCGGCGGGCGCCGTCGCAAGTCCGTTGTGTTTGCAACTATCGCGTGCAGCGCC
Organism: Paraburkholderia sp.; assembly: GCA_035536055.1. Lineage (GTDB taxonomy): Bacteria > Pseudomonadota > Gammaproteobacteria > Burkholderiales > Burkholderiaceae > Paraburkholderia. Next base: position 28,474 of record DATLOW010000451.1, on the reverse strand, counting down.
GTGGGCCTTGCCGCGTTGATCGGCGCGTTCCTCCGTTACTTTTCTGCGGCCACCAGCGACAGTGCGGAGCGTATCGGCCTGTACGTCGCGGTGTTCGCCGGTGCGCTGCTGCTTGCCGCGTCCGCCCTCGCATTCTTCAGGCTGCGCCATGCAGTGCGCGCCGCCGTGCGTGCGCACGTGGCGGCGTGTCCAGGCTGCGCAGTCGTCGATCTGGTGGCGTTGCTGTTGTGCGTGTGGCTCGGTTACGGGTTCGTCACCGATGCCGAGCCGATGCTCGGCCTTGCCGTGTTGCTCGCAGCCGGTGGGCTTGCAGCCGCGCTAGGCGTGCATCTGGCCGTTACGATCGACCAGCGCTATGGCTGGTTCGGCGGGCCTGTGTGGGCCGTTGCTTCTGGGCGGCGCGTTTCCGGTGTGCACTGCGGCTTGCCGCAGCGGCGCGCGCAGGAGATTCAGTTCGAATGGCGCGACGAAGCGATGCGCATACGTCCTGGCGACGACTTTACGCAGCGCTGGAGCGTCAGCATTGCCGCGACGCATGGCCGACCGCGCATCAGGGCGTCGGCGATGCGTGGGCGCAGCCGTAACAGCAAGGCACGTGCGGGTCGCGCACGCATCTGATTTGAACCGACTGACGCGGTGACAGAAGCGGCGGTGACACAAACGGTTTGCGCTTAAAAAGGGGCGCCCACCCAGCTGCAACGGGCAGGCGCCGCCCAGGAAACGTGGCTTCAACCGGCGGTAGCCGCACGGTAGAACTCGGTCTTCTTCTGGAAGATCAGTTCCGCGAGGAAGTCGGCATCGTAGGCTTTGAGCAGGTGTGAATGGAAACGCTCGATATAACCGCTAATGCGTGCAATCTCGGTGTTGAACTCTTCCATCAGCACGTCGAGCGTGTCGCTGTCCCAGCGAAAACGCAGACCGAGGTCGCTGAACGCCGAGTTGTACGCGCACAGGGTGGCGTCTTCAGAAGTGGTGCCGCGCGCGGCGGGCGAATCGAAATGAGCGAGGACCGAAGCGTGATTCATGGCAGGACTCCTAGGCTGGCGAGTGATCAGACTCGACTCAAGCATAGGGGCCCTGATGGATTTGCAATAGTTAAAGTTTTATTGGAAATTCATAAAGAACTACTTATGGGTAATCAACCGGGAAACGTGCGTGATGTGCTCGATCTGATCGGCGCCTTCGTCCAGCAGGAATTGCTTGAACGCTTCCGCGACGGGCGGCAGGCGTTTGTTCCTGCGATGCACGACGTACCAGTTGAGCATCACCGGAAAGCTCTCGACGTCCAGCACGGCGAGGTTGCCGACCTGCAGTTCGAGGCTGATCGTATGCGCGGACAGGAACGCGATGCCCATTCCGGCGATGACCGCCTGCTTGATAGTCTCGGTGCTCTTGATCTCCATCGCGACCTTCAGGTTCGTCAGCCGGCCTGCAAAGCCTTCTTCCATCGAGTTCCACGTGTCGGAACCGCGCTCGCGCACGACGAACGCCTCGTCGGCAAGCTGCGCGAACCGGATGTTGCGCTTGCCCGCCAGCGGATGATTCGGCGCCGCCACGATCACGTACGGGTGCGGCGCGAACGCTTCGTTGACGGAGTCGGCCTCGTGCGGCGGGCGCACCATGACCGCGAGGTCCGTCTGGTTGGTCGCCAGCTGATGCAACAGCTCTTCGCGGTTGTGGACCGCAAGGTTCAGTTCGACTCCGGCATACCGCTGCGTGAATTCGGCAATCAGCCGCGGAAAGAAGTAGTCGCCGGCGCTGATTACCGCGACGTTCAGCTTGCCGCCCGAAATGCCTTTGAGCTGCCCCATCGCTTCGTCCACTTCGTGGAACTGCTGGATGATCGCGCGGCTGTAATGGAGCATCTCGGTGCCGGCGGGCGTCAGGTAGATCTTCTTGCCGAGCTGCTCGAACAACGGCAGTCCCGCATGTTCTTCAAGCTGCCGGACCTGGGTGGACACGGCGGGCTGCGTCAGGTGCAGTTCTTCGGCCGCGCGGGAAAAGCTGAGGTGCCGCGCCACGGTCTCGAAGACCTTCAGCTGGCGCAGCGTGGCGTTCCTCATCGTCATGACAGATGTATAAGCAAAAATGAATCGACATAGTAACAAACTTTAATTATCCGTAATCGAGCAATGACCCTAGCATGCATTAATGAGTCTCTTTATAAACTCGTAAGGTAGCGCAAACCCTTGATGTATCGGGGTTTACGCGTAGAACAAGGGGCGTCTAGCGTAAGTAAATACTGGTGTTTAACGCGTCGATTGCTGATTTATCTGACTGAAGGAATCAGGAGAAACCCGTAGTCTTTTCAGATAACAGCAATTCGTTCAGCGCAGCTTTAACCTGAAAGCTCGGTTGTTTCGGGGATAACGATAAGGTGGCATGTATGTAATCCGGCAATCCGGCCGGTTGCACTAATAGATATCGGAGACAAAGCACATGAACGACATCACCCGGCAGGCGCCGGCGCCCGTCTTTTGGCGGAACCGCTGGTTCCAACTGTTCGTCGGCATCCTTTGCATGGCACTGGTTGCCAACCTTCAATACGCATGGACGCTGTTCGTCGCGCCGATGAATGCGGCGCATCACTGGGGGCAGGCTTCGATCCAGCTTGCTTTCTCAATCTTCATCCTGACTGAAACGTGGCTCGTGCCGATCGAAGGCTACCTGGTGGACCGCTTCGGTCCGCGTCCGGTAGTGGCGGTCGGCGCGCTGTGCGCGGGCCTCGCATGGGTGATGAATTCGTACGCCACCACGCTGCCCGAGCTGTACATCGCTTCGGTGATCGCAGGTATCGGCGCGGGCGGCGTGTACGGCACCTGTGTCGGTAATGCGCTGAAGCTGTTTCCGGACCGTCGCGGTCTCGCAGCGGGTCTGACCGCCGCAGGCTTCGGCGCTGGCGCCGCAGTGACGGTGATTCCGATCGCCAACATGATCACCGCGAAGGGCTATGAGCACACGTTCCTGTTCTTCGGCATCCTGCAGGGCGTATCGATCTTCATCCTCGCGCTGTTCCTGATCAAGGCGGACGGTCACAAGGCACCGGCTGCGAAGCGCAAGTTCGCGGTGACGAAGACCGATTACACGCCGGGCCAGATGATCAAGTCGCCGGTCTTCTGGGTGATCTATCTGTGCTTTGTCGCCGTGGCGGCAGGCGGCCTGATGGCCACTGCGCAGATCGGACCGATCGCGAAAGACTGGGGCCTCGCCAAGCTGCCGATGACGATCTTCGGCGCGACGCTGCCGCTGTTGACGATGACGCTGTCGATCGACAACATCTGCAACGGCTTTACGCGTCCGCTGTGCGGCTTCATCTCCGACAAGATCGGTCGCGAGAACACCATGTTCGCGATCTTCATCGGCGAGGGCCTGGCGCTGCTGGGGCTGATGGAGTACGGTCAGAACCCCTACGCGTTCATGACCTTCGCGGCGCTGATCTTCCTGTTCTGGGGCGAGATTTTCTCGATCTTCCCGGCGATCTGCGCGGACACGTTCGGTAGCAAGTACGCAGCCGCCAACGCGGGCACGCTGTACACCGCGAAAGGCACGGCCTCGCTGCTGGTGCCGGTCGCGTCGGTGCTCGCCGCAACCGGCGGCTGGAATGCGGTGTTCATTGCCGCGGCGGTGATCACGATCGCAGCCGGCATCTCGGCCAAGTTCATCCTTGCACCGATGCGCGCCCGCTGGATTGCCCAGAGCGATCCGCTCACGCTGGACAACAAAAGCCAGGGCGGCACCCCGTCGCGACTGAGCACGTGGCCGGAGCAGACCGGCGAATGAAGCCCGCAACGAATCGAATGGCGACATGAACGTCTCTCTGCAGCAGCTCAAGGTGTTCGTCGCCGTCGCGCGCCAGCGTAGTTTCACGCGCGCGGCGCGCGAATTCGATCTGACGCAGTCGGCCGTGAGCCGCTGCGTGCGCGAACTCGAAGAAGCGATCTCGTTGCGGCTGTTCGATCGCACCACCCGCAACGTCGAACTGACGCTGGCCGGTGCGAGCCTCGCGCGCCGCATCGGTCAGCTGCTCGATGAAATCGATCTGACCTTGCGCGAGGAACGTGCCGCGCACCACGGTCATACCGGCATCGTGACGATCGCCAGCAATGCGGTGCTGTCGTCGCGTTGGGTACCGGAATGCATGGCTCGCTGCGTGGCGCTGTTTCCGGGGCTTTCGATCGACGTGCGGGATCAACCGCAGGACGCCGTGCTTGCAAGTGTGGAGCAAGGCGACGTCGACTTCGGCGTCGTGTCGGACCTCGACGCGGCGACCGCCGATACGTTGCACGCACAACCGGTGTTCGCCACGCCGCTGTGCGCCGTGCTACCCGACTCGCATTCGCTTGCGCGCGGCACCACGCTGATGTGGAGCGCGCTCGCCGATGCGCCGCTCGTCACACTGAACGCCGACGCGGGCAGCCGCGCGGCGCTCGAACGGGCGCTCGCGGCGCACCGCGTGCCGAGCCGGCGCGTGCAGGAATGCGGACACGTCGCCGCGGTGATGCGTATGATCGAATTGGGTCTCGGCATCGGTGTGCTGCCGGTCGGCGCACACTGGCCGGCGCCGTCGGCGCGCCTCGTTGCACGCCCCTTGCTACCTGAAATAACAGTGACGACGATGCTGGTCAGGCATCGCAACCGGACGCTGCGCCCCAATGCGCAGGCTGTATGGTCGCTGTTCAGCGACCGCGGCCGCACACCGGGCCGCGCATCCGACGCCACGGCTCTGCCGGCCGTTCGTGCGCAGCTTGCAACACACGAGCCGCATCCGGCTATTTCGGGCGACGCAGCACCACTGCGCCCGCCTCGTCAGGCCTGAGCCGGCCCGCAGTGAGTCCGCAGTAAGCCTTGCCGCGAGCCTGACGCCTGACGCGTCATGCAAGCCGGTCCGGTCAGCCCCGGACCGCATCACGCAAGGAGTACGAAAATGGACCCCGAAACCGATGCGCGACACCACGATCTGCTGATCGACGGTCGACGCGTGCCGCCCGCAAGCGGTGAATATTCGACCGACATCGACCCCGCCAACGAACAGCCGATTGCACGCGTCGCACGCGGCAATGCAGCCGATGTGGATGCCGCAGTGCGCGCCGCGCGCGCTGCGCTGCCGGTGTGGAACGGTATGCGCGCAGCGGAGCGCGGCCGAATTCTGGCGCATTTTGCCGAGCTGTTGCGCGCCAACCAGCAGGAAATTGCCGAACTCGAGAGCCTCGACGGCGGCAAGCCGATTGCCGCGGTAGAGCGGCAGGACCTGCCGGCCGCTATCGACACGCTGGCGTACTACGCCGGCTGGTGCGACAAGATCAACGGCCACGTGGTGCCGGTGCGGCCCGACGCGCTGACGTACACGATTCGCGAGCCGCTCGGCGTGGTGGCCGCGATCGTACCGTGGAATTTTCCGTTGATGATCGGCATGTGGAAAATCGCGCCGGCGCTTGCCTGCGGCTGTACGCTGATCGTCAAACCCGCGGAAATCACCCCGCTATCGATGCTGCGGCTCGGCGAACTCGCGCTCGAAGCGGGCGTGCCGCCGGGCGTGTTCAACGTCGTGACTGGCAAGGGCAGTGTGGTCGGCGACGCGCTGGTTGCGCATCCGGGCGTCGACAAGGTGACCTTCACCGGCTCGCCGTCGGTTGGGCGCGGCATTCTACAAGGCGCGGCAGGCAACTTCAAGCGCGTGACGCTGGAGTTGGGCGGCAAATCGGCCAATGTGATCTTTGCCGATGCGAATCTGGACAACGCCGTGCGTGCCGCCGCCGCGGGTGTCTTCTTCAATACCGGTCAGGTGTGTTCAGCCGGCTCGCGCATTCTCGCGCAACGCGCGATCTACGACGCGGTAGTCGAGCGGGTTGTCGCTCGCGCACAGTCAATCAAGGTGGGCGATCCGCGGCAACGCGAAATCAACATGGGGCCGCTGATTTCGGCCGCGCAGATGAAGACCGTGCTCGGCTACATCGACACCGGCAAACAGGAGGGCGCATCGCTCGCGACCGGCGGCACGCGTCTCGGCGAACGCGGTTTCTTCGTTGAGCCGACCGTATTCGCGAATGTCGCGCACGAAATGCGCATTTCGCAGGAAGAGATTTTCGGCCCTGTTGCGAGTGTGATTCCGTTCGACGACGAGGCGGACGCGATACGGATCGCCAACGGCACCGCGTATAGCCTCGCAGCGGGCGTGTGGAGCGCCGATATCGGACGCGTGCATCGCGTCGCGCACGCGCTGAAGGCAGGCACCGTGTGGATCAATACGTATGGTTATACGGATGTTCGGCTGCCGTGGGGCGGATCGGGAGATTCGGGATTCGGCCGCGAGCATGGCGACGTCGCGATCGAAAACTTCACGGAGCCGAAGGCAGTCTGGCTGGCGATCGACCACTGACGCTGTAAAAAGCGCGCGTCCAGACAAAAAGGACCGGAGGCATTGCATCCGGTCCTTTGCACAGCGGCATCATGGCGGCCTTACGACATCGGCAGAGTGGCCTGCAACCCGCGCGGCCGAACACGCGCGGCAACGACAGCCGCGCTCGCGCACCTCACGCCTCCTGCAGCGCCATCCGTTCGCGCATCTTCACCAGCGCGAGTACGACGTCGATGGTCGGCGTCGGTTCGCTGACGAGGCGCCCCATTTCCTGCACGACGGTCAGCAGCGGATCGATTTCCATCGGCCGGCGATGTTCGAGGTCGACCAGTGTCGACGTCTTGTGGGCGCCGACCGCGCCGGCGCCGTCGATGCGCCGTTCGATGTCGACACGAAAGTGCACGCCAAGCGGCTCCGCGATGCGCTGCGCTTCGGCCATCATCGTGCGGCACACGTTGCGCGTGCCGGTATCGCCGGCCAGCAGATCGAGCGTGCCGTGCGTCAGTGCGCTGATCGGGTTGAAGCACAGATTGCCCCACAGCTTCAGCCAGATTTCATCGCGAATGTTGTCGCGAATCGGCGCATCGAAGCCGGCGGCCGTCATCATTTCGTGCAGCGCCTGAATGCGCGGCGTGCGTTCGCCGCTCGGCTCGCCGATCGGAAATTTCTTGCCGTATACGTGCTTGATCACGCCCGGCTCGATGATTTCGGCAGCAGGGTATAGCACGCAGCCGATCGCACGTTCCGGCCCGAGCTTGTTCCACTGCGTGCCGTCCGGATCGATACTCGCGAGCTGCGTGCCGGCGAACTTGCCGCCATGCTTGTAAAAGTACCAGTACGGGATGCCGTTGACGCCGGTAATCACTGCCGTATGTTTGCCGAGCAGCGGCTGCATCGCATCGACGACGCCCGGCACCGAGTGCGCCTTCAGCGTGATCAGCACGTAGTCCTGCACACCGAGTTCGCTCGGGTCCGACGTGCAACGCACGCGTGCCGAAACTTCTTCTCCATCGTTGCCGAGAATACGCACGCCGTTCTCGCGCATCGCGGCCAGATGCGGGCCGCGCGCGACGAAGCTGACATCCGCCCCGGCGCGTGCCAGCTGCACGCCCATCAGAGCGCCGATCGCTCCCGCCCCGAATACACAGATCTTCATGATGTTCGCCTCTATGACATTGAAAACCCGCTTGCCCGCCCGATGCTGTCTCCTGCATCGTGCCGTGCGCCGCGCTGAACTTCGCGTCGCGCTATGGCGCGCGCCGCTGCGGCCCGGCTGTGGCGGGCGATTGTGTCAGCATAGGGGCAGGCTATGATTGAGGACAGTTAAAGTTTATCGAAAAAAGCATTAGCGATCGTTTATGCATTCCGCCAGGTAAGGCTTTGCCGGCGGTGACCGTCAGCTTTGCGTGCGCCGCACCAGTAAAAAACTGATCCCGATTGCGCCGAGAAACCCTCCACACACGCGATTGAACCAGCGCCGCACATCCGCGCGCGTGAGCCAGCGGCCCAGGTGCATGCCGGCATACGCGTACAGCGCAATGGCGAGCCATTCGAGCACGAGGAAGCTCGCGCCGAGCACCGCGAATTGCGGCAGTATCGGTTTCGCGATATCGACGAATTGCGGCAGGAACGCGGTGAACACCAGAATCGCTTTCGGGTTGCCCGCAGCGACGAGGCACTCTTGCCGCGCAATGCGTGCGAGGGATGCGCTTTCCTCGCGCATCGCGCCGAGCGGCGCGGCATCGCTGCGCCACAACTGGATCGCGAGCCATAGCAGATAGGCCGCACCGGCCAGCTTGATCGCGAGAAAAAAAACTTCGGATGCGTGCAGCACCACGGCGAGACCGGTGGCCGCGAGCAGCAGCATCAGCGCAAACGAAACCAGGCGCCCAGCGCCTGCGATGAAGGCGGTAGCGAAGCCATACCGCGCGGCAACGTTGATCGACAGAAGATTGTTTGGCCCCGGGGCCATGTTGATCGCGAAGCATGCGGGCAGAAACAGCAGCCAGGCAGTGACGGACATGATGAAGTGAGTTGCTTGATTGAACAGGGCCGGTGAGCGAACGATGCATTTGTCGCGGTCGGCATACGTATTACGAGAACGAACTACGCGAACGGTGTCATCGCAGCGTTGATGCATATTCGATTCTAGCGTCACGCCAGCGCTCACCGTGAACCGATCGTACAAATCGCCCGGACATCTGCATGTGTGATGGCGTACTCAGGAATTGTCCTATTCCTGTAAAATCCGCAAACCCCTAAACTGATGCTTCATTTGCCGGGCTGCGCGGCGCGATAGAGGTGGCTATTTATCAGTTGATAGTCGATTGACTCCATTCGTAGAACGTCGCGCCGCTGCCGTGTGTTCCCCGCACTGCCGCTCACGCCCCGCAGCCTTCTGTTTCCGACTGCGAGAATATCCACGTGACGGTTCGCCTACGTTCATTTCTCGCGCACGGACAACGTATGTCTGGCAAGACTGCAGTCCCTGCGCGTACCAAACGCTCTTTACCCATCACAGCCGCGTTGCGCGCGGCGCTCACCTTCGGCCTCGTGGCAGGCTATGCGGTGCCTGTTGCGTATTGCTCACCCGGCCTCACGCCGAGCGGCGCCGCATGGCCGACTACGTTTACCGGCACCGCTGCGCAAAGCGCGCCACACAGCGATCAGTCCTCCCGATCATTCATTGCAGGCGATGCAAGGTTGCGCGATTTCGCTGGAACGCCTGCACTGCGCGATTTTTCGGGCATGCCGTCACTGCGTGCGTCGCTCGACGCGGATGCGTCGTTGTGGGCGATTCGCGGCGACGCACCCGAACCCGCTGGTATGACGCTGCGCTATGGCGCGCCGATTCTCGCATCGATGTGCCGTGCGTCGCCGGTGCTGTGCGTGCCGGAGGCGCTGCTCGACACGGCAAACGATGCGCAAGCAGGCGCTGCGCTCGCCTCCGCGGGCGCTGCAGAAACCGATAGCGCCGCCGCCCATGCGCCGTTCGCCGGCGCGGCACCCTGGACGATGTCCGGGCAGCCCGTCGAAGATCCACGCTACGTCGCACGCGCCGGCCACATCGAACACGATCTGCACGATGCATTGAGCGAAGCGGGTTTGCCGACCGACGTGGTCGCGCAGCTGGACCGGCTGTTCGCAGGGCGGCTCGGCGCAAACATGACGGCACTACCCGATGACGGTTTTCGCATCGTCTACGAGCGCGGCGATCCGGCCGATGCAGTGATGCGCCATCCGCACGTAACGGCCGCCGAAATCCGGCTCGGCGAGCACACCTATTCGGCGGTTTGGTTCGTCGCCCCTGGTAGCACACGCGGCGAATACTATGCGTTCGACGGCAAACTGCTGCCCAGCGACCCGTTTGCGATGCCGCTCGATTACGAGCGCATCAGTTCGCCATTTGGCGATCGACTGCATCCGGTCAGCGGCGAAGAGCGCTTTCACACCGGCGTCGATCTGACCGCGCACAATGGCGCGCCGGTGTTCGCCGCGGCGGCCGGCACCGTCGAATTCGTCGGCGCAATGTCGGGCTATGGCCGCAACATCGTGATCAACCACGGCGACGGCTATACGACGTGGTACGCGCATCTATCCCGTTTCACGCGCGGCTTGCGTCCGGGCGACAAGGTCGCCCAGGGGCAGCGCATCGGCTCTGTGGGGCACACCGGCGTGGCAACCGGACCGCATCTTCATTTCGAAGTGCGCATGAACGACCAGCCCGTCGACCCGCTCGCGTTGACCGATCGCGACTACGCGCCGCCGCTAACGCCGGCGCAGCGCTTCTCGTTCGAGCGCGTGACCGGCGAAGCGCGCGAGCAGCTCGCCGCGGCGCCGTCTGTTGGCACGCGGGTGGCGGCGAATCGCACGGCGCCGCTGTTCTGATCCGGTGTGCAGCCCGTTGCGCGTCACGTAGCGTAACGGGCTGCAAACGGGCGGCAAAACGGGCGGCAACCCAGGCTGCAATACAGCAAACCCCGCAGCCCGCAGTCGTCGATTTAGCGGCATCCGGCTTTTCCCCTATCGTTCAGACCAGTTCGTTCCGCATCGCAGAAGTGCTACGATGCCCTGACGACGATGATGGAGGTGGAAATGGCTACTTATGCTATCGATGCCGTACGCATTAACCCCACGACCGACCGCGTCACCCACGTCCGCTGGGCGCTCGTCAATCCGAAGACGAACGAATTGCTGTCGCCACACGAGATCGTGGAAGTTTCGGACGTCGTCACCGCCATTCATGCCGGCAATGCCGTCTGGTCACTATTTACGCTCGGTGGCATGAAACTGCTGGGCCCGAAAATAAAAACAGTTGCGCATACTGACGGGTTCGACGGTATCGATACCGACGTACCGGACGGTCACGTCGAGAAATTTATCGACGATCTTCCCAGGGTCTGAAATCCCATCCTCAATTGCATGGCGCGGCAGCGCGCGGCGAGGGCGACGGGCCGGGCACGCGACGCGCCCCGCACGCAGCTGCACGCATCCGTGCATGCCGCAGCATGCCGGCCAGCACAAGCCGGCGCGAGGAGACACGCGATGGCTCACCAGTTCGATCAAGGCCTCGAACGCCGCGCAGCGAACTATGTCGCGCTGACGCCGCTCGATTTCATCGCACGCGCCGCACAGGTATACGGCGCACGGCTTGCCGTGGTGTACGGCGACGTACGCCGTACATGGGACGAAACCTGGCGGCGCACGCGGCGCCTCGCGAGCGCGCTGCAGCGCTGCGGCATCGAACGCGGCGATACGGTGGCCGTGCTGCTGCCGAACATCCCGCCGATGATCGAGGCCCACTTCGGCGTGCCGATGGCGGGCGCGGTGCTTAATACGATCAACACACGGCTCGATGCAGCGACGGTTCTCTATATGCTGCGGCATGGCGAAGCGAAGCTGCTGATCGTCGACGGCGAATATGCGGCGCTGGCGCAGCAGGTTGCGCAAGAACTGCCGGCGCTGCGCATCGTCGTCGTGAGCGACGCGGTGCCGGCCGATCCGCAGAAATTCCCACGCGCAACCGATTACGAAGCATTCCTTGCCAATGGCGATCCCGAGTTCGCGTGGACGCCGCCCGCCGACGAATGGGAAGCGATCGCGCTGAACTACACGTCGGGCACGACCGGTGGGCCGAAAGGCGTCGTCTATCACCATCGCGGCGCGTATCTGAATGCGCTCAGCAATATTCTCGAATGGGACATGCCGAAGCACGCGGTGTATCTATGGACGCTGCCGCTGTTTCACTGCAACGGCTGGTGCTTTCCGTGGACGATCGCGGCGCGTGCGGGCGTCAACGTATGTCTGCGCAGGTTCGACGTGCAGACCGTCTTCGATCTGATCCGCCGCGAGCGCGTCACGCACTATTGTGGCGCGCCGATCGTGCAGAGCGCGCTCGCCAATGCGCCGGCGCAGTGGCGGGCCGGCATCGACCATCGCGTAGCGACGATGGTCGCGGGCGCGCCGCCGTCGCCTGCGGTGATCGCGCAGATGAAATCGATCGGCTTCGATCTGACGCACGTGTACGGGCTGACCGAGGTATACGGCCCCGCTTCCGTGTGTGCGAAGCAACTGCAGTGGGACGCGCTCGACGACGACGAATGCGCGCGCCTCAATGCGCGCCAGGGCGTGCGCTATCACCTGCAGGCCGCCGCCGCGGTACTCGACCCCGATACGCTCGAACCGGTCCCGTGCGACGGCGAGACGCTTGGCGAGGTGATGTTTCGCGGCAACATCTGCATGAAGGGCTATCTGAAGAACGAGCGCGCGACCGAAGCAGCGTTTCGCGGCGGCTGGTTCCATACCGGCGATCTCGCCGTGCTGACGCCAGACGGTTACTTGCGCATCAAGGACCGCAGCAAGGACATCATCATTTCGGGCGGCGAAAACATCTCGAGCATCGAAATCGAGGACGCGCTGTACCGGCACCCAGCGGTCGCGGTGGCGGCGGTGGTTGCGATGCCGGATGCGAAGTGGGGCGAGGTGCCGTGCGCTTTCGTCGAACTGAAAGAGGGCGCGCAGGTGTCGGCCGCGGAGATCGTCGAACATTGCCGCGCGTGGCTGGCGGGTTTCAAGCTGCCCAAGGCGGTCTACTTCGGCGAATTGCCGAAAACGTCGACCGGCAAGATCCAGAAATTCGAGCTGCGCGAGCGCGTGAAATCGAACACCGCGATCGACACGCTCGGCGCGCGTGAGCCGAGCGTTGTACCTCGAAAAGTGTGATGCCGCGTGCGGCTAGATGCCCGTGCGATGCGCGGTGAAGATCAGCCGCAAGCCGAGCGCGGCGATTGCGCCGGCGGCGACGCGATCGATCGTGGTCTTGGCCTTGCCGTACAGATCGCGCGCGTGGCGGCTCGAGAAGAACACTGCAACCACCGTGTACCAGCCTGCTTCGATCGCGAATACCGCGGGCGGCAGCACCGCATAACACCACACCGGCGGATGCTGCGGCAGCAGCGCCGCAAAGATACTGCCATAGAAAATCGACGTCTTCGGATTGCTGAGCTGCGTGGACAACCCGACCCAGAATGAACGGCGCGCATCGCTTTGCCCGGTGCGCTGCTGCACGTCGAACGCGAACGGCGCTTTAGCGCCGCGCCAGATCTTCGACGCGATATAGATCAGATACAGGCCGCCGGCTACCTTCAGACTGACGTACAGCCACTGAACAGCGGCCAGCACCGTATAAAGACCGAGCAACGCAATGCCGCTGAAAAATACGCCGCCGATGCCCATGCCAAGCGCAGTGGCGAGGCCATCGCTGCGCGACAGGCCGATCGAATTGCGCGCGACCACCAGAAAACTCGGGCCGGGGCTCATCGCGCCGATCAGCAGCGCGCCGAGAATGGCAAACAGTGCGGCTTGCGGCGTCATCACGGTCTCCTTGTGAAAGTGGGTTGAACTGCACCGCGGGTAGGCCGACGCGAAGCAGGCGAGCATCCGCACCTTAACACACCCGGATTAGGCTTCGCCCTGAAGCGGTGCCTGAATAGCATTACTAATTCGAGCGATATATTGATTGCGCGTAATTACCGGCTTATTGGCTTTATCGTTGCAGCGCACGATAAGGATTATGCTGGCGCCTTGTAAAATGAGTGCTAGAATCGCAGGCGAATAACAGGTGACAGGTCGTCGCGGCAGTTCCATTGCCATCAAGGTACATGCCGGTAACGCATGGTATGGCGGCTTTTGGCGCGCCGCTCAGTCAGGCGGATGGCCACATACGGCCGGCCCATTTCATAATCGCACGCGCTGCAGCGTTCATCAGGCCCGCATCGGGCTTTTCTGAAAAACGGTGAAACCCAGATGTTTAATAGCGCGAGCTCATTCAGCCGTAATTCCCCGAACAGCATGAAGCAGCGAGAAGAACACCGGTTATTCGACAACGATGGCGAAGCGCGCGAACGCCTGATCCTCTGGATAAGACACCGGATGGAAGAGTACGGGATTTCAGTCGAGGCACTGGCTGCCGCGCTTACCGCGGATGCCGCCACGCCACGCTACCGCGACGCATTCGGCAACAGCTGGGACGGTACCGGCGATCGCCCCGACTGGCTCACGCGGGCCATCAATGCGGGGCAGGACATCGAGCATTTCCGCTGTTGAGATGCGGCGGGCGCCACCGCGAAACGTCGGCGCGAAAAAAAGCCCGCGTTCTGCGGGCCGGAATAACTGCTAGGAGTTTCGTTGCGAGATCGACTCGCAGCGGCACTTTAAACCGGCAATGTGAAGGCTTCGTGAAATCCGGCGGCGGCGCTGTGGCGCCACCGCCGCTTGCTGCTCAGCAAGCTCAACAATCCTCACAGATCGAAAAACACCGTCTCCTGCGGGCCCTGCATGCGGATATCGAAGCGGTAAACCGTGCTGCCCGGGCCGCCTTCGCGCCGCGCGATCAAGGTGGCGCGCCGCTCGGCGGGCAGTGCGGCCAGCACCGGGTCACGCTGATTGGCCGCGGCTTCGTCGTCGAAATAGATGCGCGTGAAGGTATGCAACAGCATGCCGCGCATCAACACGATCACGTCGATATGGGGCGCTTCGCCGGGCGCCGCGGCGCCGGGCTTCACGGTCGGCACGATAAAGCGCAATTGCGGATCGGTGCCGGTGCCGACCCGCGCGAAGCCGTGAAAACCGCTTTGCTGTGCCTGTTCACGTGACGTGGGGTAGTGGCCTGCGCTGTCCACTTGCAACAGCTCGAGCATCGCGTCGCCAACCGGCACACCATCGCCATCGAACACCTGGCCGACGATCGTAATGTGTTCGCCGGCTGCTTCGCGTTCGGCGAGCACCGGCGTAAACAGGCTTTTGAAATCGAAATCGTATTGCTGTGGGCATAGACCGTATGCGAAGTACGGGCCGACCGTTTGCGATGGCGTCTGTTTCAGCGTAGTTGTCATGGTTTAGCGCTCCATCGGCGTGGCATCGCGGCCGCGCAGCACGATATCGAATTCATAGCCGAGCGCGAAGCCTTCCTCGGTCGCGTCGAGCGAAAAGCGCGACACGAGTCGATCGCGCGCGTCTTCAGGGGTGCCCTGGAAAATCGGATCGAGCGCAAGCAGCGGGTCGCCGGGGAAGTACATCTGGGTGACGAGGCGCGCGCCGAAATAGTCGCCGAATAGCGAGAAGTGAATATGATTCGGGCGCCATGCGTTCGGATGATTGCCCCATGGGTACGCGCCGGGCTTGATCGTCAGGAACTGGTAGCGGCCGTGTTCGTCGGTCAGGCAGCGGCCCGCGCCGAGAAAATTCGGATCGAGCGGCGCGTCGTGCTGGTCGGCCTTGTGCACGTAGCGGCCGGCTGCATTGGCCTGCCACACTTCGACCAGCGTATCGCGCACCGGCCGGCCGCCTTCGTCGAGCACGCGGCCCGTCACGACGATCCGTTCGCCGAGCGGCGCGCCGTTGCGTACCGCATTGCGGGTCAGGTCGTGGTCGAGCGCGCCGAGATCTTGCGCGCCGTACACCGGCACGCGCTGGTTGCGCAGCCGTTCCTTCAGCGGAACCAGCGGCTGCTGCGGACCGCGCTTCAGCGACGAGCGATACGCGGCATGCAGATAGGCGGGGTGCTGCGGGAAGTCGCGCGGGGTAAGGACGGAATCGTCCATCTGCGTCTCCTTGGTTGGGTTTGTGGGGTTTGTCGGCTTAAGCGCTGAAGGGACTTTATACAAAGCCCAAAGTTATGGAAAATGAGCTTTTTTCCCTGTTCCCATAACGGACGGTTATGCAACGCAGCCTCGCGGACAGCCGCGTGAAGTTCCGGCATCTGCAGTGCTTTCTCGCGGTCGCGCAGTTCGGCGGCGTGCAGAAGGCCGCGCAGAGCCTGTCGATCACGCAGCCGGCGGTGTCGAAGACGGTTGCCGAACTCGAAGCGATTCTCGGCGTGCGGCTGTTCGAGCGCGGCCGGCACGGTGCGGTACCGACCCGCGAGGCGCTGCTGTTCATTCCGCATGCGAGCGCGTGCGTAAGCGCGCTGCGGCAAGGTGTCGACCTGCTGGCGCGGGCCGGCGGCGAGGCCGCTGCGACGCTCGAAATCGGCGTGCTGCCGACACTTGCCGCGGCGCTCGTGCCGGGCGCGCTGCGCCTGTTTGCCGCGCGCTGGCCGAGCGTGACGGTGCGTATCGCGACCGCTTCCAACACTGAACTGCTCGAACGGCTGAAGGCGGGCGCGATCGAGTTCGCGGTGGGCCGGCTCGCCGATCCCGAGCGGATGATCGGCCTGAGCTTCGAGCAGCTCGGCAGCGAACCGCTAATCGCCGTGGTGCACCCCGCGCATCCGCTGGCGACCGGCGAGGCACCGGCCGCTGCATTGCTGACGGGTTTTCCGGTGGTATTGCCGCCGTTCGGCACGCTGATCCGGCAGTCGGCGGAGAGCCTGCTGGCGGCATGGGGCGTGCCACCGCTGTCGGTGTTCGTCGAAGCGTTATCGGTATCGGTCGGGCGCGCTCTGGCGCTCGACAACGGCGCCGTGTGGTTCGTGCCGCGCAGCGCGGTCGAGTACGAGCTCGAACATGCGCTGCTGGTGCCTCTGCGGTTACCGGCGGTCAGCACGGCGGAGCCGGTCGGGCTGATTCTGCGCACCGATGCGCAGCCGTCGCCTGCGGGGCTTGCGCTGATCGACGCGGTACGCACGACCGGGCGGCAGCGGCTGGAAGCGTCGGCTGGGGCCGGGCGCAATGCAAGCAAGGGTCGCAACGGTGGTAACGGTAGCAACCGGCAAAACGCGCAGAAAGAGCGCAGCGCCGTGAGCCGCAAGCCGCGCCGTAAGCGTAGCGTCGGCTGAATGCACGGCAATTGCGCGTATCCTTGATCCATCACGGCTCGCGTCGCTGGATGCCAAAGCATCGCGGCGCGGGTATCGCACAGAGGAGATTGTTCATCATGACAACGGGGCAGGCAGCGTGAGCGAAGCCAGCGTGAATCGTAGCGAAAGCCGCAGTGAATCTCGCGGCGAAACCGTCCATAGCGGCGAAGCCGCGGCGAGCGCCGCGGTGCCTTTCAACGCAAGCACCGCACTGCTCGCCGCACTCGAAGCGGATCTGCGCCAGCACGTGCGCGGCGAAGTACGTTTCGATCAGGGCTCGAAGGCGCTGTACGCAGCCGATGCGTCGAACTATCGTCAGGTACCGCTCGCGGTCGTCGTGCCGCGCGATGTCGACGATCTGATCCAGACGCTCGCTGCATGCCGCCGCCACGACGTACCGTTTCTGCCGCGCGGCGGCGGCACGTCGCAAAGCGGGCAATGCGTGAATGTCGCAGTGGTTGCGGACGCAAGCAAATACGTGAACCGTATCGTGTCGGTGGACCCGCTGGCGCGCACCGCGATCGTCGAGCCGGGCGTGGTCTGCGACACGCTGCGCGATGCCGCCGAACAGCACGGCCTGACCTTCGCACCGGATCCCGCCACGCACAGCCGCTGCACGCTCGGCGGCATGATCGGCAACAACTCGTGCGGCGCGCACTCGGTGATGGCCGGCAAGACCGTCGAGAATATCGAGGCGCTCGACGTGCTGACGCATGACGGCGCGCGCTTCTGGGTCGGCCCGACTTCCGAAGAAGAACTCGCGCGCATTATCGCCGCGGGCGGCCGGCAAGGTGAAATCTACGCGCAACTGAAGGCGCTGCGCGACCAGTACGCGGACCTGATCCGCGCGAAGTTTCCGCAGATCAAGCGGCGCGTCTCCGGCTTCAATCTCGATCAGCTGTTGCCCGAAAACGGCTTTAACGTCGCGCGTGCGCTGGTCGGCACGGAAGGCACCTGCGCCGTGACGCTGCAGGCCAAGGTGCGGCTCGTGCATAGTCCCGCGCAGCGCGTATTGCTGGTGGTCGGCTTCAGCGATATCTACGTCGCCGCGGATGCGGTGCCGCACTTCATGCGCTTCGGGCCGATCGCCATCGAAGGCCTCGACCGCGTGATGATTCGCGGCCTGCAGGCGCGCAACCTGAAAGCCGAAGAGATCGCGCTGCTGCCGGAAGGCGACGCGTGGGTCGTGCTTGAATTCGGCGCCGACACGCAGCAGCAGGCGGTCGACATGGCACAGGCGGCGGCGCGCTATTTCGCGGCCGGCGAAGCCGGTCCCAACGTGTCGACGCGTCTGGTCGAGCCGCGCGCGCTGCAAAACAAGGTGTGGTCGATTCGCGAGACCGGTGCGTCGGCGGTCGCGTTGACGATCGAGCCCGGCAGCCCCGACCCGGTGGTCGGCTGGGAAGACGCCGCCGTCGATCCGTTGCGCCTCGGCGATTATCTGCGCGCCTTCCAGGCGCTGGTGGACCGCTACGGCTACCAGACTTCGCTATACGGCCATTTCGGCGACGGCTGCGTGCATGCGCGTATTACGTTCGATCTGCGCACCGCGCAAAGCATCGGCACGTGGCGCGCGTTTTTGCGCGAGGCGGCCGAGCTGGTGGTGCGCTACGGCGGCTCGCTGTCGGGCGAGCACGGCGATGGCCAGGCGAAGGCCGAGTTTCTGCCCGTGATGTATGGGCCCGAACTGATGCAGGCCATGCAGCGTTTCAAGGCGATCTGGGATCCGGCAAACCGCCTGAACCCGGGCAAGGTCGTGAATCCATACCGCGTCGACGAAAACCTGCGGCTCGGTCCTGCCTATCGCCCGGTGACGCTACAAACGAAATTGACCTTCAGAAGCCGCGAAGGCGACGGTTTTCAGCGCGCGATCGAGCGTTGCATCGGCATGGGCAAATGCCGCTCGCTCGAAGGCGGCACGATGTGCCCGAGCTATCGCGCGTCGCGCGAGGAAGCGTATTCGACGCGCGGCCGTGCGCATCTGTTCTGGGAGATGCTGCAAGGCGAAGTGATCGACGGCGGCTGGCAGAACGACGCGGTAAAGGACGCGCTCGATACGTGCCTCGCATGCAAGGGTTGCAAATCCGACTGTCCGACGCACACGGATATGGCCTCGTACAAAGCCGAGTTCCTGTCGCATTACTACGAGACCCATCGCCGGCCGCGTCAGGCGCTGTTTATGGGCCGCATCGGCGAATGGGCGCCGCTCGCCGCACGCATTGCACCGCTTGCCAATTTCATGACGTCCGCGCCGCTCGTTGCGCCATTGGGCAAATGGCTCGCCGGCGTCGCGCAAGCGCGCCGCCTGCCGGTATTCGCGCGCCGCACGTGGCGGCAGCGTGCCCAGCAGGCGGCGCGCACCGCGCAGGCGTCGGCGTCGGCGTCGGCGTCGCGCAAGGTGATCCTGTGGGTCGACACCTTCAACGACCACTTCACGCCCGACATCGCCGCAGCTGCCACCGACGTGCTGACGCAGCTCGGTTATCAGGTCGTGCTGCCGAAGCGCCGGCTGTGCTGCGGCCGCCCGCTGTACGACTACGGCCTGCTCGAACGCGCGCGCGAACTGCTGGTCGACGTGCTCGACGTTCTGGCCGACGACATTGCGGCCGGTGTGCCGCTAGTCGGCCTCGAGCCGGGCTGTCTGTCGGTGTTCAAGGACGAACTTCTGAAGCAGCTGCCCGATAGCGAAGCGGCACGCCGATTGTCCGCGCAAACTTTCCTGTTCGCCGATTTCGTTGCGCGCGAACCGTTCGACTGGCCGAAGCTCGATGCGCAAGTGCTCGTGCACGGGCACTGTCATCAGAAATCGCTGTTCGGCATGCAAGGCGACACCGCGCTGCTCGAGCGGCTCGGCGTGCAATGGAAGCTGCTGGACACCGGCTGCTGCGGTATGGCGGGCTCGTTTGGCTTCAACGACAAGCATCATGCGATGTCGGAGCAGATCGGCGAGGACAAGCTGTTTCCGGCGCTGCGTGCCGCCACGCCGCAGACCATCGTGCTGACCAATGGCTTCAGTTGCCGCGAACAGATCGAGCACGGCACCGGACGCACGGCATTGCATATCGCGCAACTTGCGCAGCGCGCGCTGGCGGCTAGCGGCGCGCATCGGCAGGGCGGCGCCGCAGCGGTCGATGGCGGCGAGCGCAGCAGCGCGGACGGCAACGGCAAAGACGCAGCACCGCGTGCCAGCGCGGCCCCGGTGCAACATTGAAGCCAGATTCCGGCGCCCGCGCGCGCCGGCTTGCCTATTTCTTCGCCGCCGCGCCAGCGCCGGGCCTGACGAGGTCGGCGCCGGTCGCCATCCACAGCACCTCGGCGTCTTCGTCGCTGGTCGACACGGCCGCATGGCCGGTGCGGCTATCGAAGTAGATGCTGTCGCCCGCATTCAGGTGCGTCGGCGCATACAGCTCGGAGTACAGGCACACGCTGCCGCTGATCACGTACAGAAACTCTTCGCCTTCGTGGCGGCCCCAATCGTCGAATGCATCGAGCGTATGCGCCGAGATGCGGATGCGGAACGGTAGCATCGCCTTGTGCGCGAGGTCGGTGGCGAGCAGCTCCATCTGGTAGCCGCGATAGGCGTGGCGTTGCCCCGTGTCCTTGCGCGTCAGCGCGCGCCGGCCGCTGGCCGCGGCTTTGGGCATCGTGCCGAACAGATCGGCCAGGTCGATCTGCAGGCCGAGCACGATTTTCTGCAGCACGTCGAAGGTCGGCGACATCAGTCCGTTTTCCACCTTCGACAAGGTCGAGCGCGATACGCCGCACAGCCGGCTGGCGTTTTCGAGCGTCAGGTCGAGCGCAAGCCGCGCGCTGCGCACACGCGTGCCGAGCTCGGATGAAGCGGGCTCGACGGGCTTGGCTGAAGGTGTATCCATGGCGGTGGGCATGACGGCAGCGCGTGCTTTGCCGCACGCTTCGAACGGTTTCCGATCATAACATCTGCGTGCCGTACCGCTGCCGGCCTGCGGCCGCCGAGCCGTATCGTTGCGCACACCACCGTTTCTGATCGGAAATCGCAAGCCGCACGCGCCAGCACGTGCAGCGCCGTCCGCCGCCGCTACCGATGTGCACCTGCCGCGCTTGCGCGACTGGCCGCTGCAGATACGGCGAGGTTCGCCCGGAGGCGCGAGCCTTCGCAAGTTCGACAGGCGGGACGCATTCGATGAGCTACAAATGCGTTATGGGAACCCGCTGTGTCTGAACCTGCCGCCTGCGCGCCGTTGTCTGCTGCGTCCGGCTCAGTACGAATGCACGGCTGCGGCCGCGTGCAACGCGACCGGATGATCGTGGCGCATGGCCGGCGGCGGAGCCGGTTGCGCACGCACGAGGTCGAACACGTAACCGATCGAATACACCGTTTTGAGCTGGAGATTGCTGTGCTCATCGAGCGACAGTTTGCTGCGAAGCTTGTAGATATGCTGCTCGATCGAACGGCTCGCGATGACCGCTTCCTTGCCCCACACCGCGCGTGCAATCTGCTCGCGGGTCAGCAGCGTGCCGGCGTTCGCGAACAGCAGCCAGGCCAGCGTCAGTTCGCGCGCCGTCAGCTTGATCTGCTTGCCGTTCACGCTGATCGCGCTGGTCGAGCGGTCGATCGTGTACTCGCCGAGCGAAATGCGGCTGTCCGAGTTCGAGCCCCGGCCGCTCTTGGCGATCGTGCGGCGCGCACGCGCCAGCACTTCCTTCGCGCAGGGTGCGTTCACCGCGATCTCGTCGACACCCGCGTCGAGCGCTTCGATGATGCTGTCGCTGTCCCACGACTGGCCGATCATCATCACCGGCAGGTCGCGGCGGAAGTGGCACGCGCGCCACGACAGCAGGCCGCGGCCCGCCACGCAGCTGCGGCCGGCGTCGAACAGCACCAGTGCGGCATCGTGGCGCTCGAGGAAACGGATCAGCGGCAGTTCGCTGGTGAAGCGAATGCAGCGGTAGCTGCCGTCTTCTTCGAATGCCTTGTCGATCTCGCGAAACAGTTGGTCGTTCTGTGTGTAAAGGGCAATCTGCATGATTTCTCCGTAACGATCGCCGCGTTTGTCCGTGAGTCGCGGCCCACCCCGTCAGGTCTGTAATCATTGGTATTCACGACGTTCGTGCCGTGCTTGATCAACACAACACGCAATAGCCGCGGCCTATTCCGTGAGTCATCGCCAAACTTGTGTTTAATCGCTGCCGCGGCACGGCCAGAGAGTTTTGTAAGCAATTGGAAAGCGCGCATGCCATGCAAAGGCGGTCGCGCGCCAATTCTCAACAATGCTCAAAATCATTTAAGGTGCTGGAGATTTGAGAATCCCCGGCCAGCGATTTGGCTACATTGAGGTCCGTTAAGGCGTTCGGGTTTTTGCCGATCGCCAGCAGCGCTTTCTTGCGTTCGCACCGGATCGCCTACGGAGCCAGTCATCATGCTTGCCACTTTTTACTTTCCTTACGTGTCGATGCTGACGTCGACGTCGATCCCTGCCGCGCTGTCCGAACTGATCACCGAGGGCAGGATCCAGGCGGCAGCGGCGCAGACTTCGCGCCATATCGACGCATGCGAACCGGATCTGCTGCCGGGACTGCTGCAGTTGCATGGCGATCTGCAGATGGCGGTGGGGATGGATGTCGACGCGGAAGAGTCGTACCGCGAGTCGCAGAAGCTGATGCGCACATCGAAGGAGCAGGTGCGTTTCGCGTCGTGCCGCAACGCGGGCTGGCAAGCACTGTTCCGCTGCCGCTACGGCACGGCGATGTCGTGCTTCATGCGCCTCGTCGACCAGCCCGGCACCGAGCTGGCGCTGCGTCTGGAAGGCTATTTCGGCATGTTCGGCGTGCTGTTCGGCCTTGGCCGGCTGCGCGATGCGGACGGTGTGCTCGATGCGCTCGACGAACTGCTCGACGATCCGGCCACCACGCTGAAGAACGCGCGCGGCTGGCGCGAGCTGCTGACTGCGGTGCGCTTCGACGTCGCCACGCAAAGCGAGCTGCGTTCGCATCCGGAACTGAGCGATCACGTGTACTGGCAATCGGGGCTGGCGGGCGAAGGCACGCCGCGCATCGCGCCGCTCGCGGGCGCCACGCCGCGCGTCAGCACCTACACCGTGCAGACGCCGCTATTGCGCGCGCGCACCGAGTATCTGAAGCAGCTGATGCAGCTCGCCAACGGTCAGCGCGATATCGGCCACGTGCTCGGCGCGCACGCGGAGTGGGCGGGCAAGCAGGGCATCATCAACTACCAGGGCTCGGTGCGCATCGAGATGGTGCTCGCGAGCCTTGCGGGCGGTGCACCGGCGCTCGCCGAATCGATCCTGACGCTGCTCAATTCGGAAGTGCGCATGCCGCAAAGCCATCGGCAGCTCGAGTACCTGTATTGCTTCGCGAAGCTGCGCCACCAGCAGGAGCGCAACGCGGAATCGCTGCGCGTGTACACGCGCTACGCGCTGACGGCGATGCGTTGCATTCGCGACGAAGCGGGCGCGCTCGCGCGCTACGCGCAGCGCACCGTGCGCGCGCCGGAGCAACTGGACGATATCGGCGCGCGGCTGCCGGCGCGTTATCGCCGCGCGTATCGCTATCTGATCGACAACCTCGACCGCAAGGACCTGTCGATCCGCGAAATCGCCGCGGAAATCGGCGTGACCGAGCGCGCGCTGCAAAGCGCATTCAAGAGCAGCCTTGGCTCGACGCCGAGCGAGATCGTGCGCCGGCTGCGCATGGAACGGATTCGCGCCGAACTGCAGACCTCCGACGGCGCGCACGAGAATGGCATTCTGGCCACCGCGAACAAGTGGGGTGTCAGCAACCGCTCGACGCTCGTCAACAGCTATCGGCGCGAGTTCAACGAGGCGCCTTCGGATACGCTGAACCGTTGAGCGTGCAACTGGCGCCGCCGCGCAAACGTTAAAGCGCCGCGCGCCCGCTTCGCCGCATTGCGGTGGCGAATATGTTGCTAGTCGCGGCGGCATGCGGCGAACCGCCTTTTCGAACTGCCTTTTCCCTGTTTGCCGGTGATGCGCGGGTGCATCGCCGGCATTTTTTTATCCGCCGCGGCGATAGAAATTTCTTTAGCGTTATGCGCCGTTATTCGATAGAACGATTTTTGAATGCGATATGATTCGGCGATTTCGCCGGATTGGCGAATGTCGTAAAGCGGCGCGACGCAACGCATAAAATGTTTAGCACGATGGCTAAACATTTTTATTTGCGATGTTTAGCCGCCGGCGCCCGCCATCGACGGCAGCCGGCGCCGCGGACCGCTTCGCGAATCAGCTGACGGTGCGATGTAGCGCGACGACGCCGTTCTTGCCGAACAGCTGGTCGATGCCGCGCCCGGAAATCTGCTTGCCGAGCGACATCAGATCGACGTCCTTGTTGCCGCCGACGAGCGCATAGTGCAGCTCGTCCTGCCGCCACGTGACGACATCCATATCGGACACCTTCGCTTGCGCGACCGCTTCGTCGGGCCGCACGTCCTTCATTACGCACAGCGCGACCGGCGGGCCATGCGGCGGCAGATATTCGATCTGCACCAGCGGTTTGCCCTGGAAGCGCAGCCGTGTGACGCGCTTGAACTGCAGACCCGCGGCGCTCAGATCGGGCACGCGCAGCGACAGTTTGTCGTCGTCGCGAATCTGCGCAACGGTCTGTGCCGAGTCGGTCGCATCGACCGCGCCGAATGCGACGGTTTCGCGCGCATAGAGTTTTTGATAGTCGACTACCGCGCGAATCCACGGCGACGCGCCATTCGATGCGGTGCTGAATTCGCCGCCGGGCATCGCGGGCACCACGCCGGGCGCGAGGCGCAGCACCGCGCCGAGGCAGAACGCGCCGGCCACGAAAGCGACCGCGAGCCATGCGGGGGCAACGCGCAAATGCGAACGCACAGGAGCCGAAGGGGGCATCTGTGCGTTGTGTTCGATCCGCGCATCGTTGGCGCTGCGCTCCGCGCTCGGCGCCGCAGCGGCGGCCGCGACCGGCGCCGCCGGATTCGCCGCCGCAGCCTTGTGCGCGCGCGCGAGTTCTTCGATCTTTCTCGTCAGGCTATCCGGGACGGGCGGTAGCTTCTGACTGCCGAACGCTTCCCGGTAGGGCAGGCGCGAAGCCGTCAGATGCGCGATGCGCTCTTCCGCGTCAGGCGATGCAGCGATCTGCTCCTCGACCTGCCGGCGTTCCTGCGGCGATAGCTCGCCGTCGACGTATGCCATCAATAGGATGTCGTCCAGTTTCATGAGACTTCACCCTTGCTCTTTACCGTGTTCTTCATCTTTTGGCCCAGTTTTTGGCCGTCTCGCACACCGAAATGTGCGCCAATCGCCTGGCGTGCTCTCGACAAACGGCTCATGACCGTTCCGAGTGGCACATCGAGGACCTCTGCGGCCTCGCTATAGCTCAGGCCTTCCACAGCTACCAGAAGCATAACGACGCGCTGCGCTTCGGGCAAGCGCGACACCGCGTCGATAATCTGGCCGTTCGATACCTGTTCTTCGGGCGTCAGCATGGTCGGATCGGCGACCGTTTCCAGCAGCGCATCGTCCCACTGCATGCTGGAACGGCTGCGTACGCTGCGTGCCCGAAGTTCGTTGATCCACGTCGAATGCACAATCGAAAACATCCAGCTGAGCGGCGCGGTGTCCGGCTTCAGTTGATGCGAACGCTCGAGAGCGCGGACGCAAGCGCGCTGGACGAGATCCTCCGCGTCATGCTGGTCACCGGTAATGCGCAGCGCAAATGCCCACAGGCGCGGCAGCATTCCAGGAAGGAGGCTGGGTAAGTCGTCTGCGTCGGTCATCGACGTAGTTCCTTTTTGTCCCTTGTAGTATTTGAGGCGCGCCGGCTGCAGCGCGCGAAACCACCGTGTTTGGGAAGACACGGCAATATACGAGTGTATCGTCTCGCTATAAAGTCTGCTCAGCAATTATTCGAATCGATCTAATGCTTGCGCGCGAAATGGACCTCTTCGGCCATACGCCGCGAGAACGACTCCATATAAGCGGCCGAACGCGCCGCAAGCAGCGGATCGGCCGAAGGTTCGATGCCGGCCGGCAGCACGAGCGGATCGAAATCGACATTGCGGCATGGGCCGTCGATTTGCGTCTGCGCACGCTCGATTACCAGCGTGCCCGCATCCACGCGCACGCGATCCGCGCTTTGCGGCCAGACGCGGGTGGAATCGTCGATCGCATCGCCGGGCAGCGCAACCGCAAGTATCAGATGCCAACGCAACGGACCATGCTCGAGGCCGGTGACCAGCCGATGCGCAAGAAAATCCGGATCGCGCCGTTCCGCCTCGCCGACGGGCCGGTACGCGGTATCGGGCACCATGCTCCAGCGCACGTAATGCGACGCGCCGTGCGCATCGACGAAGCGAAATGCGCTGACGCTGTAGTACGACGCATTGGCAAATCCCGACGACGGCGGGTGGCTTGCCAGCCAGTCGTGCAGCTCGTGCGTTTCGGGGTGCTGCCGGTCGAACCCGGCGAGCCGTTCGGGATCGGGCTTGCCGGTGGTTTTGTCGGTGCGCATCGCGGCGAGTTCCTTGACGAAGTCATCCGGCGTCCTGACCGAAAACACCGGCGCCGAATTCATCGCGGTGCGCCACTCCTGTCCGCCGCCCGCGATAAAGCGCAGCGCAAGACTGCGCAGGCTCGCATCGCGGTCCGCGACGGTTGGATTGCTGCCCGGCACCGAGAAGCGGCCGACCACCGGCACCACGCCTTTTTCGAACACCGTCGCGTGCGTGAGCATAGCGCCGCGACCGTTGCTTTCGAAATGGCCCGTTACGCAAATGCCTTTTGCGTGATTGCGCCTGAATCCCGGATGCTCGCCGCCGCTGGCTTCGAACGCATCGACCACATGTGCGGCGGAAATCCGCGGGTGCCCTGCAGGCCACGTGACCCAGCCGGCCGTCCATGCGAACGCGTACGCAAGCCCGCCGACTGCGACGGCGATCGACGCGTAGCGCACCGCAACGGGTGGATGAGCGGACGATGCTTGCACGATCGCGCGCAAGCATTTGCTCAGGGTATCGAAGGTTCTTGCCATGATATGCAGCCCGGCGAGAGCTTTCCGCACGTGCCGACAGTGACGGCGCGCAAGGAAGCGGGCCAGTATAGCCGAGCGTCCGCGTTGCTGCACTGGCGTAGGCACAATTTAATAAAGCGGTAAACGTGCGTACGGACGGCGGCGCAGCATGACAGACGACTGCCTGACGCGATGCTCACATACTTTTGAAAACCATGTGAAGGGTATGCGCAAGCCATTGCGCGGCGTGCTTCGCAGTGCCAGCGGTTGCATCGCTTGCGGGTGGGTGCGATATGTCGGGCACGGCTGCGGGCGTGGCACGGTGCCACTGCTGCAATTACCGGTGGCCACGCCATTCGTGCGAATTGTTGCTTTATTTCAGGCACCGAAGAACAGCCGCGCGAGTTCGGCGCCCGGATCGGCCGCGCGCATGAATGCTTCGCCGACGAGGAACGTATCGACGCCCGAGCCGCGCATCTTCTCGACGTCGGCCGGCTTCAGGATGCCCGACTCGGTGACGACGATGCGGTCGCCCGGCACATCGGCGAGCATGCCGAGCGTCGTGTCGAGCGTCACTTCGAAGGTGCGCAGGTTGCGATTATTGATGCCCACCAGAGGCGTGTTTAGCGTTAGCGCAACGTCGAGTTCTTCGCGCGAATGCACTTCGACCAGCACCGCCATTTGCAGTGAATGGGCCAGCGCTTCGAAATCGCGCATCTGCGCGGGATCGAGTGCGGCGGCGATCAGCAGGATGCAGTCGGCGCCCATCGCGCGCGCCTCGTGAATCTGATAAGCGTCGACGATGAAATCCTTGCGTAACACCGGCAGTTCGCAGGCGCTGCGCGCGGCGGTGAGGTCGGCTGCGGAACCTTGAAAGAAGTTGCGGTCGGTCAACACCGACATGCACGCAGCGCCATGCTTCTGGTACGACACCGAAATTTGCGCGGGTTCGAACGGATCGCGGATCAGACCTTTCGAGGGGCTCGCCTTTTTCGCTTCCGCGATCACGGCAGGCTGTGCCTGTGCGTGTTTCGCACGCAATGCGCCGACGAAGTCGCGCACCGGCCAGGCCTGCCCCTGTTGCTGCAGGGCGGAGATCGGCGCGGCCGCCTGACTGGCGGCGATTTCTTCGCGCTTTACCGCGATGATTCTGGTCAGAACGTCGGACATATTCAACTCGCTGGGGGGGACATGGAACGCGCACATTCGGTCGATTCTTGACAGACGTGCAATCAAACGATGCGCCCACACAGAAACACCCAGTGCGTTGCATTATTCCGACGCAGTTGCGCGTGCGCCACCTGATGGCGCGAATCGCATGGCTGCACGAATGGCGCCATGCGCGCGGCGGCGCGCCGCTTCAAAGGCCGCTGAACCAGTTGTACCCCTGGTCTTCCCAATACCCGCCCGGATTCGTATTGGTGACGAACACGGCGGCGATATGTTTGGGGTTCTTGAAGCCGAGCTTGGTCGGCACCCGCAGCTTCAGCGGATAGCCGTACTTCGGCGGCAGTGGTTCGCTGCCGAAGTCGAGTGTGAGCAACGTCTGCGGATGCAGCGCGGTCGCCATATCCAGGCTCGAATAGTAGTGGTCCGCGCATTTGAAGCCGACGTAGCGCGCCGACGTATCCGCGCCGATACGTTCGAGGAAGGTGCGAAACGGTACTCCGCGCCACTCGCCGATCGCGCTCCAGCCTTCGATGCAGATATGCCGCGTGATCTGCCCGGCCTGCGGCAGCGTGCGCAGCCGCGCGAGCGTCCATGCGCTTTTGTCGGCCACCTGGCCCGACACTTCGAGCGCATAGTCGGAGCCGTCGATGTCCGGC
>DATLOW010000450.1:0-3343 GCA_035536055.1 Paraburkholderia sp. | reverse complement strand
GCTCTGGTAAAAGCGCGCACGCCGAGCGGCTCGCCAGCGACAGCGCGCGCCCCGTTACCTACATCGCCACCGCGCGCGTCGCGGACGACGAATTTGCCGCGCGCGTCGCGTTGCATCGCTCGCGGCGTCCGTCGCACTGGCTGCTGGTCGAAGCGCCGCTCGACCTCGCCGGCGCAGTCGCTGCGGCCGATGCGCCTGGCCAGTGCGTGTTGATCGACTGCCTGACGCTGTGGCTTGCCAATCTGCTGTGTCCGCCGGATGGTGATGCGGCGGGTGCTGTTGCGCCGGGTGCTGTTGCGCCGGGTGCTGTTGCGCCGGGCTGCGATGTGCCGGGCGCCGATGTGCCGCACGCCGATGTGCCACGCGTCGATGCGCGGCGCACCGACGCGCCGCGCGCCGATTACGCCGCGCGCATCGATGCCTTCGACGCGGCCCTCGCCGCAGCCGCCGGCAAGGTGATCGTGGTCACCAACGAGATCGGCCTCGGTGTCGTGCCGCTCGGCGCAGCCACGCGTCTATACGTCGACGAGCTCGGCCGTCTGAACCAGCGCATCGCCGCGCGCGCCGCCGGCGTGACGATGATGGTCGCCGGCCTGCCGCTCGCCCTGAAAACCGCGAGCCGCTGACGATGCTAACCCTGCCCCTCGTCGCCGCCTGCGCCACCGCCGGCATGATCGTCGACCGCTGGTTCGGCGAGCCGCGCCGCCATCATCCGCTCGAAGCGTTCGGACGCGTCGCGTTGCGGCTCGAGGCGCGCTACAACACCGGCCGGCGCGGCCGTCCGCTCGGCTTGCTGGCGTGGCTGCTGGCGGTCGCGCCGCCGGTGCTGCTCGCGTGGCTGCTGGTTACGCTGCTGCCGGTGACGCTCGCCTGCGTGGTGCACGTCGCGTTGCTGTGGTTCGCGCTCGGCGCACGCAGCCTGCGCGAGCATATCGAGCCGATCGCGAAGGCGCTGATGCAGCGCGATCTCGCGCAGGCGCGCGAGCTGACCTCGCGCATCGTGTCGCGCGAAACCGCCGATGCGGACGAAGCCGCGCTATCGCGCGCGGCGGTCGAATCGGCGCTCGAAAACGGCAACGATGCGATCTTCGGCGCGCTGTTCTGGTTTGCGATTTTCGGTGGGCCGGGTGCGCTGGCGTTTCGCCTCGCCAATACGCTCGACGCGATGTGGGGTTACCGCACACCGCGCTATCTGCGCTTCGGCTGGGCCGCCGCACGCATCGACGACGTGCTGAACTGGATTCCCGCGCGGCTCACCGCGGCCAGCTACGCGCTGCTCGGCGACACGCGTACCGCGTGGCGCTGCTGGCGCGAACAGGCGCCGCGCTGGGACAGCCCGAACGCCGGGCCGGTGATGGCCGCCGGCGCGGGCAGCCTGAACGTGCTGATCGGCGGGCCGGCGGTGTACCACGGCAGCATCGAGCGGCGCCCGACGCTAGGCGCGGGCCAGCCGGCCAAGGCGATGCATGTGACGGCGGCGCTTATGCTGGTCGAGCGCACCGGGATTTTGTGGCTGGCTGTGCTGATTGTGCTGGCGCTGCTGAGCGTGCCGTTCCAGACGTGATTTTTCGACTCGACTGCTCACCGCTCGTCGCCCGTCGCCGAAACCCATCGCTCGTGTCCGAGTCCGAGTCCGAGTCCGAGTCAAAGCCCGAGTCAAAGCCCGAGTCAAAGCCCGAGTCAAAGCCCGAGCCAAAGCCCAACCCCAACGCTCAAACGTAACGCCTAAACCTAACGCCAAACCCAACCGCCAAACGCATCGCCCAAACCCGACGCCCACATCCATCGCCACACCCAATGCCCAAACCCATCGCCTTCGCCCATGACTGAGTCCGACACTCCCGCGATCACGCACGGCGGCAATCTGCACGAAGCCGCGCGCCGCTACGGCATCCCGTACGAACAGTGGCTCGACCTGTCGACCGGCATCAATCCGCACGGCTACCCGGTGCCGCCGGTGCCCGCCGATGCGTGGCGCCGACTGCCCGACGAAGGCGACGGCTTTGCCGCGCGAGCCGCTCAGTACTACGGCGCGCCGGACGCCGCGCACGTGCTGCCGGTGGCCGGCAGCCAGGCAGCGATCCGCGCGCTGCCGATGCTGCTGCCGCAGGCGACGGTCGGCATCGCACCGCTCACGTACAGCGAATACGCACCGGCGTTCACGCGTGCCGGGCATCGTGTGGTGCCGCTCGATGTATCGCGTGCCGAGCTGCCCGACGACCTTGTACACGTGGCGCTCGTCAATCCGAACAACCCGAGCGCCGACTATCTGGACACGCAGACGCTGCTGCATTGGCACGAGCAACTGTCGGCACGCGGCGGCACGCTGCTCGTCGACGAAGCGTTCGCCGATGCGATGCCGGCGCCGGGTGCCTCGCTCGCCGGCTATACCGCGCGTGCCGGCCTCGTGGTGCTGCGTTCGCCGGGCAAATTCTTCGGGTTGGCAGGTGTGCGCTCGGGCTTCGTGCTCGGCGCGCCCGCACTGCTCGACACGTTGCGCGACAGGCTCGGCGCATGGACCGTCAGCGGTCCCGCGCGGCATGCGGTCAGCGCGGCGTTCGCCGACACCGGCTGGCAACAGCAGACACACGAGCAACTTGCTGCGCAGGGTGCGCGACTCGCCGGACTGTTGCGCGCGCAACGTTTCGCGGTGCGCGCCACGCCGTTGTTCGTCTGGACCAGCGACCCACGCGCCGCTACATTGCACGAGGCGCTTGCCACCCACGGCATCTGGACGCGCTTCTTCGCGCAACAGCCGAGCCTTCGCATCGGCCTGCCGGCATCGGAACACGACTGGGCGCGGTTCGAACAGGCATTGCAGCAAAGCGTGCAAGCCATCGACGCCAACCATCGAGCTCGCTGACAGATGCGGATTGCACGTTTTGCTTCGCGCGCCGTGTCGAACGCCGCATCGGTCCCTGCATCGGTCCCTGCATCGGTCTCTGCATCGGTCCCTTCATCGGTCCCTTCATCGGTCTCTGCATCGGTCCCTGCATCGGCCTCCGCGTCGATCACCGCGTCGATCACCGCATCAATCTCCGCAGCCGCGCTGCTCGTATCGGCTTGCCTCACGGGCCACGCGCAAGCCGCGCCGATCACCGTCACCGACGACACCGGCGCCAGCGTCACACTGAACGCGCCTGCGCAGCGCGTCGTCAGTCTCGCACCACACGTCACCGAATTGCTGTACGCCGCAGGCGGTGGCGCGCAGATGGCCGGTGCAGTCACGTACAGCGACTATCCGCCTGCGGCTCGCCAGTTGCCGCGCGTCGGCGACAACAAGGCGCTCGATCTCGAACGCATCGTCGCGTTGCGGCCGGATCTGATCGTGGTCTGGCGGCAC
>DATLOW010000449.1:0-18632 GCA_035536055.1 Paraburkholderia sp. | reverse complement strand
GGTCGGTTTGCTGGTGATCGATCTGGACGGTTTCAAGGACGTCAACGATTCGTTCGGCCACGCGGCCGGCGACGAGATGCTGCGCCGTTTCGCCGGTGAACTGTCGCGCATGAGCCGGCGCGGTGACGCGGTCGCGCGGCTAGGCGGCGACGAATTCGTGGTGTTCGCGCGCAGTCTCCTCAACGAGGCGGATGCGCTGGCGATTGCCGAGCGCATCCATGCCGCGATCGAAACGATCAACGTGACGATCGGGCTGCCGGTCCGCGTGACGGCCAGCATCGGCATCTGCCTGTATCCGGAACAGCGGCGTCCGCGCATGCTGGACGTCGGGCAGGCGCTGCAGCGCGCGGACCGTGCGATGTACGCAGCCAAGGCACGCGGCCGCAGCCAGACGGTGTTTGCGCACGCGTAGCGTGCCTCCCTGTCGCGATCAGCGCAGCATGTCCCAGTTCGCGTAGAACACGCGCCGCGCATACAGCACGCATGCGCCGATTGCTCGTACCATCCCGCGCAGCAGCGGTGTCAGCGGGCTTGGCCGCAGCACGTCGAGAAACACGCAATAGCGCAGCCGGTCGGTGTCGTTCACCGATTGGTGCACCAGCGTGTCGTCGAAAATGAATAGCGGGTCTTGCCGCCAGTAATGCCGCGTGCCGGCCACGTCGATGAACGCTTCGCCGCGCGCATCCGGGTCGAGGTTGTACAGGCAGCGCAGCGTGAGCCGCAACGGACCGTAGTGCACGGAAGTGCGCTGCCCGCTATTGAACACCGAGCAGCCAATCGTCTGGACGCAAGCGAACGGGCGATTCAGCGCCGGGATATTCAGTGAGCCGTCGACGCGTCTGCCATACCAGCGCACGAAACACATCCCACGCCGTTTCCCGCACATTTGCGTGCCCAGCGTTTCGACCTGATCGAAGTGGTCGCGGAACGCCGTGATCACGTAGCCGATCTCTTCGCGGTGTGTCGCCGGCAGATCGGCCAGCCGGTACACGCGCAGATTGCGCCGGCACAGCAGGTCGACGAACAGGTTGAACGGCGCCAGCGCCCATGTGAGTGAGCCGTTGCCGAGGAAATAGCGGCGCCAGCTGCGCGCATCGAACTGCCTGCTGCGCTGGAAATCGCAAACCCCGACCACCACCAGCAGCGCGACGGCCGCAAGCAGCAGCGGCTTGAAGCACGCGAGCATCAGCAGCACGGCGCACCACAGCAGGTCTTTGCGTTTCATCGCTACCTCGCCGGGAATCGAGGGGCAGGCGTATGCGTGCCTATGCTATTGCCCGTCTTTGCGCGAAGCCATCGGTTGTTGCCGTAACTGTCGGCGCGATGCGACACATCGAGTAGGGTTCCGAATTGTTGCGGCCGCACATGTCGCACTGCAAAACCTGCGCTGTGCCGCATCAAGGAGCGCATTACGCAGATTCGCGCGCAGGGCTACGCGCATACCGAAGACGAATACTTCGTCAGCGATATCTCGACGGCAGCGGCGATCACCAATGCACGCGGCCGCGCCGTAGGCGCGGTGAACATTGCGGTGGCGCGGCCACGCTGGCAGGCCGAACGCGACGAACGGCGGTTCGCCGATCTGGTGATCTCGACGGCATCGGCGATTTCGTCGCGGCGCAGAGCGGACTAAGCGTAGGCGGCCCGCACGCGGCTCAGCGGGCAGAGTCAGGGCCCGAAGTCAGGGCCCGAAGTCGCGGCCGAAAGTCAGGGACGAAAGTCAGGGCCCGAAAAACGGCACACAGAAACTGACCGGCCCGACGCAGCCGGGCTCCCAGTTCTGACGATACGGCACGCCCGCCAACGTGACATTCGAAGCAGGCGTGCTGCAGCCGGCAAGCTCGGCGAGCGCCAGCACCGCACATAGCGCGGCGGCACCGCGCAGTGGCCGGCGCCGGCGGGATCGTGCGGCATGCACACCGGTGGACCGGGCGGATCGACTGGCATTCATGCTGACCTCCTCGACGGCTCGCGGCGCGTGATCGATCCATGTTACGCCCGCGCGCGCGAGCTTGCGACGATGCGCCGCAGTCGCCCGCCGCACGTCGAATTCGGGAAAAACTCCTGCCCAGGTCCGTTGTCAAGCGCTCGCACAATGCTCACACTTGAATGCCGGTGCCTGCCACTGCGGCAAGCGCTCGCCCCGCCTCTCGGGCCGACCGAAGAACAACTGCTGGAGACACACAATGCATCGCACAACAACCGGCGCGCGCGTCGCGCTACTGGCGGCCGCCGCGTTCAGCGCGAGCGCTGCGTACGCCGTGGCCGCGCCGCTCGCGTACGTGACGAGCGAGACCAATGGCGTCGGCGTTATCGATCTGGGCAGCATGACGCTGACGAAAACCATTCCGCTCGGCAACACCGGCCCGCGCGGCCTGAGCCTGACCGACGACGGCAAGCAGCTGCTGGTGGCCGGCAAGTCCGGCGACCTCGCGGCAATCGACACGTCGACCGGCGAAGTGGTCAAGCGTGTGAAGATCGGCAAGAACCCGGAATTCGTGCGCGTGCATCGCGGCTTTGCCTATGTGACCTACGAGCCGGGCGAAAGCGGCCCGCCGCCCGAGGCGCTTGCACACGCACAGGGGCAGCCGCAAGCCGGCGGCCCGCAGCAGAAAACCGACGAGCAGGCTGGCAAGCCCGCGGAAAAGGGCGATCAACAGGCCGGTAAAGGCGGCAAGGGCGGCAAGGACGACGACGATGCGAACGAGCCGCCGGCCGAAATCGCAATCGTCAATCTGAAGACGATGAAGGTGGTGCGCTCGGTGAAGAGCGGCCATGAAACGGAGGGGGTCGAGTTCTCACCCGCCGGTGACGAAATGCTCGTCACCAACGAAGGCGACGATACTGTTTCTGTGTACCGCACCGGCACCGGCAAGCTGGTGCGCACGCTGAAGCTCGATGCCGGCTCGCGGCCGCGCGGCATCAAGGTGTCGCCGGACGGCAAACAGTATGTTGTGACGCTCGAGAACACTAGCAAATTTGTCGTGCTCGACGCGCATACGCTAAAACCGCTGAAAACCGTCGACACCAAGCTCGGGCCGTACGGCGTCGCCTTCGATCCGAGCGGCAAGCATCTGCTGGTAGCGGCCGCGCGCGACAAGACGCTGCAGGTGTTCGACGCGAAGACTTATGAGCACATTGCCGATGCGCCGGTCGGCCAGCGCTGCTGGCACTTCAGCTTCACACCCGACGGTTCGAAACTGCTGCTGGCCTGCGGCCGTTCGAACGCGGTGTACGTGCTCGATGCGACTAACTATCAGACGGTTGGCCAGATCGGCAATCTGCCGCTTGCGTGGGGCATCGTGACGTCGCCGCCGAGTGCCGGTTCGATTGCGTCGGCGAAGTAGTAAAAGTAAAGCGATGCAAAGCCGGGGCGGCGCATGTCGCCCCGTTGACGTCCCGCTTCAATCCCACGAATAGCGTGCGCCGACCCAGAAGCCGCGCGGCGCGCCTAGCCCCAGAAACTGCTCGTTCGACACGTTATCGCCGTCGAACGTATGGTTCGGGCCATTGAAGAAGTTCTGCCCGAGAATCCCGAAGCTCGCATAGCGCTTGTTCAGCAGGTTCTGGATCGACCCGAACACCTGGAAGTGCTTGGTCACGTTGTAGGTCGTATCGAGATCGATCAGGAAATAGCCGGCGATCGTGCCGTTCACGTCCTGGTTGTTCTCGTCGCCGCGCGCGAAGATATTGCTGCGATACGTGAGATTGCCGCCGATGGTCCAGCGCGGCAGCGCCTGATAGTCGAGCCGTACCTTGATCGTGTTGGCCGGAATGCCCGGAATGCGGTCGCCGGACTTCACGGTGATGTTGCCGTCATCGTCGGCGCTCGAATTGCTCGCGCTGCTTTCGGTCCATGTGGAGCGGTACGTCGCATTTACGTAGCTATAGCTCGCGGCCACACCGAGCGGTCCCCATTGCGTGCGGCCTGCCAGTTCGAAACCTTGTCTGCGCGTTTTGCCGACGTTCTGGAAAAAGCCAAGCGTGCTTGCCGCGCCGTTCGAGCTGATGAACTGGATGTCGTCGTCGAGCGTCGTGCTGTAGGCTGCGGCGCTCCACTGCGTATGCGCGCCGACCTTGCCGCGTGCGCCGACTTCGAAGGTCTTCGAGATTACGGGCTTCAGAGACGGGTCCGCAACGAAGTCGTTCGGCAGTGAACACGGCGAGGCCGGGTCCGCGCAGGCCAGCTCGATCGACGTCGGCGTGCGCATGCCTTCGTTATACGTAAAGTACGCGGTGAACGATTTGGTCGGATTCCAATTGATGCCCACCGCCGGATTGAAGCGCGAGAACGTATGCTTGCCATCGAGCAGCGGCTGGATGCCGCTTTCGTCGCCGATGTCCGCGCGAGACCAGTTGTAGCGGCCCGCCACCAGCAGCGACCATTGGTCGGTAAACGAAAACGTATCGCTGAAATAGATGCCGTAATTTGCGTTGCGGGTTTTCGCATCGGTCTGCTGCACGAAGGGGCCGTCGCCGATCGTCGCGCGCGTGTCGGTGAAAAACGCATTCTGCTGCGCTTGCGTGAAATGCGAATTGGCCAGATCGGCGGCCACGCCGGCCACGAACTGGTTCTTCTTGCCGAACAGCTTTTGCAGCAACGTCATCTGCAAGCTCGCGCCGTAGCTGTCGGTAACGATCACCGATTGCGCGTTAGTGGCTTGCACGGTGTCGATATCGCCATCGTCGTCGGTCTCGCCGAAATCGTCGTTGACGTTGCTGCTGACGTTCGCGTTGCGATAGTGCCGGTAATACACGTTGCCGCTCAGTTCGATATCCGGCGTGAAGTAGTGTTCGCCGGACAGCGTCAGATAGCCGACCGTGTTCTCGTTCGTATCCGGAAACGTGTACGCCTGCGAGCGGTTGTCGAGGAACGAACGCGGAATTGTCTGCGAGCCGTTCAGCGTGTTGTCGGCGCCGCCCGCCGATAGCGAGATCGTGGTCGACGAATCCATGTAGCGCAGCTTGCCGAACGCCTGACGCAGCCGGCTCGAATTGTGATCGGCCCAACCGTCGTCGTTGGTCAGGTTGCCGGTGAAGTAGTAGTCGAGATTGCTGCCGATCGTGCCGCCCTGCTGGATCTGCGCCAATTTGCGGCCCCACGAGCCGGCCTGGATTTCCGCTTCTCCGCCGGGGTTGTCGCGGCCGTTCTTGGTTTCCAGCGCAATGGCGCCGCCGAGCGTATTGAGGCCGAAGGTCGGGTTCGAACCAGGAATCACCTGGATGGTGTCGATCGCGGCCAGCGGTATCAGATCCCAGTTCACGACGTCGCCGAACGGCTCGTTGATGCGCACGCCGTCCATAAACACCGAAAGTCCTTGCGGCGTGCCGAGCACGGGCGAAGCGGTGAAGCCGCGATAGTTGATGTCCACCTGCGATGCGTTGCCCTGCACCTCGTTGATATCGGCGCTTTGCAGATTGGCCGCGAAGTAGTCGGTCAGCGTATGCGAATTCTGCCGGACCAGATCGCGGCCGCGGATCGTCTGCACGTTGCCGGGTACCAGCTCGATCGGCGTGCCGACGCCTAGCAGCGGCGTCGTGCCGATCACGACGATGGGCGGCAGCGCGGTTTCCTGTTCGGCGGGTTGGGCAGGTTGCGCGGGGGGTGGCGCGTTGGTTGCCGAATCGGCGCCGCCGTTCGTGCTGCCGTTGGCGTCTGTATTCGTCGGCGCGTCCGACGGCGCATGCGCCGGTGCATTCGCCGCCGGTGCCGCGGGCGGATTGGCCGGGCTCGTCTGCTGCCCCTGTGCGAACGACGCCGCGGCAAGCGCCGCCAGCACCGCGCCAACGGAAAGCCGCAACGCAGCGCCAGGTCCTGATGTGTGCCGGCGCCGCCGTTTGCGTGGCATGGTTTTCATCGTTGCTGTCTCCTGCCTGTTGTTCTTTTTGCGGGGGATGAGATCGAACGCACAACGGTTGCGGCCACATCGATTACAGCGGCGCGCGCCGCTCGCTTCGTCAGACCTAGCGTCGCACGGTGTACCGCGAGCGCGCCCGGGAAGTTTTCCTGAATCGATCAGGAAAGCTTCCTGAACGTAAGGAGCCGTGTGCAGGACGTGAGTAGAATGAGTTTCCGTTGCTACCCGACACCGACATGCCGCCCATCGCCATGGATCGCTCCGCAATGTCATCGTCGTCTTCGAATCGCCGCACCATGTGGCGCGATCTGGCCTGCGTACTGGTTGTGACGGTGCTGGCTGGCGCGTTGTGCATGACCTTCGACGTCAGCGAGCTCGCTTACCGCTGGACGCGCAACGCCGAGCGCTTCCAGCTCGACGAACTGCCGGTCACGCTGTTCGTGCTGGCCGCGTGTCTCGCGTGGTTTGCCTGGCGGCGCTACCGCGAATCGCACCGGGAGCTGTTGTGTCGCCGTGCGCTCGAAGCTGAAGCCGAGCGTCTGCTGGCGGAAAATCGCCGCCTGGCCAGCCAGGCGATCGACGCGCAGGAAGCGGAGCGCCGCCATCTCGCACGCGAACTGCATGACGAACTCGGCCAATACCTGAACGCGATCACGCTCGATGCCGCGCGCATTCGCGATCTGTCGGCCAACGGCGAGCCGGAAATTCATCGCGCGTCGCTGGCGGTGATGCAAAGCGCGTCGTTCGTGTACCGGCAGATCGGCGGCATGATCCGCCGGCTGCGGCCGATCGGTCTCGACGAACTCGGTCTGCCGAGCGCGCTGGAGCACTGCGTGGACAGCTGGCGCGAGCGCTTGCCTGATGCATCGTTTGCGCTGACGGTGGAAGGCGATTTCAGCGACCTCACCGACGCGCTGAACGTCACGCTGTACCGGCTGGTGCAGGAGGCCTTGACCAACGTCTCGAAGTTCGCGCGCGACGCGCGCGTGGAAATCTATCTGGTGCGTACGCCCGCCGAAGCCGAACGCGCCGGCGAGATCGTCGTGACGGTGGCCGACGATGGTCCGGGTGTCGATCTATGGAGGCCGCGCACCGGGCTCGGTCTGGTTGGCATGCGCGAGCGCGTCGAATCGCTCGGCGGCGAGTTTCACATTGCCAGCCGCGCCGGCGAGGGCTTTATGTTGTGCGCGCGGCTGCCGGGTCAGGCCGGGCTGCCGGAACCGAGCGGCGAACCGAACGAGGCTAGCGGCGCACCAGCGGTGCCCGCTGCGGCCGGTGCCGTCAGATCCGAAAACTGAAGGCCGAGCCGGCTCGCCATCTGCGCGAGCTGCACGCCGTTGTTCGCACCGAACTTCTGGCGGATTGCCGACTGGTGATTCGCTACGGTCTTCTGGCTGAGCCCGAGCCGCTCGGCGATCACCGGCAGCGTAAAGCCCTGCACCAGCAGCCGCAGCACTTCGAATTCGCGCGCCGACAATTGCCGCCCCGGCGGACCTTCGCTGAACATCGTCCGCAGCGCGAGCGCCTGTGAGACATCGCTGCTCAGATAGCGCACCCGCCGCGCTACGGCGCGCACCGCTTCGACCAGCACGTCGGGCGCGCTCGCCTTGGTCACGTAGCCGCTCGCGCCGGCATCGAGCGCGCGCCGCACGAACAGCGTTTCCTCGTGCACGCTGAAAATCAGCACACGGGCGTCGGGCTCGCGCGCGAGCATGCGCCGCATCGCTTCGATGCCGCTCGCACCGGGCAGCGCCAGATCCATCACCACGACATCCGGCTGCAGCGCGCAGAAGCGTTGATACGCCTGCGCCGCATCGCCTGCCTCGCCGGCCACGCAGACATCCGGGCTCAGTTCGAGCAGACGCCGGTAGCCTTCACGCACGACGGCGTGATCGTCGACCAGCAACACGGAGATATCGGCGGTACTCATCTGCGCGCTCCCTTGTCTCGAGTTTTATCTGTTCTGCTTTATCCCTCGTTCCTGCTTTATATCTGGTCCTGCTTCATTCGTGGTCCTGCTTCATCCGTGGTCCCGCCTCACCCTTTGTCCCGATTCACCCTTTGTCCATTAACCGCCGCGAATTCGCATCGTTGCGGAAAATCACCGGCTGTTCATCGGCGGCGAGCGCAGCGCCGCGCTGCGCCGCTTCGCGCACCACGCGCACCACCGCTTCGTGATGCGGCGACTTGTCGCACACCGGGTCGGCATTGGCCGGGTCTTGCGTCAGCAGATAGGCCTGGCAGCGGCAGCCACCGAGATCGCGGGTTTTCTCTTCGCAGCTGCGGCACGGCTCCTTCATCCAGTCGAAGCCGCGAAAGCGGTTGAACGCATCGCTGTCGTACCAGATCTGCTCGATCGGCACGTCGCGCACATTCGGAAAGCTAAGGCCCGGCAGCGAGCGCGCCGAATGGCAGGGCAACGCGGCGCCATCGGGCGCGACGCCGAGAAACACCGAACCCCAGCCGTTCATGCAGCGTTTTGGCCGCGTTTCGTAGTAATCGGGCACCACGAAGAAGATCTTGCAGCGGTTGCCGATCTCCTTGCGATAGCGTTCGACCACGGCTTCCGCGTCGCGCAGCTGCGCTTCGGTCGGCATCAGCTGCGCACGGTTCGTATGCGCCCAGCCGTAGTACTGCGTATTCGCGAGCTCCAGGTATTCGGCGCCCATCGCCAGCGCCATGTCGATGATCTTGTCGACGTGCGGCAGGTTGTAGCGATGCAGCACACAGTTCAGCACCATCGGAAAGCCATGCGCCTTGATCGAACGCGCGACGCGGTTTTTCAGGTCGAAGGTCTTGGTGCTGCTGAGAAAATCGTTCAGTTCCTGCGTCGAGTCCTGAAACGACAGCTGGATATGATCGAGACCATTGTCCTTCAGCACGGCGAGCCGTTTGTCGGTCAGGCCGACGCCGGACGTGATCAGGTTCGTATAGAAGCCCAGCTGGCGCGCTTCGCGCACCAGCTCTTCGAGGTCGTCGCGCATCAACGGCTCGCCGCCTGAGAAACCGAGCTGCGCCGCGCCGAGCGCGCGCGCTTCGCGCAGCACGCGCAGCCACTCGTCGGTGGACAGCTCGTCGCGCTGTGCTGCGTAGTTCACCGGGTTGTAGCAGAACGCGCAGTGCAACGGGCACCGGTAGGTGAGCTCGGCGAGCAGCCATAACGGCGGCGCGATGCCGGCACGTTCGGCGCGTGCATGCTGCGCTGCGACGGAAAGATCGGTCATGCTGATGGCTCCAGCCAGCCGCGCTCGATCGCGTGTGCGATGAAGGTCTCTACGTCGGGCGCAATGCCGGTTGCGTTAAAAGCGCGTTCCAGATCGGCGACGATGGCCGCGACGTTGCGCGTGCCGTCGCAACGCAACAGAATCTGCG
Source organism: Paraburkholderia sp. (assembly GCA_035536055.1). Lineage (GTDB taxonomy): Bacteria > Pseudomonadota > Gammaproteobacteria > Burkholderiales > Burkholderiaceae > Paraburkholderia. Next base: position 9,402 of record DATLOW010000449.1, on the reverse strand, counting down.
CCGCGCTGGGGTTCAGTTTCACCATGCCCTCCGGATATAGCAATACGTGCGCATCCTGGGCTGGTTCGAATTGCAGCCGGAACAGGCGGTTCAATTTCGGCTGCAGTGCAGCATCGACTGCGCCGGGTGTTGCGCCGGGATTCGTATCGTTCATGACGGGAAGGCCTTTTCGATCGCGTCGAGCATGTTCCACAGAATGTCGAGCTTGAATTGCAGGATGTCGAGCGCGCGTTCCTGCTGCTCGCGCGTGCGGAAATAGTCGAGCGTGACGGCGAGGCCGTGCTCGACGTCGCGCTGCGCAAGCGAAATGCGCGAGCGGAAATAGTTGAGGCCTTCCGGTTCGATCCACGCGTAGTAGGTGGGCCACGTGGCGAGCCGGTCCTTGTGGATCTGCGGCGCGAAGATTTCGGTTAGCGACGAGCACACCGCTTCCTGCCACGGCGCGCGGCGTGCGAAGTTCACGTACGCGTCCACGGCAAAGCGCACGCCGGGCACGACGTGCTCGAGCGACCACAGTTCGTCGCGCGACAGGCCGACCGCGTCGCCGAGGCGTGCCCAGGTTTCGATGCCGCCTTCGTCGTCGCCATAGCCGTCGTGATCGAGAATGCGCAGCACCCAGCGGCGGCGCGTTTCCCGGTCCGGACAATTGGCGAGAATCGCCGCGTCCTTCAGCGGGATGTTGATCTGGTAGTAGAAGCGGTTCGCCACCCAGCCGCGAATCTGCTCGCGCGAGCAGCCGCCGCTGTTCATCTTCACGTTGAACGGATGATGGATGTGATACGCGCGTCCTTTCGCGCGCAGCTGTGCTTCGAATTCTTCGCGGGTCCACGCCGCTTCGGCGTGCGCTGCGCGGTTCGCGCCAAGGCTTGTCATCAGGGATTTCCTCGAGTTCCGTAGGTGCGGCGCATGCGCCGCTGGTACGTTCAAAAGTGAACCGGCCTCATAGTTCGAACAGCATGCCGTCGCTCGCCACTTCGATGCCGTGCTGCGCGAGCACGCGGCGCTCGGGGCCGTCTTCGATCAGGATCGGATTGGTGTTGTTGATGTGGATCAGCACCTTGCGCGCGGCCGGGCGGTCGAGCGCATCGAGCACCTCGATCATGCCGCCCGGCCCGGATTGCGCGAGATGGCCCATATCGGCCGCGGTCTTCTTCGACAGGCCAAGGCGGATCATTTCATCGTCGGTCCACGTGGTGCCGTCCACCAGCAGCAGGTCCGCGCGCCGCATCGCATCGCGGATGTGCGGCTCTACCACGCCAAGACCCGGCGCATAGAACGCGCGCTTGCCGGAGTCGAGCGCGGTGAGCAGCAGGCCGATGTTGTCGCCGCGCACCGGCGCATTGCGGTGCGGCGAATACGGCGGCGCCTTGCTCGACAGCGGCAGCGCTTCGATGCGCACGCCGGGCAGCGCGGGCACTTCGAGCGGTGCATCGTCGAGCGCGATGGTATGGCGCTCGACGCCGCAGTAATGCGCGAGAATCGAAGCCACCGGAAAGCCGCTCGAAAGATCTTGCCAGACCGGTTCGGTCGCATAGATCGGCAGCGGCGCGTTATGTTCGCGCAGCATCAGCAGGCCCGTCACATGGTCGATCTGCGCATCCATCAGCAGCACCGCGGCGATGCCGGTATCGCGCGCGTGCCGCGCCGGCTGCAGCTCCGGGTTCGCCGCCAGCTGCGCGAGCAGGTCCGGCGAAGCGTTGATCAGCAGCCACGCCACGCCGTCGACGCTGACGGCCAGCGAAGACTGCGTGCGCGGCTGGGCGACGATCGTGCGGTTGCGCACGCCGCTGCAGTTGCGGCAGTTGCAGTTCCATTGCGGGAAACCGCCGCCAGCCGACGAACCGAGCACCTTGATTTTCATTTGCCTTTCCTTGCGTCGTGATATCGCGGGTCAAACGTCGTACGTATCACGGTAGCATTCTCCGCAGCAGTGCGTCTTTGTCGATCAATTGATGTTTGAGCGCGCCGGCGATATGCAGCGCGATCAGCGCAATCAGAATCCACGCGCAGACCTCGTGAATGCCGAAGAACAGCTCGCGCATGCCCTTGTCGTCCCAGCCCCACTGCGGCAGCAGGACGCCCCAGAAACGGGTGCCGTATTTGTTGAACGACGAGCCTAGATAACCGGTGAGCGGCATGCCCACCATTGCAACGTATAAAAGGCCCTGCGTAGCGCTCGCGGCGGCGCGTTGCCACGCTCGCATCGGCGGCAACGGTGGTCTGCCATAGACCAGCCGCGCCACGATGCGGATCAGCACAAGCAGGAAAATCGTCATGCCCAGCGACTTGTGGAAATTGATCAGCGAAGACTTGAATTCCATGCCGCGCGGCAGCCCGACCATGTACAGGCCGATCGCCAGCATCGCGATGATCGCGAGGCCGATGAGCCAGTGCAGCGCAATCATCGGTGCCGAGAAACGCTCGTTGCCGGGCCGGCTTGAGTGTGCCGCGCCGCTGGTAGTCGCGCTCATGGTTATGTCTCCCAGTCATACAGCTTCGTTCTTTACTTCTTTGGCGCATTGCGGGCGCCTGAGTTCACGCGACGTTTTATGTGCTGCCGGCGGGGCGCAGCCATTATGCGAAGCGGATGTGGTCGCCCGGCTCACCGCCCGGTTCGCCACGCGTTTTACCGCGTGGTTTGCTGGCCGGTTTGCTGACCGGTTCACCGCTCAGCTTGCTGCGCAGTTTTCCGGTCAATTTGCCGTCCGGCCCGGTTCACTTGCGACCAGCAATTCCCCGCGCCCGTCCACCGCCAGGTCGCCTGCATGGCGCCGCGGCAGCGCGCTAGCGGTGAGCGCAAGGAACGGCGCGAAAGCCGCGGTACTGCCGAATGCCGTCGCGAGCGCATCGCGCTGCGCTGCCAGCATGCGCACGAACAGCGCCCAGAACACGTCGTAGCCGCGGCCGCCGGCCGCGAACGTAGGTGGAATGCGGTAAGGCTCACGCAACAGCAGCAGCGTGCCCCGGCGCATACCGTATGCATAGTTCGCGCCCGGCACCCCGGCGATGCCGATTGTGCCGGCCACCAGCCGCGAAGCCGCGAAATCGCCGGCGTTGCCGCCCACCAGCACGCAGCCGCGGCGCATCCGGTCGCCGAGCCGCTCGCCGGCGTTGCCTTGCACCGCCAGCAGGCCGCCGGTCATGCCTTCCATGTCGCCCGGCAGCGCGCCTGCCGCGAAGTCGCCGCAATCGCCGGCCACCGTCAGTTGGCCGCCGCGCATCTCGCAGCCGGCGAACGCGCCGGCGCTGCCGTCGATCTGCAGCGTGCCGCCGGCCATCTGCAATGCCGCGTAGTCGCCGGTATCGCCGGTCGCATGGATGCGTCCTTCGGTCAGATTGGCGCCGAGGCGGTCCAGCCAGCATGCATCGCCTTCGATAATCAATTGCGTGCTGTGCGCAGCATTTGCATTGCCTGTCTCCATGCGCGCGACGTCGAACAGGTCGCCGACCGCGCACACGTCGTTGCCGGCCGGCAGTTGCAAGCGGGCCACCTCCGCTGTGGATAGCGCCGCCAGCGCGCCCGGTTGCAGCGCCGAGCCGTCGACGCGAAAGCCCGGCGCGGCCTTGATGCGCAGCGTCGTGGCGGTCATCGCGGGCTCCCAGCGGCAGCGCCGCCTTGCGCGGCGAGCGCCGCGCCCAACTCGCGCAAATGAAAGTGATACGGCCCGAGCTTGCCGCCGTAATTGCCCGCCGAAATCCGCAGCACGCCGCTACCCGCACGCGAGGCCGCCTCGATGCCCGCAGTCATCGCCGCGCCGACGTCCGCATCGGTCAGCCCGTCGATAACGATTTCCAGCACGCAGCCGACCTCCGCGGTCAACTCGGTACGTTTGGCCACGCCGATCAGCGTCGGGCAGAACGGATCGTTGGTCGACGCGACCGCGCCCGCATACTTCGAGCCGATCTTCGAGCCGGAGCGCACCACGCCGCCCGGAAACGGTGTGATTACGTTCGGCAGCCGATGCATCGCGGCCACCGCCGCTTCGGCCGCGGCCAGCGCGTGATCGGTATCGCGCGCGAGCAGCAGCAGATTGCCGCCGCCCACCGCCTTCACCGTGACGGCGGTTTCCTCGCAGACGAACTCGCCGTCCATCACTGGCACCCGCCAGTAGCGCGTGTCGCCGAGCATCTTGGCGATCTGCCAGCCGTCGCCGAAAAAGCGCAGCGCACCGCCGAGCGGCGCGCGGTCCGACAGCGGCGCGCGGCTCGTCGCTGGATCGATGCCGCTGAACACGGCAGTCGTCGGGCAGGTCAGCACGCATTGGCCGACCCGGCGCGCGATCTGCCTGGCGAGCTCCTTCGACGAAACCGCGAACATCAGCACCGAAATGCCGGGCCGGCCGTCGGGCGTGTCGGCCGCCGCGAGGTCGTGTTCGATGCCCGCCTCGCAGCCGCAATCGATCACCGAGGTCGCGAAACCGGTCAGCGATTGCGCAGCCGCGCGTGCCCATGCCGCGGTATGGGCGGTGATCACGAGGCGCGTCGCCTTCATCGGGAAGGCTTCTGCGAAGGTGTCGTCGATCAGGGTCTGGTTGATCTGCATCGTCGGCGGCTCGCGTGCTCAGGACGGATTTCCAGCGGGCCGCACGGCGGCGGGTGCTGCCGGTGCTGCCCGCGCGGTGCCGTGCGCGAAGCATTCGACCGGCAGCAGCCGGCCGCCGCGGCAGCATGCGCAAATCTCGTCGTCGCTGATCGCCGCGTGCGCGAAGCCGCCGACCAGATTCGCATCGGTATAGGCGCGCACGATCTTTTCGATGCTGCGGTCGTAATCGGGTGCGACGAAGTGGATGCCGCCGGTCGGCGTGGCGACCAGGTTGCCATCGCGCGCCACCAGCGTGCCGTCCTTGAACACATACGCAGGCGACGTGAACATCCGCTCGCGGTCCGGGTCGTCGCGGTACACGGCGATATCGGCGGCGGCGCCGGCGCCCAACTGGCCGCGATCGCTCAGACCGAGCAGCCGTGCCGGGCCGGCGCGCGTGATGATGGCGATGTCGTACAGCGAGAACTCGCGCTTCAGCTCGGGCAGTGCGCTTGCCACTTTTGCCTCAGCGTGTAGCCGGTCGAGCTGCGCGTCGCGGAACGATTTGTCCATCAGCAGCCGGATCAGATGCGGATAGCTGGTGAACGGGCCGCCGTTCGGATGATCGGTGGTCATCGACACGCGCCACGGGTCATCGACCAGCAGAAAGATTTCAAGCCCGATGATCCATTGCAGCGCATTGACGTAGCTTTGTTCGCGGTAGCGAAACGGCACCACACCGCAGCCCGCGTCGCATTCGATATCGCCGAGCACCCATTTGCGCGGCTGCGCGAGCGGCGCGTTTTTGAACTGCATCATCGTGTCGCCGGAGGCGGTGACGGTCTGGCCGAAGACGATCTGGCCGACGTCGATCGTCACATTGGGCCGGGCGTTTACCGCTTCGGCAATCGCGCGCGCGCCGGAAGAAAACTTGCGCGGTCCTTCGGTGCCGTAGCTGTGGAACTGGATGTGCGTCAGATGGATCGGCAGGCCGTCGGCGGCGTCCATCGTCGCGATCGTCGACGCGAGGTTGCCGGGCACGCCGAGGTTGCTTGCATGCACATGCAGCGGATGCGGCACCCGCAATTCCGACAACGCGCGCGTCAGCGTGCGCAGGATATCGCGCGGCGTGATGCCGTAATGCGCGTGCGCCTCGTCGACGTCGAGCGAACGCTGGTTGAATTTGAACGCCGAGATGCCGCCCGGGTTCACCACCTTGACGCCGAGCGCGCGGCTCGCGTTGATGGTCCAGCCGATATAGTCGCGCAGCCGGTCGAAGTCTTCGTGGGCGGCGAGCATCTGTAGCAGCAGTTCGTCGTTGCCGAGCATCACGTAGGCGCCGTGATCGATGATCGGCGTATCGCCCATTTCCAGATGCGCGTGGCGCGCGTTCGACGCGATCATCGCGGGTTCGAAGGCCGCCGTATAGCCCATTTCCGCGTAACGGTAGCCGGTGGCGAGCGTGCCCGGCGTGCAGACGCCACACGACGGCATGCGCAGATAGCGGCCTTGCGCGTCGCGGACCGCTTCATACGCGGCATCGCGCGGCGCGTCGTTGCGATGGTCTTCCGGCAACAGCAGACGCGACAGGTTGGTCTTGCCGCCGCCGATATGCGAATGCAGATCGACGCCGCCCGCCATCACGATCATGTCGCGCGCGTCGTAGTCGTGGTCGACTTGAGCGCCCGGCGGCGCATCGACGATGCGCCCATCGCGGAAGTAAACGTCGCGGCGTTCGCCGTTCACGCCGTTGGCCGGATCGTAGACGATGCCGCCGGTCAGCCGCGCAAGCGTCATGACGGCCTCCGCTGCGCGGCGACGCGCTCGGCGAGGTCTGCCGCGAGTTCGGCCACGCTCGGCAAATTCACTTGTCTGGCCGCAGCAAGCGGCGCGACCACCGACGTGTCGAGCCGAAACAGATGGCCGTTGCCGTCGATCCCGGGTGTGGCGACCGGGATAAACACGGTGGGTGCGCCGCGCGCCGCGATGCGTTCGGCCAGTGCAGGCGGGCCGAGCACGATTGCTGGCACCTGTGGGTCCAGCGTGTCCGGCAACGGGTGCGGCTCGAAGCTCGTCACCCACAGCAGCGCGTCGATTTCGCGCGCGGCGAGCAGCCGTTCGGTGCGGTAGCGATACGGATCGTGCTCGAGCGGCGCCGCGCCCTCGGGCCGGTCGTGGCGCGCAACACGGGTGGCGAGCGGCAGACCGGACAGCCACGTGAAGGCCTGATTGACGGTCAGCGCGCCGTCCGCGCCGCCCAGTGCGAGCACACCCGCACGGCAGGTGCGGTTCAGCGCCTTGACGATCCGATGCAGCGCTTCGATCAGCAGTGCCGCGTGCGGCTGCGGCAGGGCTGCCGGCTCGTAGACCAGCACTGTGTAACGCGCTGCCGCGATGCGCGCCATCAGCGAAGCAAGCTGTGTGGCGATGCTTGCAACGTCTTCCGCGCCGCTCGCGAAGGCCGCTGGGCTGCGGCCTTCGGCAAGCGCGGACCACAGCGCCAGCACGTCATAAGGCGACGCATGTTCCAGCATCGCATCGCAACGGGCATGGGGCATTTCGCCGGCGGCCGGATCGGTCGCGCATGCGACAAAACAGATATCGCGTGCGCGCGTGCTGCCCGCCAGCGTGCGTTCGTAAAAGCGTGGATGGTGCGCGCCGGGTGTGCAACCGAACACGATCAGCAGGTCTGCGCGCGAACGCACCTCGGAGAGCGTCGTGAACAACGCGCCGCGGTCCTGCAGTGCAAGCGTCGCGGCACCGAGCGCGGCGCCATGCAGCGTGTCGAGAATCGCCCCGCAGCCGGCGGCCAGTTCGTAAAGCGCGCGAGCGCCGGCGACATCCGTTGCGCATGCACCGAACAGCGGACGGTGGGCGTGCGCAAGCATCTGTGCGGCGCGCGCGAGCGCAGTCTCGCGCGACACCGGCTGACCGTCGAGCGACGGTGCACAATCGCTGTCCGCGGCGCCGAAGTGCGTGAGCGCCTGTGCCAGCCGCGGGCAGTTGGTTGCGGGCGCAGCGATCGTCTGGTCGTCGCGCACGCGGGCCTCGATGTCGTCGCACAGCAGCGGGCAGAACGGGCAGGTCCAGTCTCGCGCAACGGACACGAACGCAGGCGGCGTGGCGGACGCGCCTGCCTGCGCGGCATTCGGCGCGTGGGAGGGGGAATCGTGCATGCGGCTCGGTGGAGCAAGCTCCATGCCGATTGCGCGATGGGTTCGCGCGCATGCGTGAAGTCTGTTGCGCGGGATGCGATACGCGTGGTGTGAGCGCAGATGCAATCGATTCGAGGCCCGCGTTTCGACACCGGCGCATGCAGAACAACGGACGCCCCGCCGTTTAACAGCAGTAGTGCGAAGTCAGCATACGCAACACAGTATGTGCGTCGCGCTGGAACACAGTGTCACCCGCGCGAGCCGCACGGCGCCTTCCTTGCGAATGGATTGCGGCGACAGCGCGGCCGCCCGCTTGGCATGGATATTGTGTTTGCCGTTCACCTGTATCAGCCGGCCGGTGCGGCGAGCTTGCCGTCGTGCAGCGCGGAGCCGACAAGCCATGCATGCGCGCCGCTTTGCGCTGCGGCGTCGAGGTCCGCTCGATCGCGGATGCCGCCGGCGCCGATCAGCGTGCGAGTGCCGGCGCGTGCGCGGATCGCGTTGAACGTGTCGAGGTCGGGGCCCTGGTAGGCGCCGACGCGATCGAGCGTCATCGCGATCACGCGCTCGGGCCACAGTGCAGGGGTGTCGTGCAGCGCATCGGCGGTGTCGCATGCGGTGAGTGCGCGGCCCGCGCGGCGGTCGAGCGACAGGATCGGCGCGTAACCTGCGCGTTGCGCATCGAGGAGCGCGGTAGGTGCGCGTAGCGATTCCGAGCCGAATACGGGCACGAGCGTGTCGCGTGCCGCGCCGAGACTGACGATGCGGGCCAGGTGCGCATGCATCGACGCGTAGTCCGCGAAGCCCGCGTCGAGCCAGATCTGCACGCGGCCGGCTGCACCGGGCGGATTCAGGCCGGCGCATAGCGCGGCGAGCGTCGCGGTAGCGGCGCGCTGCGCGACGATCGCATCGAGGTCGGCGACGTACAAGGTGTCGGCGTGGCTGGCCGCAAGCAGCGCACGTGCGACCGCGAGCGGTTCGCTGTTCGCGCACAGAGTGGACTGGACGGGACGATAGCTGGCGCGCTCGCCGCGTATTGCGCGCACCGCATGACCGTCGAGAAGATCGAGAACCGGGATGACCCGCATCGGAGACTTTCCTTGATCAGCCTGTTTGTGTACGAGTATCTCACCGGCGGCGGCATCGATCCGGAGTTGGCCGGCGAGAGCGGCATTGCGGATCTGAGTGCGCTGATCGTCGAAGGCCGCGCGATGCGCGACGCGATGGTGCAGGACCTGCGCCAACTCGATGGCATCGATGTCAGCTTCGCGAGTTCGCGTTTCGAAGCGGCAGCGGCATCGCGCTCGCCATTGCGGCACTACTGTGCCGCCCCCGGCGAGCCGATGATGGATTTCGTCGCGCGTGCCGCGCGCGAGCACGACTATGCGTGGATCGTGGCGCCCGAATGCGACGGCCTGATGCTGCAGCTTGCCGATGCAGTCGGCTCGGCCCGCTGGCTCGGCTGCACGAAGGAAGCGATCGCGCTGTGTTCGAGCAAGAGCGCAACGGCGGCGCTGCTCGCCGCGCATGGCCTGGCGGTGACGCCGGCGCTCGATGGCGCAGCGGTACGCGGTCCTGATACCGATAACGCGACCGGCGGCTGGGTCGTCAAGCCGGACGACGGCGCGGGTGGCCTCGATACGTTTCTTTACGACGATCTCACGCAGGCGCGCGCGGAGTTCGCTGCGCGGCTTGCGGCAGGACGCAAGCCGGTTCTGCAGCGAT
>DATLOW010000448.1:0-7242 GCA_035536055.1 Paraburkholderia sp. | reverse complement strand
TCTCGACGACGTGCCGCATCACCAGATCCTGCTGAATCTTGGCGCCGAGGTGCCGGCGCAATTCGCGCGCTTCGAGCGGCTGCTCGAAGTGGTCGGCAATGCGCCGGATGAACTGACGGCGGGCCGCGAACGCTATCGCTTTTATCGCGATCGCGGCTATGCTCTGAACAACTACAAGCAGGGCGGCTAAGACCGCCTTGCCCTCGCGGGCCCTGCATGCCGCGGCATGCAAGGTCTTTTCGGATCATCGGTTCGTCCGACTTATTGACGGAGTGCTCCCGTGCCTCATCCGAACGATTCTCAAGATGTAGTCATTCCGGTCCTGAACGAAGTCATCGTGCAGGGTGACCCCGCGCAAGCGCGCGAAACCGCCGCCGAGCCCGCCGACGGCTTCGGGTCCGAGCCCGACGAGGGCGCGTTTGTCGAAGATGAAAGCACCGCGCCGCTCGATTTGCCGATGAGCGATGCGATCGCGGCACCGATACCGACGCCGACACCGGCACGGGCCGAGGCGCGGCCGGTGCAGCCGGCCGCGGTTGCGTCGGTCGCGTCTGCGACGGCTGCTTCTGCGGCTGCATCCGCACCTGCTGCATCTGCTGCAAGCGCGCCCGTTGCCGGTCCAGGTATCACCGATTACGACGCCAACCTGATCGCCGAACGGCTGCGCGGCCGCTTCGCCAGCTATCTGACTGGCGAGGGCCGCGCGCTGATCGAGTCGCGCTGCCGCGACGCGTTCCAGGAACATACGTCGCGTCTGGTCAGCCAGATTACGCGCGAGGTGTCGATGGCGCTCGAGTCGGAACTGACCGGCTGGGTGCGCGAGGCGATCCGCGAAGAGCTGAAGCATCGCGGCGGTTGATGCCGCGGCGGTGCGCGGCGGACTGCAGGCGGTGTGGCGGCCGAAGCAGCGGCGTCGCGTGTCGCGCCCGCGGTGCGCGGATGTCGCGCAGTCCGTTCGCGCTACTTCAGCGTCAGAATCCAGCCGGCGAGCGAAGCCGCCTGATCGGGTGTGAGTTGCGTGTTGGCCGGCATCGGCACCGTGCCCCACACGCCGGCGCTGCCTTCAAGAATCTTACGGGTCAGATACGCGGGCGCGTCGGCGCGTGTGGCGTAGCGCGCCGCGATGTCGTGCATCGATGGGCCCATGAAGCGCCGGCTCACCGAGTGGCAGCTCATGCAGTTTTCCTGCTGCGCAAGCGTAAGGCCAGGCGTTGACTCCGCGCGAGCCGGTGCAATGATCGTCAATGCGCCAGCCAACCCCAATGCCGCATACGACTTCTTTTTCATGCTGGTCTCCGCCGGTGTCGAGCCCGGCTTGTCGCCGCATTATAAAAGCAAAGGAGCACGCGGAATTTTCCGTGTGCTCCTTTGCTTGTGCTGTTGGCCTTTGCCTTGTGCGAGAGCGGGCCGCGCGCATGGCCGCACCGGGCGCGGCCGCCGGTTAGCGGTTAGCCCGTTACCGCGCCCTTGTGCGCCGGCAGCGCAAGCGCCGCATACTTGGCCAGCACGCCGCGCGTGTAACGCGGCTTCGGCTGCTGCCACGCGGCGCGGCGGCGCTGCAGTTCGGCATCGTCGACATTCAGTTGCAGCAGCAACCGGTGTGCGTCGATCGTGATCGAATCGCCTTCCTGCACCAGCGCGATCGTGCCGCCGGCGAACGCCTCCGGCGACACGTGTCCGACCACCATGCCCCACGTACCGCCCGAGAAGCGGCCGTCGGTGATCAGGCCGACCGATTCGCCGAGTCCCTTGCCGATGATCGCCGAAGTCGGCGCGAGCATTTCCGGCATGCCCGGGCCGCCCTGCGGGCCGAGATAGCGCAGCACGACCACGTCGCCGGCCTTGATCCGGTCGTTCAGGATCGCGTCCATCGCACTTTGCTCGTCGTCGAACACGCGGGCCGGACCGGTGATCACCGGGTTCTTCAGGCCGGTGATCTTCGCCACCGCGCCCTGTTCGGCGAGGTTGCCCTTCAGGATCGCGAGGTGGCCTTCCTTGTACAGCGCCTGCGCGATCGGGAAGATCACCTGCTGGTCCGCACGCGGTTTGCTGGGCACATCCTTCAGCTCTTCGGCCAGCGTGCGGCCGGTGATCGTCACGCAATCGCCGTGCAGCAGGCCCGCGTCGAGCAGGATCTTCAGCACTTGCGGGATGCCGCCTGCCTTGTGCAGGTCGGTCGCGACATACTGGCCCGACGGTTTCAGGTCGCAGATCACCGGCACCCGCTTGCGGATCCGCTCGAAATCGTCGATCGTCCATTCCACTTCGGCCGCATGCGCGATGGCGAGGTAGTGCAGCACCGCATTGGTCGAGCCGCCGGTCGCCATGATCAGCGACACCGCGTTCTCGATCGAACGCTTCGTGATGATGTCGCGCGGCTTCAGGTCTCGCTTCACCGCTTCGACCAGCACGCGCGCCGATTCCGCGGCCGACTCGACCTTCTCCTGATCCGGGTTCGCCATCGTCGACGAATACAGCAGCGACATGCCGAGCGCCTCGAACGACGAGCTCATCGTGTTCGCGGTGTACATGCCGCCGCACGAGCCGGTGGTCGGGCACGAGTTCTGTTCGATGCCTTCGAAATCTTCCTCGGACATGCGGCCCGCGGTGAATTCGCCGACCGCCTCGAACGACGACACGATCGTCAGCGCCTTGCCTTTCCAGTTGCCCGGCATGATCGTGCCGCCATACACATAGATGCCCGGCACGTTGATGCGCGCCAGCGCGATCATGCCGCCCGGCATGTTCTTGTCGCAGCCGCCGACCACCACCACGCCATCCATCCACTGGCCTTGCGCGCAGGTCTCGATGCAATCGGCGATCACCTCGCGCGACACCAGCGAGTACTTCATGCCTTCGGTGCCCATCGACATGCCGTCCGAGATGGTCGGCGTGCCGAAGATCTGCGGGTTCGCATCGGCCGCCCTGATCGCGGCGACTGCCGCGTCCGACAGACGCTGCAGGCCGGCGTTGCACGGCGTGATGGTCGAGTGGCCGTTGGCGACGCCGATCATCGGTTTGTCGAAGTCATCCTTCTTGTAGCCGATGGCGTAAAACATCGAGCGGTTCGGCGAACGCGCGACGCCTTGCGTGATGTGCTTCGAACGACGGTTGTATGGCATGGGGGGGCTCCGTCCAGTCTGTTTTTGGTCTGCGCGCCCGGCGCGGCGGCGCAGGTTCGTGCCTGTTCCGGCCAGTGTAGGCCGACATGCCAGGCAAGGATGAAGTTTCTCGAAACCGATGTCCAATATATTATTGACGGCCGATAAGGTCGTAAAATGTATTAATCATGTTCCCGCCCACGCCCGATCTGCGCCAGTTGCGCTATTTCGTCGCCGTCGCCGAAGAGCGGCACTTCGGCCGCGCGGCCGCGCGTCTTGCGATGACACAGCCGCCGCTGTCGCAGGCGATCCGCGCGCTCGAAGAAACGCTCGGCGCCGAGCTGTTTGCGCGCACCAAGCGTTCGGTCGAACTGACGCCGGTCGGCGCCGATCTGCTGCCGGAAGTGCGGCGCCTGCTGGCCAGCGCCGAGGCATTGCGGCCGCTCGCGCAAAGCCTCGCGCGCGGCGAGGCTGGCGGCCTGTCGCTGGCGTTCGTGTCGACCGCCGACTACGGCGTGCTGCCGCCGCTGTTGCGCGAATTCGGCGTGCGCCGGCCGCACGTGCGGCTGCAACTCGCGGAAGCGACCAGCGACGTGCAGCTCGAAGAACTGACGGCCGGCCGCATCGACGCCGGCCTCGTGATCGGGCCACTGCCGCCGCGCTACGCGACGCAGCTGACGTGGCTGCCGATCGCACGCGAACCGCTGGTGATCGCGATGTCCGCGCAGATGGCGGCGCATATCGAAGGGCAGCAGGAAACACAACCGCAGGCGCCAGCCGCAACCGTCGCCGAATGGCGCGACAGCCCGATCAGCCTGCGCGCCGCGGCCGACGCGCCGCTCGTGATCTTCCCGCGGCGTCTGGCGCCGGGCTTTTATGACATCATTATGGATTGCTACGGCGCGGCCGGCCTGACGCCGCGCATCGGCCAGCAGGCGATCCAGATGCAGACCATCGTCAGCCTCGTGTCGGCTGGCATCGGCGTCGCACTGGTGCCGCAATCGTTGCGTAACCTGCGGCGCACGGATGTCGTGTACCGGCCGCTCGCCGAAGCGGTGCCGGCGGTCGAGACGGGGCTGGTGTGGCGTACGCGCTCGGTCAGTCCGGCGCTTGCGGGCTTTATCGAGATTGCGCGCGAGCACGCAGAGATCGCGCGCGAGCACGCGGCCAACGCGATGGGCGTTGCGCCGAAGCCGCAGGCAGGCAGCACGGGCGCGATGCGTGCCGAGGCTGACGCCGGGGTCGGCAGCGGCGCGCTTCGCACGAAGCGTCCGAATCCGGCGCGCGGTGAGCGGCGCACCGATTGAACGCGTCGCCGCATCACCGCTCCAACGACATCCAAACCTTTCGACCCACACGTCAGAACCTCACAGCACTCCGACAACAACACGATGCTCATTCACCCGAATTTCGATCCCGTTGCCATCCATCTGGGTCCGCTCGCCGTGCGCTGGTACGGTTTGATGTATCTCGTCGCGTTCGTCGCGGCGATCGTCGTCGGCCGCTTGCGGCTGCGGCTGCCGCACGTCGCCGCGCAAGGCTGGACCGCGCGGGACATCGACGACATGCTGTTCTACGGCGTGCTCGGTACGATCCTCGGCGGCCGCCTCGGCTACGTGCTGTTCTACAAGGCGAGCTTCTATTTCACGCATCCGCTCGACATCTTCAAGGTATGGGAAGGCGGCATGTCGTTTCACGGCGGCTTCCTCGGCGTGCTGTTCTCGATGATGCTGTTCGCGTGGCAGCGCAAGCGCACGTGGATGCAGGTGACCGACTTCGTCGCGCCAATGGTGCCGACCGGCCTCGCGGCAGGGCGCCTTGGCAACTTCATCAACGGCGAGCTGTGGGGCCGCGTGACCGATCCGTCGGCGCCGTGGGCGATGCTGTTCCCGGGCGCCGCCCGCGATGACGCCGCATGGCTTGCCGCGCATCCGCAGCAGGCCGCGCAATGGCATCTGGGCGAAGTGTTCGCGCAGTATCACCTGTTGCCGCGCCATCCGTCCGAGCTGTATGAAATCGCGCTCGAGGGTGTCGCGCTGTTCTTCGTGATCATCCTGTTCTCGCGCAAGCCGCGGCCGGTCGGCGCGGTGTCGGCGGTGTTCCTGATCGGTTATGGACTTGCGCGTTTCACGGTGGAGTTCGCGCGCGAGCCGGACGACTTCCTCGGCCTGCTTGCGCTGGGGCTGTCGATGGGCCAATGGTTGTCGCTGCCGATGATTCTCGCCGGCATCGCGATGCTGGTGTGGTCGTATCGTCGTGCCGACAGGCAGCCGCAGCAGGCGGTGAATGCCGGCTGAGCGGCGCGGTCTGCGCGGGCTTCGCTGAAGGTTCGGGCGAGACGGTATGCGCGTGCTTTCGCTGCTGTAATAAAAAACGCCACGGCATGTGCCGTGGCGTTTTTGTTTCGACGCGCTGCGTTTGCATCGTGTCGCGCTGCCGAGTTGCGCTGCTGGAGTCGCGTTGCGCGGTCGCCTGCACAACGTCCGCGCAATATCCGCACTCGACCCGCACTACACCCGCATCACTTCATCTGCACCGACCCCGACACGTTGACCGTCACCGTCGAGGTGCCGCCTTCGAGCGGCACCGGCGGCGCGGCCTTCGCTTCGGCGCCCATCGCGCGCGCGCTCATCATCATCACCGGCCGCGGCATCACGCCGTTGTGGCCGATGTTCACTTCGCGAATCGAGTAGCCGCTATAGCCGAAGGCTTGCGCAGAAGAACTCGCCTGCTGACGGAACGACGCAATCGCCTCGCCGGTCAGCTTCTGCTCGGCGGCGCGCTGCGCTTCGGGCGACAGCGAGAACTGCACGTTGCCGACCTGCATCGTCGTCGCGAGGTCGCCCGCCAGCTTCGATGCGCTGGCGAAGTCGCGCGACTCGAGGATCACTTCGGTGCGCCCGCGCCATGCGGAGATCCGGCCGTCGCGATCGGTGGACGGATAGATCGAGAACGAACCGGTGCGCGCGGTCACGCCGCTGACGCCTTTGGCGCGGCGCAATGCGGCATCCGCGCGCTCGTTGAGCGCATTGGTCAGCGACGACGGATCTTTCGCTTCCTGCTCGTAAAACAGCGTGATGTTGACGACGTCCTGCGGCACTTCGGTGCTGGCCTGTGCATTCAGCGACAGCACGCCGGCCGGCTGGTACGGCACGACCGTTTGCGCGCGAGCGGCAACCGGTGCGAGCGACAACAGCAGAGGGGCGGCGCAGCTGCCGGCGAGGGCCAGTGCAAGCGTAATTTTTCTCGTCATTGTTCGACTCCTTGGTTAAGCAAGCGAGACGCACGCGGCGGCAGATCGAGCGATGCACTGCGATGCATGCGCTGACGCCAGCTTGCAACTCCCTTGCGACCCCT
This sequence comes from Paraburkholderia sp., assembly GCA_035536055.1. Taxonomy (GTDB): domain Bacteria; phylum Pseudomonadota; class Gammaproteobacteria; order Burkholderiales; family Burkholderiaceae; genus Paraburkholderia. The sequence goes on along the minus strand of DATLOW010000448.1, from coordinate 784 downwards.
TAGTCGTGTGCCGGCGCATTCTGGTTCCCGCAACTGCCGTCGCGCGTGTCGCGCAGGCGTCAACCAATGCGAATCAGGCCTTCTTCGCCAGCTGCTTCGTGATGAATGCCCACTCGGCATCGGTCACCGGCGTGATCGACAGCCGGTTGCCTTTTGCGAGCACGCGCATGTCGGCGAGCTCAGGGTGCTCGCGTAGCGCAGCGAGCGGAATCAGCTGGATTTTCTTTTTGAATACGACGTCGACGAGAGTCCAGCGCGGCGTTTCGCGCGACGACTTCGGATCGTAGTACGGGCTCTTCGGATCGAACTGCGTGGGATCGGGATAGGGCGTCGACGACACTTCGGCCAGGCCCGCGATGCCGGGCTCCGGGCAGCTCGAGTGATAGAACAGCACGCCGTCGCCGATTTTCATCACGTCGCGCATGAAGTTGCGCGCCTGATAGTTGCGCACGCCGGTCCATGGCAGCGAGCGTTGCGCAGCGTTCGCGAGGTCGTCGATGCTTGCCTCGTCCGGTTCGGACTTCATCAGCCAATAGCGCATGGTTGCAAGGGACAATGAACGAAGGGACACACTACGAAAACGAAGCGCAAAGAAAAACGGCACCGGACGAATGTCCGATGCCGTTGGTATAGGTCCCCGCCTTAGCCGCTAGGCCGGCATCCTGAACCGGAGGTTCAGAATTGGTCGCAGTTAGCAGCACTTCGGGTACATCAGACAGAGTGACGCGCACGCCCGTGCTACAAATTTCCGCAACCGTGCACATGGCATTGGTTCAAGGAATAT
>DATLOW010000447.1:0-16918 GCA_035536055.1 Paraburkholderia sp. | reverse complement strand
ATCTTGTACCGCTGAGTCTGCTGATCGAGCAGGTGACCGCGATCTATATGCCGCTCACGTCCGGCGGCGCGCTGTTGCTGCCGCCAGCGGATATGCCGCCGCTCGGCAGCCCGGGCGTCGTCGCCGCCGATCGGCTCGAACTGATCCGCGCGGCGCGCGCGTCGGCGTTAACTTTGACACCCGCACTCGTCGAAGCGATGGCCGCCAGAACACGCGAGCTTGAAGCCGGCGCCGATCCAATGCAAAAGCTGTTCGGCCGCCCGAACGCGCCGCTGCTCGCGGCCGGCGGCGCCCCCGTCAGCAAGGCGGCGCTTATCGCGCTTGAGGGTTGCGGCATTCCTGTCTATCAGGGCTACGGCCTTAGCGAAAACAGCTCCGTCGCAACATGGAACCGTCGCGGCGCGAACCGCATCGGTACCGCAGGCCAGCCTCTGCCGCATGTGCAGGTGCGCATCGCCGACGACGGCGAACTCTGCCTGCGCAGCAGTTCGCTCTTCGCCGGCTATTCGAACGATGACCCAAGCAGCTGCGTAGTCGACGATGGCGGCTGGCTGCACACCGGCGACCTCGCCAGGCTCGACAGCGACGGCTTCGTCACCATCACCGGCCGCAAGAAGACGCTGATCATCACCGCCAACGGCCGCAACATCTCGCCGGAATGGCTGGAGTCCGCCTACCGCACGGTGGCGGACGTGCTGCACGTGATCGTGTACGGCGACCGGCAGCAATTTCTCGGCGGCCTCTTCATCGTCGCGGATCTGGCGCGCGAACCGCAGATCCGCCAGGCGATCGCCGCCTACGCGCGCGAGCATCTGAGCGAGATCGAACAGATTCCGGCGCCGGTGCTGGTCCAGCACAGCGCACATGTAATGGAACAGCTTTTCACGGTCACCGGGCGGCCGCGCCGCGAAGCGGTCGCCCCATTTCTGTCCTCCCAAAGCAAGGGTCTGCCCATCGATGAACATTCGTGAAACCGCGCACGCCGGCTCAGGCGCCGTACTGACGTCGCTGAATACCGACGACGCGAGCCGCCTGCCGTCCAGCTATCTGCTCGATCAGCTCGCCGAACACGGCTACCTGGTGCTGCGCGGCTTTCAGCGCGGCATCGAGCATTTCTCGCGGCTCGTGCGCAACACGAGTTCGACGATCAGCCTCGATCCGGCGCGCAAGTTCGACGGCGACACCGCGCAGAAAGTCGATGCCGGGTACGACGCGGTCGGCCTGCATTGCGAGAACGGCAATAGCCCGTTCTGGCCCGACCTGTGCTGGTTCTACTGCGAAACGGCGCCGCAGCAGGGTTCGCAGACCACCGTCTGCGACGGCAAGCTCGTCTATGAGGAGATGAGCGATGCGCTGCGCGAAGCGTTCGGCGCGCAGGACATCGTGTATGCGCGGCGTGTCGACGCCGCGCGCTGGAAGACCTATGTGTTCCATGCGCTGGCCTCGCGAGGCCGCCCGCTCGCACGCGCCGACGATGCATCGTTCGACGATCTGCTCGCCCTGCTCGAGCAACCCGGCACCGCACAGGTGGTGCCGAACGAAGACGGCTCGATCCACTACCTCTTTCGCACGCCGGCGATCCGCGCGAGCCGCATCAATCCGCGCGAAACCCGCAACTTCGCGAACAGCATCTTCGGACCGTCGAACCACTACGAGAAACCGCTGATCACCTTCGCCGACGGCAGCGCCATTCCGGCGCCGCTGCTGCAGCAGACGGAAAGCCTGTGCGAGCGTTTCACCACCGAGATCGGTTGGCACACCGGCGACATCGTGCTGATCGACAACACGCGTGTGATGCACGGCCGGCGCGCGATCGAAGACAGATCGCGCAGCATCTTCAATGCGCTTTCGTATGCGCGCTCGTGAGGTTCCTCTTGTCCTTTACCCAGCAGGTGTTGCCATGAACCGATTCACCGACATCAACCAGTACGCGCATCTGAACTATCTGCATCCGAACCGCATGCCTTGGGAACGCGCCGCCGAGCTCGATGAGCTGGACTTCCTGTCGCGCGTGCTGGTCGGTAAGGCCGGCGAGGAGCGCAAGGCCGTCGCGTATCTGTACAAGGAGCTGTCGCAGCTCGCCGAGCTCGAAATGCACGTCGCGACCGTGCTGTGCCGGGTGGCCTGCGAACTGCAGGCCGAGCGCACGCCGTTCAACGCGGGCGCCGGCCTTTATCACACGCTTTCGTGCTTCGCGGCCGAAGAGATCAACCATGCGAACAGCTTCTACCAGTACGTGCGTCACCTCGCCGGGCGCGACATCAAGTTGCCGGACAACCTGTTCCAGCAGCGCGTCGAACTGTACAGCGGCAACGATGCACCGCTCGTCAAGCTGGCCGCATTGTGCTCGGCCGCTTACGTCGGCGAATCGGTGATCACCGTGTTCGAGCGCAAGCTGAAGCTGGCAGACCCGCTGCAGCATCGCTTTCTGACGCAGCTGCTGCATTTCCACGGCCTCGATGAAGCGCGCCACATCCAGTGCGATCACGCGGTATTCGACGAAATCGTCCCCGCACTGAGCGCCGCGGAACGCATGCGCATGCATCAGCTGATCGAGGACACCGAAGCGCTGAACACGCAGCTGGCGATGGCGAGCGCGGCCACCGTGAAAGCCGCGTTCGATCTCGACTACTCCGAAGGCAACGCAGCGGCACAAACTCAACTCGACATCACGCTGCGCTTTCGCAAGCTCGTGCAGTCCGGCGACCTGATCCGCAAAGTCGACGAGCACCTCGACGACGAAACCGCGGCGATCCTGCGGCGGTTCTCGTCTTCGTCCGTCGTGCATGCGGGCTGAGCGGCAGGTACAACCATGAAACAAGCCGCTCTCGAAATCGACAAGGCCAGCGACAAGATCAGCGACAAGGAAAGCCGCCTCGGCGTCGCGACCGTCGTGGTTGCGCTGTTCCTCGCCGCAGTGGACAGCACCATCGTCAGCACGGCGCTGCCGTCCATCAGCCGCAGTTTGGGGCGCCCTGAGCTTTATCCGTGGATCATGTCCGGCTTCCTGCTGCCGGTTGCGCTAGGTGCGCCGCTGGCCGGCGCATGTGCGGACCGGCTCGGCATCTCCACGGTGCTGAAAGCCGCGCTTGGGTTGTTTCTGGCAGCGTCCGTCGGCGCGGCGCTCAGTCCTTCGATGCCGCTGCTGATCGCCGCGCGCGTGCTGCAAGGTGCAGGCGCGGGCGCCATCATCACGCTGTCGTACGCGTTGCTCGCCAGCCTGTTCGACAGCGCGCGCCGCGGCAAGATGCAAGGCATGCTGAGCAGCGTATGGGGACTGTCCGCCGTCGCCGGGCCATTGCTCGGCAGTGTGCTCGACAGCCTGTTCGGCTGGCGTGCGATCTTCTGGTTCAATCTGCCGATCGGGCTCGTCGCGTTGCTGATGCTGTGCGTCGCGCCGCAAGCAGGCAAGCGCGCCGGCCGCACGCCCATCGATCTTCCCGCGCAAGCATTGTTGATGGTGCTGCTAGGCAGCGTGCTGCTGCTGATCACCGAATCCAGCGACGCCGCGCAATGGCGCTTCGGCCTGCTGCTCGCCGCAACCGCCTCGGGCATTCTGCTGGTGGCACGCCTGCGGCCACGCGCTGAACTGAGCCCGATCCCGCTCGAGTTTCTGCGCCGGCGCACGCTGCTCGCGGTCAGCGCGCTGGTGCTGTTGTCCAGTGCCGGTCTATACGCCTCCGTCACGCTGCTGCCGCTCGCGCTGCAGCCGTTCGGCAGCGGCTCCTTGTCGATCGGCGTGCTGATCATGATGGCGGCGTTGGGCTGGGTCGTCGGCGCCGCGGTATGCGGCAGCCGGCTTGGCAAGGCCGGTTACCGCCGCATGGCGTCGTGCGGCATGCTGCTGCTCGGCGCCGGCTGCCTCGCAATGCCGCTCGCGCTATCGCATCGGCTGGTCGTGCCGGTCGCGCTTGCGGTCGGGGTTGCGCTCGCGCTGATCGGTCTCGGCATGGGCTGCACCGCCACCACGACGCTCGTCTACGCGCAGAACCGCGCACCCGCCGAGCGGCTCGGCACATGGACCTCGACGATCCAGTTCCTGCGCAATCTCGGTGCGGCGCTCGGCATCAACGCACTCGGCACGCTGCAACTGCGCATTACCGGCGCCGCGTCGTTTCAGACATGCTTTACCATGCTCGGGGCGCTGATGCTGGTTGGCCTTGCGGCTGCCGTTCTGCTGCCCGCCCGGTACGACACGAATCATGCTTAGCGGTACACATGGACTGGAAAAAATGCCAGCAGGACGTCACCATCGTTTCACGTACGCTCGACCGCTTCTCGGAGCAGGATAGCGAGCCGCACCAGCACCGCCTGGGACAATTCGTGCTGGTTAAAAGCGGCGTGCTGTATGGCCACACGCACGACGCGCGCTGGCTGCTCAAGCGCGACATGGCCGTGTGGATCCCGCCCGAAACCGTGCACTGGGGCGCGGCCCACGACCGCGTCGACCTGCTGGTTCTGTACATCCCTGCGGCGGCATGCCATGACTACGTGCCGGCCATCAAGCTGATCGATGCGTCGCTGCTGATCGTTGCGCTATGCGAACGGCTCGCCGACCCGCGTGCCGCGCTCACGCCGGCGCGCCGCCACAGTATGCTCGACGTGCTGTTCGACGAGATCCAGCACGTGCCGCGCAGCACGCTGACGCTGCCGCTGCCGCGCGATGCGCGGCTCAAGAAGGTCACCGACAGCCTGATCGCCAATCCCGCGCAGCGCAAAAGCCTCGCCGACTGGGGACGCCTCGTCGGCGCGACGGATCGCACGCTGGCGCGGCTGCTGCGCCGCGATACGGGTTTGACGTTTCGCGAGTGGCACAACCGGCTGCTGCTCGCCGAAGCGTGGCGCGGCTTCGCGCAGGGCGCATCGAACGAGGAACTGGCGGCGATGCTCGGCTTTGCGTCGGGCGATTCGTTCGGCCATTGGTTCCGCCGCTTCAGCGACGAGTGCCCGAGCCGGGTTCGCAAGCGTCTGCGGCCCACGCGTGAAGCACACGACGCGCACCCCGCACCGGACCTGTCGGACATGCGCGGCGTAGCACCGATCCGCGCCGGTCCATAACACGCATGTCGGTTCCGCTCGATGCGTTGTCGCGTTCCGCGCTGGGCGGCCCGACCTTGCGCCGGTATCTTCACTGCGCTGATATCGCGCTGAAGAGGACCGCCTTGAACTACACGCTCGTCAAACTCGCCCACGCACTGGCCGGCATCGCCGCCACCGGCCCGCTGCTTTTCGCACCGTGGCTGTCGGCCAGACTGAAGGCGTGTACGCCCGCCACGCAGACCCTGCTGCTCAGCGGGCTGGAGCGCACCGACACCTGCTACAACGTGTCCGGCTGGCTCGTCATGCTCACCGGCTTCGCGCTGTTCTGGCTCAGCAGCTGGCACGCCGCGCTGCAAGGCTGGTTCGTGTTGAGCGTGGCGATCTTCGTCGTCGAATCGGTCATCGAGAAGCGCGTGCGCGAGCCGGCCGGCGTCGCGTTAGCGAAGCTGCAACCCGGCACGTCCGGGTGGCATACACAGGCCGCGCGACTGCACAACGCAGTCGTCGCACAGTCGCTCTGCACGTGTCTGATCCTGCTGGTCATGCTGCTGCACTCGCATCTGTCGATCGGCTGGCTCGAGCGTGCGATCGTCAGGTGACACCGCGCGGCGCAGCCCCTCGATTGCGCCGCACCGGGCTAACCACGCATCGCTCGCAAGGGGCAGTTAGAATGGCCGTCCAGCCCCACTTGACCCGAGCCTCGTCATGTCCTCATCGATCAAAGCGGTTCTGAAGCCCCATCTACGCGACATCGGCAATCTGGCGGTGCGGCGCGTGTTGCCTGCCATGGCCGCGCGCCTGATCGGCCCGTTCATTTTCTTCGACCATATGGGTCCGGCCACGCTGCCCGCCGGCGTCGGTCTCGACGTGCGTCCGCATCCGCACATCGGGCTTGCGACGGTCACCTATCTGTTCGAAGGCGCGATCATGCATCGGGACAGCCTCGGCTCGCAGCAGAAAATCGTCCCCGGCGACGTGAACTGGATGACCGCGGGCAAAGGCATCGTCCATTCGGAACGGACGCCGGACCAAGAACGCGCCAATGGCTCGACGGTGCACGGCGTCCAGACCTGGGTCGCGCTGCCGCTGGCCGACGAAGACAGCGAGCCTTCGTTCGAGCATCATCCGGCCGACACGCTGCCGCAACTGGAGCGTAACGGCGTCACGTTGCGTGTGATCGCCGGCACGGCGTTCGGCCATACGGCGCCGGCTCGCACCTATTCGGGCACGCTGTACGTGGCGGCGGACTTCGCCCCGGGTAGTGCATTTGCGCTCGAACCCGAACACGACGAACGCGGTGTCTATCTGGTCGAAGGCGACCTGTCGATCGATGGCACGCCGCTCGACGTGGCCCAGATGGCGGTCTTGACGCCCGGCGAAACGGTCACGCTCGCCAGCCACAACGGCGCGCGGGTCATGGTGCTCGGCGGCGAGAGGCTCGAAGGCGAACGCTTTATCGAATGGAATTTCGTCGCCAGCACGCGCGACAAGATCGAGCGCGCGAAAACCGCGTGGACGAACCAGCAGATGGGCCAGGTGCCCGGCGAGACCGAATGGATCCCGTTGCCGGACCGCAAGCCGCACTGATGCGCCGACACCCGGTGCCGCTGCCCGGCGTCGCCGTGCTGCCCGCGTCGCGCTTCGCCTATATTGAAGTCGCGGCGTCTGCCCTTACCTATCCAGCTTGACTGTTTGACGAGAGGTTGCAATGGAAACCACCTTGGCCACTTTCGAAAAGGACGTGATCGCCGCCTCGACGCTCGCGCCGGTGCTGGTCGACTTCTGGGCGCCGTGGTGCGGCCCGTGCAAGACGCTCGGTCCGATGCTGGAGCGGCTCGAGGCCGAATATGAAGGCAAGTGGAAGCTCGTGAAGGTCAATGTCGACGAAAATCAGGAGCTTGCCGCGCACTTCCAGGTGCGCAGCATTCCGCACGTCGTCGCGTTTGCCGATGGGCGGCCGATCGATCAGTTTATCGGCGTGCTGCCGGAAGGCCAGTTGCGCGCGTTTCTGGACCGGCTCGTGCCGGACGGCGCTGACGCGGCGCGCGCAGCGGCCAGTGCCGCATTGGCCGAAGGCCGGCGCGACGACGCTTACGACTTTCTTAAGGAAGCACTGGCATTCGACCCAGGCTACGACGACGCCCGCCTCGATCTGATCGAACTGCTGCTTGCCGACAGCCGTGTGGATGAAGCGAAAGCGCAAGTCGAGCTGCTATCGCCGAAAACCACGCAAGGCATCGACGCGCGCTTCAATGCGATCAAGACCCGGCTCGATGCAGTGGACGCCGCATCCGACCTGCCGCCCACCGATGCGCTCGAAGCCCGCGTCGCCGCACAGCCCGATGACCTCGACGCGCGCTTCGATCTGGCCAGCGCGCTGATCGCCCGGCACAAATACGAAGGCGCGCTCGAGCATCTGCTGGCGATCGTGCAGCGCGACCGCACGTTCCGCGACGACATTGGCCGCAAGACGATGCTGTCGGTATTCGACCTCGCGGCGCACAATCCGCAACTGGTGTCGAAGTGGCGGCGCGCATTGGGTGCAGCGCTGAACTGAAGCGAGTCGGGCGGGCCGAGCCGGCCAAAACGGGGGCGCCGCCCGCCGCCAGTCAGCCTGCCCGCCTGCCTGCATCGCCCCCCGAGGCGCCGACGCGTTCCGCTGTCGCGTGCGTACCGCCACCTCGCCCTACCGCTTGATCCCGTCGCCCCGCGCGTCACCCCACCGCGCGCCGCGCAATCTCCCGCAACACATGCGCGACCGCCGCGAGCCCAAAGCTCGCCGTCACGCATACGCTGGAACCAAACCCCGCGCAGTTGAGCCCCACCGGCCCTGCATGCCCCGGCGACGTCGCCAGATGCTCGGCCTCGGCATCGATATCGCATGCGGCCGCTTCCGGGTAGATCAGCGGCTCGTCCGAATACACGGCGTTCACCTTGAACTTCGCCTTCGGCCCGCGCGGAAAACCATGCTGCTTGCGCAACTGCGCGCGCACCTTCGACAGCAGCGGATCCTGGATGGTCTGCGCCAGATCGTCGATACGGATGCGGGTCGGATCGAGCTGCCCGCCTGCGCCGCCGACCGTGATCAGCGGCTGCCTGTGCTCGACGCACCACGCGATCAGTGCGGTCTTGGTGCGCACGCTGTCGATCGCGTCGATCACGTAGTCGAAGCCGCCACCCAGCACGGCAGCAAAATTGTCCGGCTCGATGAAGTCTTCGATCACGCGGACATCGCACTGCGGATCGATCAGCGCGATGCGCTCGGCCATCGCCTCGACTTTCGCCTTGCCGTAGTTGCCGTCGAGCGCATGGATCTGCCGGTTCGTGTTGCTCTCGGCGACGTTGTCGAGGTCGATCAGCGTCAACTTGCCGATCGCGCTACGCGCCAGCGCCTCGACCGCCCACGAACCGACGCCGCCGATGCCGATCACCGCCACGTGCGCGCCTTCGAAAGCAGCCAGCGCCGCCGGCCCGTACAGCCGCGCCACACCGCCGAAGCGGCGCGCGCGGTCCGCTTCATTCCCGCTGTGGCTGGTAGTAACATCGAAAGGCGCGGCGGCGTGGTCGGTCTGCATGATCGGTGGCTCTTCTGAGGCGGGCGCGGCGATGCCGCAAAAAACGAAGCCTCTATTTTGCCTGATCGCGCGCCGGCGCTTTTCCGTCACGTTACCGGCGCAATTCCGCCGCGAAGCCGCCCGGTCCGCCGCCCGACGCGGTCAACCGGTTCGCCGCACAGGCCTCTAAGGCGGTGATTACGCCAACCGGCGCGCTTGCAGATCCGGCGCAAGAAAACGCGTCATTCGCTATACTGGCCCCACTGTAGCGCTTGCATAAGAACATGAGCTCTCTTGCCGATCTCCGCAAAAACTATTCGCTCGGCTCACTAGACGAAGCCGACATCGACCGCGACCCGATTCGCCAGTTCGAAAAATGGTTCGCGCAGGCGGTCGACGCCAGGCTGCCGGAGCCCAATGCAATGACGCTCGCCACCGTCGATGCGCGCGGCTACCCCGCGGCACGCATCGTGCTGATCAAAGGCGTCGACGAACGCGGCTTCACCTTCTTCACCAACTACGACAGCCGCAAGGGCCAGGAACTCGCCGTCAATCCGCGCGCCAGCCTGCTGTTCCACTGGATCGAGCTCGAGCGCCAGGTGCGCATCGAAGGCCGCATCGACAAGACCAGCGCCGCAGAGAGCGATGCGTACTACGCGTCGCGGCCGCTGGCGTCGCGCATCGGCGCATGGGCCTCGGCACAGAGTCAGGTGATTGAAAGCCGCAACATACTCGAAGCGCGCGAACGCGAGATCAGCGCGCAATACGGCGACCATCCGCCGCGCCCGCCGTTCTGGGGCGGCTACCGCCTGCATCCCGACGCAATCGAATTCTGGCAAGGACGGCCGTCCCGGCTGCACGATCGCCTGCGCTACGTGCGCGGCGCCGACGGCAGCTGGCGAATCGAGCGCCTGTCGCCCTGATACCGAACACCGGCACGATACCGGCGAATGCGCGGCTCGAAACGGGCCGCATGCGCCAAGACGGATCCGGCGCACCCGCGCCGCGCGAAGTACTGCCAGGGGTGCGCCGATCCGCCAGGCTTGGCTTTGATTTTTTTGAATAACGGAGAGATCGAATGTTCTGGGAGAAGAAGCTGGCGCAATGGGTGGAGGAAGTCCGGGCCAACGCGAACCTGCCCGCCCGTCTCGTTTTGTGGGATGGCCAGAAGCACGACTTCGGGCAGTTCGCGGAACCGCAGGTCACGCTGAAGGTGAATAGCGCGGCCGCGCTACCGCTGCTGCTCAATCCGAGCCTCGACAACCTCGGCGAAGCCTACGTCAAAGGCAAGATCGACATCGAAGGCAAGGTCTCGGACATCATCAACATCGGCTACTCGCTGGCGCGCAGTACGGTGACCAGCGCCAGCAAGCTGGCTCGTGTGACGCGCTACTTCAATCATACGAAGTCGTCGGACAAAAAGGCCATCCAGTATCACTACGACGTTTCGAACGAGTTCTACCAGCTGTGGCTCGACGAGAACATGGTGTACTCGTGCGCGTACTTCGAGAACGGCGATGAAGACCTCGCCACCGCGCAACTGAAGAAGATCGACCACATCCTGACCAAGATCCAGGTGCAGCCGGGCCAGAAGCTGCTGGACATCGGTTGCGGCTGGGGCGCGCTGGTGCTGCGCGCGGCGCAGAAGTTCGGCGCGCAGTGCGTCGGCGTCACGTTGTCGCAGAACCAGTTCGACCTCGCCACCGCGCGCGTGAAGGCGGCCGGCCTCGAGGACAAGATCGAGATCCGGCTGCAGGACTATCGCGACGTTGAAGGCCAGTTCGATCGCATCACCAGCGTCGGCATGTTCGAGCACGTCGGGCGCAAGAACCTGCCCGGCTATTTCCGGAAGATCCGCGACCTGCTGACCGACGACGGCATCGCAATGAATCACGGTATCACTTCCAGTGATGCCGACAGCGGCGAAACGTCGCTCGGCGGCGGCGAGTTTATCGACCGCTTTGTGTTCCCGGACGGCGAACTGCCGCATATCGGCCTCGTGCTCGAATCGATGCAGCGCGGCGGCATCGAGGCGCTCGACATCGAAAGCCTGCGACGCCATTACGCGCGCACGCTCGACATCTGGACCGAGAACTTCGAGGCGAGAGCCGAAGAAGCGAAGAAGCTGGTCGACGACGAGAAATTCCGCATCTGGCGTGTGTACCTGGCCGGCTGCGCGTATGCGTTCGAGAACGACGACGTGTCGATCTACCAGGTGATCTGCCGCAAGGCCGGCCGCAGCGCGAAGACGCTGCCGTGGTCGCGCCGTTATATCTACGACCAGAAGCAGTAAGCGTCGACGCCCGCGTTGCGCCTGCCGGCTCAGCCTGTAGCTCGCAGCTCATGACTCGCAGCCCATGACTGGCAGTTCATGGTTGATGGCAAGCGCAACGCGACGGACGGCGTCGGGTACAAGAAAAGGAAGCGATGGAACAGCGCCGCGACGGTAACCGCGACGTGCCGGCCGAACAGCTCGATATGTTCGGCGAACCGGCGGACGATGGGGCCCCAGCTTCGGTGCCGCCGGACGGAGACGGTCAAGCCCCGGCGGACGGCCCTACGCCGCCGGCATCGAGCACGGCCGCCGCGGCTGCGGCTGAGGCCACAGCGGCCGCGCCAAAAGCCAAATCCGCCGACCCCGCAAAGAAGCGCCGCGCCAAAGGCGTACTCGCGGCCGAAGCTTCTGACGAAGTGCTGGCACTCGCCGCCCAATTGCCACCCAACGTCCACCTCGGCACCTCGACGTGGTCATTCCCCGGCTGGCATGGCATCGTCTACGGCGACGAATACAGCAACAGCAAACTGTCGCGCGAAGGCTTGAGCGCCTATGGCGCGCATCCGCTGCTGCGCACCGTCAGCATCGACCGCTCGTTTTACAAGCCGCTGACGCTGTCCGAATACCTGCGCTACGCGCAGCAGGTGCCCGACCACTTCCGCTTTATCGTGAAGGCGCCGGCCTTGATCACCGACGCCACCGTGCGTGCCGAGCGCGGCGAGCCGGTGTCGCCGAATCCGTGCTTCCTGAACGCACAGATGGCCACCGACGAATTCGTGCAGCCGTGCCTCGATGGCCTCGGCGTGAAGGCCGGTGCGCTGGTGTTCCAGTTCTCGCCGCTGCCCGACACGCTGCTCGCACAGCCGGCTGAACTGATCGCGCAACTGGCAGCGTTCTTCGCCGCGCTGCCGCCGCTGCCCGACGGCACCTGCTACGCGATCGAAATCCGCGACGCCTGTCTGCTGACGCCGCGCTTTATCCGCATGCTGAAGAGCGCCGGCGTGCGCTATTGCGTCGGCCTGCACGCACGCATGCCCGACCCGCTGCGGCAAGCCGCGGCGCTCGCGTTACTCGATGACACGCCCACCGGGCCGCTGATCGTGCGCTGGAGTCTGCACGGCGGCTTCAAGTACGAACAGGCGAAGGCCAAATACGAACCGTTCGACAAGCTGGTCGACGAAGACCCGGCCACGCGCACCGCGCTCGCCGAACTCGCGGCGCGCTACGCGATTGCCGGACAGCCGGTGCTGATCGCCGTCAACAACAAGGCGGAGGGTTCGGCGCCGCTGTCTTGCGTGCAGCTTGCGCGCGAAATCGCCGCGGCCTGTACGCAACTGCATGCAACTGCAGGCGGGCGATAAAAACGAAAAAGGCGGGCGCGGCCATTGCAGCCGCACCCGCCTCGTAAAACCCGCTACCGTTCGCTCAAACCGCGCTGGGCACCGAACCGCCTCTCAAAGCGCGGTGCGCCGCACTCACGCCTTGGCGCTCTTGATCCGATGCGCGAACGTCTTGCGGAACTTCGCAACCTTCGGCGCCACGACGAACGAGCAATAGCCCTGATTCGGATGCTGCGCAAAATAGTTCTGATGATAGGCCTCGGCCGGCCAGTAATTACCGTCGAGCGGCAGCACCTGCGTGACGATCTGCCCGTCGTAGATCTGCTGTTCGGCGATCTCGCGAATTGCCTGCAGCGCCGTATCGCGCTGCGCATCCGAGTGCGTGAAAATCACCGACCGGTACTGCGTGCCGACGTCGTTGCCCTGCCGGTTGAGCTGGGTCGGATCGTGGATCGCGAAGAAGATATCGAGAACCTCCCGATAGCTGATCCGCGTCGGATCGAATTCGACTTTCACGACTTCCGCGTGCCCGGTATTGCCATCGCACACCTGCTCGTACGACGGGCGATCGACCTGTCCGCCCGCATACCCGGACTCCACTGACGTCACCCCGTCGACGTCCAGATACACCGCTTCGAGACACCAGAAACATCCGCCGCCGAGGGTGGCGGTTTCGACTGTTTGACTCATGCTGCTCGCTCCTTGATAAGTATCGTCTCGCGACCGATGCACCATCCGTACCACGCGGCGTACACGCTACCGGTTGGCCCGCCGCTTGCAAAGCCGGAGCGGCTAGCGCGGGTGCGCCGTGCTGGCCCATCTGCGATTCCGCTAAAATTGGGTCAATTCGGCAAATTTCTACATGACTTTCCATCCCATTCTTGCCATCGGCGCAGCGCACCGTTTCGCAGACCCGCTGCCGCAGGAGCAACACGCACGATGAAGCGCGCCGCGCAGCCCAACTTCGACGCCTCCGCGTTCCGCCATGCACTCGGCCAGTTCGCGACCGGCGTCACCGTCGTCACGACGCGCGCAGCATCCGGTGCGCTGATCGGCATCACCGCCAGTTCGTTCAATACCGTGTCGCTCGAGCCGCCGCTGGTGCTATGGAGTCTCGCCACCCGCTCGGCGTCGATGCCGGTGTTTCGGGCGAACAGTCATTATGTGGTCAACGTGCTGGCGGCGTCGCAACTCGAGCTGTGCAAACGCTTCGCGACGCTCAAGGGCGACCGCTTCGAAGGGGTGTCGCATGCGGCCGGCGACAGCGGCATGCCGGTGCTCGACGGTGCGCTCGCGTGGTTCGAATGCCACAATCGCAGCCGCTACGAGGAAGGCGACCATGTCATTTTCGTCGGCGAAGTGGAACGCTGCGGCGTGCGCGACGGCGCAACGGACGTCGCGCCGCTGGTGTTCCAGAACGGCGGCTTCCATACGCTAAAGCCGCTGTAAGCGATCACGACGCGAACCGGCAGCGGCAAGCAATCATGCCGCGCTCGCGCCTACCCCTTCGCGCCCGGCACGAGGCTGACCGGCACACCCGAATCCTCTTTCATCGTCTGCAACACGATGTTGGAGCGGATGTCCAGCACGCCGGGGGCCTTGTACAGCTTGGTCAGCACGAACTCGGAATAGTGTTTGAGATTGTGCGCGAGCACGCGCAGCAAATAATGCGTTTCGCCGGTCACGACGAACGCGCCGACCACTTCCGGCCAGTCGCGCACCGCTTCGGCGAAGCGCTCGTGCCAGTTTTCCTGTTCGTTGCGCATCGAAACCTGCACGAACGCTTCCAGTTCGAACCCCAGCACTTCGCGGTTCAGACACGCGCGATAGCGTTCGATGACACCCTGTTCTTCCAGCAGACGTAACCGCCTGAGACAGGCGGACGGCGACAGCGATATGCGCTCCGCCAGATCGAGATTGCTGATTCGTCCTTCGTGCTGCAGCACCGTCAAGATACGGCAATCGGTGGCGTCGAGCGAGATCGCGTTCATTTTCGGTCTCCCTTTTCCGTCTGAATCAAATTATGTTCCAACGGAGAGGAAATAACGAGTTTTTTTCGCAATCACATTTCGTCGTGAGCCGCCTATCATCGAAGCCATGGAGACAAAACCACCCACCGACGCCGCACCCACGCTGTGGGACATCACGCCGGCCGTCGGCCCGGCCACGCCCGTGTGGCCCGGCGATACGCCGGTCGACATCGAGCGCGTATGGCGCATCGAGGCCGGCTCGCCGGTCAACGTGGCGCGGCTGACGCTTTCGCCGCATACCGGCGCGCATACCGACGCGCCACTGCATTACGACACGGCCGGCGCCGGCATCGGCGAAGTGGGGCTCGAACCGTATCTGGGCCGCTGCCGCGTGATTCATTGCATCGGCGCCGCGCCGCTGGTGATGCCGCAACAGCTCGCCGGCTCGCTCGACGACGTGCCGCCGCGCGTGCTGCTGCGCACCTACCGGCGCGCGCCGCTCGAGCGCTGGGACAGTGCATTCTGCGCGGTCGCGCCGCCAACCATCGACCTGCTGGCCGCGCATGGCGTCGAGCTGATCGGCATCGATACCCCGTCGCTCGATCCGCAAGATTCGAAAACGATGGAGGCTCACCACCGCATCCGCGCGCACCGGATGGCGATCCTGGAAGGAATCGTGCTGGATGCAGTGGAAGCCGGCGACTATGAGCTGATTGCGTTGCCGCTGAAATTCACCACGCTCGATGCGAGTCCGGTGCGCGCGGTGTTGCGCGCGCTGCCCGCGTCGCGCTGATTTGCGCCCGATAGCGGGCAACTGGACAACCATGAAAACCCGTGACGAAGCCCTGGCTCTCGACGCCGCCGATCCGCTCGCGCCGCTGCGCGGCCAGTTCGCGCTGGCGCCGAACACGATTTACCTCAACGGCAATTCGCTCGGCGTGCCGCCCGCGGCGGCCGCGCAGCGCGCGCAGGTGGTAATTGCCGCCGAATGGGGCGAAGGCCTGATCCGCAGCTGGAACAACGCCGGCTGGTTCGGCATGCCGCGGCGCCTCGGCAACAAGCTCGCCCCGCTGATCGGCGCCGCGCACAACGAGGTCGTGGTGACCGATTCGATTTCGGTGAACCTGTTCAAGCTGCTGTCCGCGATGCTGCTCGTGCAAAAGCAGCGCGACGCAAAGCGGCGCGTGATTGTCGCGGAGCGCGGCGACTTTCCGAACGATCTGTACATCGCACAGGGCCTCGTCAAGCAACTCGACGGCGCCTGCGAGCTGAGGCTGACCGACGACCCGTCCGAATTGCCGGCCGCGCTGCAGCCCGACACGGCCGTCGCGATGATCACACAGGTGAACTACCGCAGCGGCTATATGCACGACATGGCCGCGCTGACGCAGCTGATTCACGCACGCGGCGCGCTCGCGTTGTGGGACCTCGCGCATTCGGCGGGCGCGGTGCCGGTCGACCTGAACGGCGTCGGCGCCGACGGCGCGGTCGGTTGCACGTACAAGTATCTGAACGGCGGGCCCGGCGCGCCGGCCTATGTGTGGGTGCCGCACCGGCACCAGAACGCGTTCGACCAGCCGCTGTCCGGCTGGTGGGGACACCGTGCACCGTTCGCGATGGATCCGGCATTCCAGCCCGACGACGGCATCGGCCGCTTTCTATGCGGCACGCAGCCGATGGTGTCGCTGGCGCTCGTCGAATGTGGGCTCGACGTGTTTCTGCAGACCGACATGCAGGCGATCCGCGACAAATCGCTGGCGCTGACCGACCTGTTTATCGAGCTCGTCGAAACACGCTGCGACGAATTCCCGCTGCGCATCATCACGCCGCGCGAGCATGCCGAGCGTGGCTCGCAAGTGAGCGTCGCGCATCAGCACGGCTACGAAGTGATGCAGGCGCTGATCGCGCGCGGCGTGATCGGCGACTATCGCGAGCCGCAGGTGTTGCGCTTCGGCTTTACGCCGCTCTATACGCGCTATGTCGACGCGTGGGATGCCGTCGAGGCGCTGCGCGACGTGCTCGCCAACGAAACCTGGCGCGCACCCGAATTCGCCGCGCGCGTCGCGGTGACCTGAGCAGACGACGCAGCTTCAGCAGAGGAACGAATCATGAGCACCGACCCGCTGCAACTGCAGGACGATGAGCGTCCGCACGGCAAGCGTGCGAGCGCAGGCGGCGCGCACGCACCGCATATGGCTGTCCGGGAAAACAGCGCAAGCGAAGGCTGGCACAACGCCAGGCTCGATTTTTCGAAGTCGATGAGTTACGGCGATTATCTGCATCTGGATGCGCTGTTGTCCGCGCAGCATCCGTTGTCGCCGGATCACAACGAAATGCTGTTCATCATCCAGCACCAGACCAGCGAG
The DNA here is from genome assembly GCA_035536055.1 of Paraburkholderia sp. Lineage (GTDB taxonomy): Bacteria > Pseudomonadota > Gammaproteobacteria > Burkholderiales > Burkholderiaceae > Paraburkholderia. Next base: position 373 of record DATLOW010000447.1, on the reverse strand, counting down.
CTGTGGCTGAAGCTCGCGCTATACGAACTGCGCGCTGCCGTGGCCGCCGTGCATCGCGATGAACTGCCGCCCGCGTTCAAGATGCTGGCGCGCGTGTCGCGCATTTTTGAGCAGCTGGTGCAGGCGTGGAGCGTACTCGCGACGATGACGCCTTCCGAATACACGGCCATGCGGCCGTATCTGGGCAGCTCATCGGGGTTTCAGTCGCATCAGTACCGGGAACTGGAGTTCATGCTCGGCAACAAGAACGAGCAGATGTTGAAGCCGCATGCGCACCGGCCCGACGTGCAGGACGACGTGCGCAAGGCGCTGGAAGCGCCGTCGTTCTATGACGAAGTGGTGCGCCTGCTGGCGCGCAGAGGCTTTGCGATCG
>DATLOW010000446.1:0-4367 GCA_035536055.1 Paraburkholderia sp. | reverse complement strand
CCTTGCACTCCGTAACAACTGCTCGCAGCGTGCAATGTCCTCAGTGCGTAGATTGGTCCTTGTGCGACAGACGTCGCGTCAAGGGAGAACCAGATGAAACGCACCGTGATTCAACTGCTGGTCGCAACCGGTGTTGCAGCCGGCGCATGCGGGGTCGCGCAGGCTCACACCGATTTCAACGTCGGGCTTTCGGTGGGCGCGCCTGTACGTACGTACGTAGCGCCTGCTGCCGTGTATGCGGCGCCGCGGCCGGCCTATTACCCGCGCTGGGATCATCGCGACTACCGGCAACATGGCTGGGATCGTGGCGACCGCCGCTGGGGTCGCGACGACCATCGCGGATGGGATCATCGCGGTAATGGCTGGCGCGATTGATCGAGTCTGAATGGCGAACTCGGGTTGCCAGCAGTTGCAGCGAGTTTGCCTGGTCGAGTCGCGCTACCGCGCAGGTGCTTGCGCGTTAGCGCGACGAGCGCCACACACCAGCGTGTCATGAGGCCATCAGTTCATCCGGCAACAGGAACAGCTTGCGCAGATGATGCGCCACGCCCGCTTCGAAGTTATTGCCGATACGCGGCACGTGCGGCAAGCGCGCGATCAGATCCGGATTCGCGTTATTCATCATGAACGGATGACCCGCGGTTTCAAGCAGATCGATGTCGTTCATGTTGTCGCCGAACGCGACGCAGCGCGCGGCATCGATATCCAGCTGGTTCAACACCACCTGCAGCGCGCGGCCTTTCGAAACGTTCGGCGCCATCACCTCGAGGCAGTCGGGCAGCGAATAGGTGACGTAAAGCGATGCGCCGAATTCGCGCTCGAGATTTGCGCTCACCACCGCGAGATCGGCAGGCTCGCCGATATACAACACCTTGGCGATATCGCGCCCGTCATGCGCATGCAGATCGACCACGTTGTAGAAGAAGCCCGAATCCTGATGGAAACGCAGCAGGTCCGGCGCGTCGCGATCGATAAACCAGCTGCGGTCCGCAAACAGATTGACGATCACGCGGCCGTGCGCGCCGGCAATGGCCGGTTGCACCAGCCGCTGTACCATCGCGGGCGGCAAATCCTGCGCGTGCAGCAGCGTGTCGTCCGGTGCGTGAATGCGTGCGCCGTTCGATGTAACGAGGTAAGGGCGAATGCCGAGCACGTCGCGAATACCTGCGACATCGCAGTAATGGCGCCCGGTCGCGATGATGAACTGCAGGCCTTGCGCTTCGAGCTTGCGCACCGTTGCTACGGTGAATGGATCGACCTGGTGATCGGCATTGAGCAGGGTGCCGTCGAGGTCGGTGGCGATAACTTTATACATAGGGCAAGCAGACGTCAGATTCGGGCTTTGCATCAGGCGGATTTCGCAACGCGCGCAGCCTCGCGTTGCGCGAGTTGCAGCGCGCCATGCGCCGAGTCCGCAAGCGGCGGCCGCAGGCGCGCTTGCAGATGAGCCGGCACGAACTCGCGGATCGGCTTCGACAGCCCGCCGCACAGCGCGATGGGCAGCGTTGCTGAAGGATCGAGCGCGGTGGCCATCAGCTCGATCTGTCGTCCGGCCTCCGCCAGCAGCGCGGCGGCAACCGGATGCGTACGATGCTCGAAAACCACCGGCGCGAGGCTCGCATACGCAGTTTGATTCGCGTTGCACAGCCAGACGATCAGACTATCGCGATCGTGTGCGCCGACCCGTTCGAGAAGCGCACGCGCGAGATCGTCGAATGGCGCGCGACCGTCCAGAGCGCGTTGCGCGTGGCCGATAATGCGCAACCCGAACCATACGCCGCCGGCTTCGTCCGCGGTCGGATAACCGTAGCCACCTGCGATCCGGCATGTGCCTTCGGCATCCAGCGCGGCGGCGATGCTACCGGTGCCCAACGCGACGATCACGCCCGGTTCGCCGCCATGCGCGCCTAGCAACGTGGTGTACGCGTCGCTCTCGACGGCCAGCGCCGCCACACCCGGCGCGCGCGCCTCAAACGCGGCGAGCCAGTCGGGATTGTTGACGCCGGCGAGCCCGCAACCCAACACACAGCGCGACCAGTCGAGCGTATGACCGGCCTGCGCGAACGCTTCGGTGCACGCCGCGCCGATCGACTGCCATGCGCGCTCGACGCCGAGCGCAAGCCCGGACGGCCCGCTCGCGGCCGTCGCGAGTTCATTGCCCTGTGCATCGCCGAGTACGACACGAGTGCCGGTGCCGCCGCCATCGACGCCGATCAGATAGTGGTGCGTATGCATGGTCTGAGGTCTGAGGTCTGAATACAGGTTTGGAATTGACGCGCTAGCGTGACAGGTCTCGCGCAGCGAAGCAATCTGCCGGTTGGCCGACTTGCGCGACCGCCTTGATCCGTTATGCTTGCAAAGCCTTTGTTCAACCCAACGCAGGAGCCACATGTGACGCAGCGATGCAACTGGGCGACAAGCGACGCACTCGCGCAGTATCACGACAAGGAATGGGGCGTGCCGTCCCGCAACGACCGTCACCTGTTCGAAATGCTGGTGCTCGAGGGCGCCCAGGCGGGCCTGTCGTGGTCGACGATACTCAACAAGCGCGAAGGCTATCGTCGCGCCTTTGCGAATTTCGATGTCGATGCCGTTGCGCGCTTTACACCGAAGCAACTCGAAGCACTGATGCTCGATGCGTCGATCGTGCGCAATCGCGGCAAGATCGAATCGGTCGTCACGAATGCGCGGGCAGTACAGCAGATTCGCGAAGAACATGGATCGCTCGCGAACTTCGTCTGGTCGTTTGTCGACCAGACGCCGATTCAAAACAGCTGGGGCTCCTACCAGCACGCGCCCGCGTCGACGGACGTGTCCGATGCGCTCAGCAAGGGGCTCAAGGCGTATGGCTGCAAGTTCGTCGGTACGACGATCTGCTATGCGTTTATGCAGGCGATCGGCATGGTCAACGATCACGAGAAGACCTGCGTTTGCCATGCGCGCTGCGCGGCGCTAGGCAAAAAAGGCCGCAACCGTAAGGCTACTGCTGCCTGAGACACCAGCTCCGGACGTGCGCGAATTAGGCAGACAGTCGCGGAGAAACTCGCGCAGAAACCGGACGCACAAAACAACAGCGGGATGAACCGATCAGGTTCACCCCGCTGCCACACCTGGTGTCGCGCTTATCGCAGCGTGTTCGCTGCACTAAGTTTGCCGTCCAACATCGACACTGCGCCGTGCGGCGCAGGACCGCGTTAGTGCAGCTTCTTCGGCAGCATCTGGCTGCGCAGGCGCTTGTGCAGGCGCTTCACTGCGGCAGCCTTCTTGCGCTTGCGCACAGCGGTCGGCTTTTCGTACGACTGGCGCTCGCGCAGTTCAGCGATCAGGCCGTTCTTCTCGATAGCGCGGCGGAAGCGGCGGATCGCCACTTCAAACGGCTCGTTTTCCTTCAAAAAAATCGTCGTCATGTAATTCCTAACTCAATCGTTGGTACGGTTTCAACTGCGTGACGGCCATTGAAGACTGTCCAGCACCGCCGCGGAACACCGCGAGCTTGCGCACAGGACGCCTGAAAGCCGTGACGCGCCGGCGCTCCGTTTATTTCCCGGCTGGCCGTCGTAGCGACGGACAAACGGGGAAACAGCTTGCGAAGCAGCCCGGAGGCCGGAAAAGAGAGGTGGAAAGCTCACCGCAGACGCTGGCACCCGCTAGGCACAACCGCTTGCCGCGCCGCGCTTGACTGTCGCCTGACCCTGGAACGACGCCCCGAAAACCGTAACGGCGTGGCGCTTGACCCAAGCTCTATCCCAGCGGCGATCTCAATTCGATCCGCGATCATATCAGGAATATCTGGCGCCGGCTACCATTTTGGCCATTCAGTCAAGCACTTGCGGTGCTGGCGGTGAGCTTCGCATGCTCACCTTGCGCGCTGCATAGCCGCGCGCACCGCCTCCGGCGGCGGCTCCGAACGGCCAGAAGTCCGTTGCCACATCTGTTGCAGGTATGTCAGCACCTGCAACGCCGCCGCGTCGGGATCGCAGCGGGTCGTCTCGATGCGAATTTCCGGCTGTTCGGGCGTTTCATACGGTGAGTCGATTGCGGTGAAGTTCTTCAGCTCGCCGCGCCGCGCCCGTTTGTACAGGCCCTTCGGATCGCGCGCCTCTGCCACTTCAAGCGGCGTATCGACGAAAATTTCGACGAAATCGCCCGGTTTCATCAGGGCGCGCGCCATCCGGCGCTCCGCGCGAAACGGCGAGATCAGCGACACCAGCACGATGAGGCCCGCATCGGCCATCAGCCGCGCCACTTCAGCTACGCGGCGGATGTTTTCCGAACGGTCGGCATCCGTGAAGCCAAGATCCTTGTTTAATCCGTGCCGGACATTGTCGCCGTCGAGCAGATAGGTCGGGCGTCCGTGTGCGTAGAGC
>DATLOW010000445.1:0-12084 GCA_035536055.1 Paraburkholderia sp. | reverse complement strand
GACCAGTCGTCGGCCGTGGTCGGGATGGTGGTTTGAAGCAGTATCTGGATAGTTTGCACGATGGTCAGTAAGTCGTATCGATCGGTCACAAAGCTGAACGAGGCCGCCTTGCAGACGTTTCCAAAAGGTAGTTGACAGCGCGGAATTGTCAAACTCGTGTCAGCGAGGTGACAAAACGGGTGACACCCCGGGGCGACAAATGCATCTGTCGCCGTGTGTGCTGTGCACGCGCACAAGCTTCGGTGCGCCCACGCACCGCAGACGCTTAGCGTGCCTTCATTTTGCACGCGACCAGCACGGAAAGCAGACAACCGCCCGCAAGGTACGCCGCGACTGGGTGCCACGATCCGCCGGCCATGCCGACCAGCGCGACCGCGATAAACGGCGTGAAGCCGCCGCCGACCACGCTCGCCACCTGATAGCCGACGCCGGCGCCACTGTAACGGAATTCGGTGCCGAACAGTTCGGTGAACATCGGCTGCTGCACGCTGACCACCATATCGTGAGCGACATTCGCGAGCATCACCGCGAACACGACGATCCACAGCGTGGCGCGCGCTTCGAGCGCGACGAAGAACGGCACCGCCGACAGCATACCGATCAGCGCGCCGGTGATATAGACGCGCCGCCGGCCGAAGCGGTCGGCGGCGAGCGCAAACAGCGGAATCGTCACGATGCTGAGCGCGCCGACCAGCAGCGCGATATTCAGAAAAAACTGGCGCGGCATGCCCAGATTCGCGGTCGAATAGCTGAGCGCAAACGCCGTGACGATATACATCGTGAACAGTTCGGCCAGACGCAGCGCGATGATCAGCACGAATGCGCCCGGATTGTGGCGCAGCGCGTCGACGATCGGCAGGCGCGCGCGGCGCAGTGCGCGGTGCTGCGACTTCTCGACCTTCTCGACGAATTCCTCCGACTCCTCCATGCTGCTGCGCACCCACAGACCGATCAGCACCAGCACCACGCTGAACACGAATGGAATGCGCCAGCCCCACGCTCTGAACGCGGCATCGTCGAGCGTGCTGGTCAGGATCGACACGATGCCGGTCGCGAGCAGCAATCCGACGCCATAGCCGACCTGCACGCCGCTGCTATAGAACGCCTTTCTGTGTGCAGGCGCGCTTTCGACCGCCATCAACGCGGCGCCGCCCCACTCGCCGCCTACCGCGAAACCCTGGATCGCGCGCAGCAGCACGAGCAGCACCGGCGCCCACCAGCCGATCGACGCGAAGGTCGGCAGCAGGCCGATCAGCGCGGTGGCGAGGCCCATCATCATCACGGTGAGCACCAGCATGCGCTTGCGGCCGATGCGATCGCCGTAGTGGCCGAAGATGAAACCGCCGAGCGGACGAAACAGAAAGCCGACACCGAAGGTGCCGAAGGCCGCGAGCGTGCCCATCGTCGGGCTTACTTGCGGAAAGAACGCGTGGTTGAAGATCAGCGCGGCGACGATGCCGTATAACAGGAAGTCGTACCAGTCGACTACCGCGCCGACGAAACTGCCGAGCGCGGCGCGGCGCGCGCGTCGTTGCGCGGCATCGTCGGCCTGCGACGCGATGCGGGTGGGAAGCGCGGAGTTCATCGGGTCTCCAGAGTCGTTTTGCTTTTATGCGAAACGGCTCGGGTGCCGGCCGCTCGCAGCGGAACGCGAGATCGTATCAGCTTGCCGCGCCTGCGGCGACCGCCGGTACTTCACTTGCGCTGCGCGACACGACCCGATCCGTATCGACCGCATGACTCCTGAACGGCTTTGACTGCACACCGCCGTTACGGCCCGCGCTTACGGCCCGGCCCGCCTCTCCATCTCCAGCAGCGTGTGAATCTGCGCGACCACCGCCGAGCCTTCGCCGACCGCCGACGCGACGCGCTTGCTCGAGCCCGAGCGCACATCGCCGACCGCAAACACGCCCGGCACGCTCGATTGCAGCGGCAACAACCGGTCCATTCCTGCCGATACGTCGAAGCCGGTCCGCACGAAGCCGTTGCTGTCGCATTCCACGCCGCAGGTGGCGAGCCAGCCGGTATTGGGGTTCGCGCCGACAAACGCAAACAGATGATGCATGGTCAGGCTGCCCTGCATGCCGCCGGCGCCGCGAAAATGTACGCGCTCGAGCCGTTCGTCGCCTTCGAGCGCAACGATTTCGGCACGCGTATGCAGCGTGACGTTCGGCAGCGACGCAACGCGGTCGGCCAGATAACGCGACATCTTGTGTTCGAGGCTCGGGCCGCGAATGAACATATGCACGTGCTCGACCTGCGGCGCGAGAAACACCGCAGCCTGCCCTGCGGAATTGCCGCCGCCCACCAGCAGCACCGGCGCCTCGCGACATAGCCGCGCTTCGATCGGCGTGGCCCAGTAGTAGACGCCGCGGCCTTCGAAGCGATCGAGGCCCGCGATATTGGGGCGCCGATATTCGGCGCCGCTCGCGACGATCACGGTGCGCGTCGAAATGCGCTGACCGTCGACGAGTTCCAGCGCGAGCGGACGCGCATCGCAAAAGAGTGCCTTGACCTCGCACGGAATGCCGATATGCGCGCCGAACTTTTGCGCCTGGATATGCGCGCGGCCGGCCAGATCCTGGCCGCTGACCGCGTTCGGAAAGCCGAGGTAGTTCTCGATGCGTGCACTGGTTCCGGCCTGGCCGCCCGGCGCCCGGCAATCGAAGGCGGCCACCGACAGTCCTTCCGACGCTGCGTAGACGGCGGCGGCAAGTCCCGCCGGCCCGGCGCCGACGATCGCCACGTCATAGACGTGCGCGGTGTCGAATTCGGGAACCAGACCCAGACACGACGCGAGCTGCTTTTCGTCGGGATTGCGCAGTATCGTGCCGTTTGGACACAGCACCAGCGGCAGATCGGCGGGCTGCGGCATCAGCCGCTCGAACAGCGCGATCGCATCGGGATCGTGCGCGGCATCGACCGAGGTGTACGGAAAGCTGTTACGGCGCAGAAAGTCGCTCAGCGCGAGCAGCCGCGCATGACCCGCGGGACAGACGAACACCACGCCATCGCCGCGTTCGTTGACGAGCACGCGCCGCAAGATCAGCGCGCGCATGATCTTTTCGCCGAGATCGGCTTCGCTGATCACAAGGGCGCGCAGACCTTCGGGCCGCAGCAGGATCGCCGCGACCTCTTCGACGACGTGCGCATCGAAAACCGCCGGCTTGTCCGAGAGCTGGCTGACGTCGGACGTGAATTCGCCTGGCCCGTACGTATGCAGCACGCGCTCGCGATTCAGTCCGTCGCGGCTGATCACGCAGACTTTGCCCGACAGCACCATGAATACGCCCGGACTCATGCTGCCGGCGCGGTACAGCAGTTCGCCGCGCGCATAGCGCGCCGCATTGCCGAAGCGGCGCAGCCTGGCGACTTCGGCCGCGCTCAGCACCGGAAACATCTGTTCGTAACGCGGATGACTACGCACGCCTGGATCTTCGCCCGGCGTGCCATCACTGCCGAGTTGTTCCGCGAGCGCGGCCACTGCCGTGCTTTCAATCCCTTTCGATTCGAGGCTCATTCAGACCGTCCCGCATGAACTAAATATGCAGCGAGCCGCCAAAGCGCGCAGATGCGAAACCGCACTAGCCGCGTGCTGCGTTATCTACGTGTAAAGTGCGTGCGGGTTTTTTGACGGAATGTGAGCGTACGAGTATATCTGCTCGACGTGTTGCGCAGCGGCGCAGTTCGTTGATCGTTGATTTCACAACCAATCTTCGAATGCGCGCAGCGCAGCGCGGCCGCAACGGCGGGGCTAGGCATGGGCGCTGCTCAGCGCCTCGAGACCCTGGTTCAACTGGTCGAGCGTGGGCGCGACGTGATCTTTCAGATAGTCGAGCAGATTGGCGATTTTTGCGTCCAGATAGCGCCGGTCCGGATACAGCGCGACGATCTTGAACGAAGGCATCCGATAGCGCGGCAAGACGCGCACCAACGCGCCGCTGCGCAAATCGTCGATGACCGTGTAACTCGCCAGCGTGCCGATGCCCGCCCCCGAACGCAATGCGAAGCCGAGCGCAGTCGACGAATTTGCCTGGAACGGCGACACGGGTACGGACACTGCGATCTTGCCGTCCGGCCCCTCGAGCAGCCATTCGTCCGCCGGCCCTAACGGGCTCTCGAGACGCAGCAGCGTGTGCGCCTTCAGATCGTCGGCGCTGCCGGGCGTGCCCCGCTGCTGCAGATAACCGGGCGACGCGACCAGAATGCTGTACGTCGAGCCGAACGTGCGCGACATATAACCTGAATCGGGCAGCCGGCCCACGGCCAGCAGCGATACGTCGAAGCCTTCTTCGACGAGATTCGGCATCCGCTGTTCGACGCTCAGTTCGACCGAAACGTCGGGATTCGCAGCGCGCCATGCAACCAGCGCCGCGGTCATATAGCTTTCGGCGAGGCCCGGCATCGAATGAATGCGGATGCGGCCCTGTGGTACCGAGATCGCGCTGCTCGCCTCCGCGTTCGCATGATCGAGGTCGGCGAGAATTGCCTTGAGCCGCCGGTAGTACCGCTCGCCGACATCCGTCATCGCGAGGTGGCGCGTGGTTCGATGCAGCAACAACGCGTTGAGCTCCTGCTCCAGAGACGATACTGCGCGCGAAATCTTGCCAGGCGTCGTATTCAGTTCGTTCGCGATCGCCGTGAACGAGCCGCTTTCCACCACCCGCACGAAAATGCGCGCATTCTGAAGCATGTCGGCCAAGATCGTCTCCGCAGTATGTCGCTCAGCTCAGCGCGCCGCGCCGGGCAGCGACGGTAGTTCGCCGAGCGAGCGATGCTCGCTGGCCAGCGAGGCGAACTCGTACTCGGGCGGCGCGCCGGTGCGGTTGATGCGCGCCGACCTGAATCCGAACGACGCCGCGCCCGCCAGATCCCAGTTATTGCACGACACGAACACGACCTGGTCCGGCGTGACTTCGAGCCTGTCGCAAGCGTATTGATAAACGCGCGGATCGGGCTTGTACAGCTTCAGGTCGTCCACCGACAGCACCGCATCCATGAATTCCAGCAAGCCGCCCGCCTGCAACGCCGCCCGAACCATCTCGTTGGTGCCGTTCGACAATACGGCGAGTTTGACGCCGGTGGCTTTCAATCGGGTCAACGCATCGAGTGCGTCCGGGTGGGCACCCAGCTCGAAATACGCTTTGAGCAGCTTCTGCCGCAGCGCTTCGTCATGATCGAGGCCGAACGTGCGTAACGCGAACAGCAGCGCATCTTCCGTCAGGGTCCAGAAGTCCGCGTAGCGGTTCATCAATGCGCGCGTCCAACTGTACTCCAGTTGCCGTGCCCGCCACAGCGCGGCGAACGCGTCGCCCCGCTCGCCGAACGCCGAAACATGCTTCGCGACTGCTGCATTGACGTCCAGCAAGGTGCCGTACGCATCGAACACGAAAGCTTCAATCTGTGAGGCCATGCTGCTTCTCCTGATACCGACGATGTTGGAAAACCATATTAACCAGTTAAACCGGTTTTTCGCAATGTCGGAAAGTGGATTTGACTGATGGCGAAAACACTTTTGCGTTTGCTGTCTGCAAACGCTGCCCGCGCGCTTCGCGTTTCACATCAAATGTGTGAAGTGTCTCTTATGGGATCCCATCTTTATCGCGTTTGCCGCCAAACCTATAGTGGCTCGGTCGGAACCACGGTTCCTCTTAAACGGAGCAATCAACATGAAGTCGATCAAGATGGTATTTGCGGTAGCCGCAGTTTCGCTGACGGCGTTCGGCGCCTCGATCGCTTACGCGCAGGACACCGCGTCGAGCCAGCCGGAGGTTCAGGCGCAAAAGTCTGATAGCGTTCCTGCGAATCGCGACGATACGCAGCGTCAGGACACACAGTCGCAGTATCCGTCCGGCTTCAACACCGGGCCGACGCAATCGCATGTGCCGGGCTGTGTGGGTCCGGTCAGCTATTGCAATATTTACTTTGGCAGTTGAGCAGGCGGGCGCGCCGGTGGTCCGTTGCGTTTGACAGGCGTGATCCGGTCCACCGCGTTTTAATTTGTCGCAGACAGTTGCCGTCGCGGTCGAACCACGGCGGCACGGCAGCTTCGAGCGTTCAGTGCCGATGCCGGCCCTGATGTTGGCCTCCGCCCTGGCCTTGGCTGTCGCGATGCTTACGCATGAACGTATCGGCTTTCGCGCGGCTGCCGCAACGCTGCATCGAACACCAGCGGCGCTGCCCTGCCGTCGACGTGTCGACGAACAGCATCCTGCAATCGGCTTGATCGCAGGTCTTCACACGCATTCGCAGCGGTCCCGAGACGAGATCGATCGCATCGCGCGCGATCACCGAGAGCGCGGTTGCCAACGGATTGTCCGAGATGACCGCCACGCCGCCGGTAGCAGGGTCGAGCTGCGGCGTACCGAGCGGATAGCGCGCTGCACTATTCACCACACTGACCGCCTGCGCCGGCAGTTCGCCGTGCATCGAGCCGGCGACCAGTTCCCAGATTGCCTCGCGCAGCTGCCGCACGCCGGCCTCTTCGCTTTCCGATAGCGCCGGCGCCTGCTGGAAAAGGCCTGCGCAATGCAGCCAGCGGCCGCTCGCACCGCTGGTTGCGAGCACATCTTTCGCATGAGATGCACGGCGCCGGACCGTAGCCGCCAGGTCCAGACACAGCCGGCCTGAGTTGAAACGAAACTCGGATTTGATCGATCGCGCCAGCGCCATGCATGTGCCTCATTGCTTGCGGAAGCGGAATTGCCGCGCTTCCTGTCCGCAGCCAGTATAACCGGTTTAACTGGTTTTTCGCATCGCATGGCAACGGTGGACCGCCCTCGACGCCGGGATCAGCCGCCGACCTCGCCGCACGATCTGGATGTCGGGCAGGAATACGCACCGCTCCCAGTTGTTCTCGTTATGCATGGACCGCTGCCCTTCACGGGGCCGCCGATGCGTCTGCGCAACCCGAACACACTGCTTACCGGTCCTGATACGTCGACATGTCTACGTGGTTGAAATCCGGGCTTTCCTGCCTGCCGCGCGCGATCTTCCGGCTGTTCGCCTGCTCGTCATGCGAGCCGTCGATCTGGCTTTCCACCTGCATGCCGCCGGACGATCCGACCGCATGGTGTGCGCTGCACGGACACGTGCGCGTATCGGGAACACATGTGTATTCGGTCTGTTACCGGAGTGGTACGACTACGCTCGAAGTTCGCTACAAGGATGGCGCGATGCGCTCGTATGGCGATGTGTCCGAACGCGTTTTCGAGGCGCTGGTGGCAGCGCACGACGCCGACGCGATGCTGATCCGCGCGATGCTCCCGCAAACGGGGGAGGAGACGTAACACCGGCCGCCGGACGCGACAGCCCTGGTTTTCGCCGGCAGTGCATGCGCCTAAACTAGCCGCATTCTGTCCGCGCCGCCCATCCAATGACCGCTCGCGCCTCCCGCCGCCCCCGGCCCACGCCCTCCGCCGCGCCGGCCGCGGCCGATACCGTGCAGGATCCCGCGCTGCTGCGCCGTCTGCTGCGCGCCAAAGACCGCATGGATGCCGCGTCGCACGAAGCATGGCCGGTGGCGCGCCTTGCCGCGGTCAGCGGCGTTTCGCACGCGCATTTCGCGCGCTCGTTCAAGCTCGCCTTCGGCGTGCCGCCGCATCGCTATTTGCTGAGCCGCCGCATCGAGCAGGCTTGCACACTGCTGCGCGACACGCCGCTCAGCATCACGGAAATCGCCTTTGCGACCGGCTGGCAGAGTCTGGGCACCTTCGGCCGCATTTTCCGCGACATCACCGGCCGCAGCCCGGGCGCGCTACGCGCCGCGGCGCGCGCCGAGATGCCGCCGCTCGCCGCGATGCCCGGCTGCGTGGCGAAGGCCGCACAGCGCCCCGCGCTGACCCGCGCAGTTTTGGAGAAGCGCCGCCGCCTCGCAACCGATACAGTGCAACGGCCGCATTCAACCAGGGAGAGGCAATGAACCAGGGGATCAGCGTGGTGGGACTGTACGTCGACGATCAGGACGAAGCGCTCGCGTTCTATGTCGACAAGCTCGGCTTTAGCGTGCATACGGACGTACGCAACGGCACGTATCGGTGGCTGACGGTGCAGCATCCGGAACAGCCTTCCTTTCAGCTTGGCTTGTTCACACCCGGGCCGCCAATGCATGACGAAGCGACTGCGCGCACCTTGCGCGCGATGGTCGCCAAGGGGGCGATGCCGCCGCTCGTGCTGGCGGTATCCGACTGCCGCGCCAGCTATGCGAAGCTGAAAGCAAGCGGCGTGGAATTCACGCAGGAACCGGTCGACCGCTATGGCAGCGTCGACGCGGGCTTTCGCGATCCGGCCGGCAATGGCTGGAAAATGATCCAGGCGCCGCGCAACGGCAATTGAACGGCGGGAGGGCGGCACTGCCGCGCAATCCCGGCGCGGCGCTCGCGTAGCCGGGCCACGCGCTCGGCATGCGACGAGCATGCGATGGGCGCATAAACAGCCTGTCCGCAAAGACGTGCGCTCACCCTTCGCCCAACAGCGAGCGTATCGCCGGCAGCATCGCCTCGACCGCCGCGCGCCCTTCCGCGATCGCCGGCGCCGCGCGATGAAAATCGAAAATGCCCAGACCGCCGAGGCGCGGCTGAATCAGCACGTCGGCCGGCTCGCCAGCAAGCCGGCTGCGCGTAATGCGCACCTGCATGATGTCGATGCCCTGCGCGACCGAACTGAGCATCGACGGCACGCGCGCGCTCGGCGGCCGCGGCACGCGCACGTCGTCGCTGTGGAAGCCGGGCGCCGGCTGCAGCCAGCGCGGCCACGGCTTGCCGTTGCGGCGCAGCGCGAGCGGCGCGGCAGGCTCCGCGGCCGGCAGCATGCCGGGCTCGAGCGCGGCCGCCGCGTCGAGTTCGCCCGGCTGCGGCTCGCGCGCCGGCAGTTCAACGACTGCGCCGCCGAAATCGCGGCCGTTCAGGATGTCGTTGTTCAGGTCGACCGCAATCACGCAATCGGCGCGCATGCCGCGCGCCACCGACACCGGCACCGGATTGGCGAGCCCCCCATCGACCAGCCACACGCCTTCGTGCCACACCGGCGTAAAGATGCCGGGAATCGCAATCGACGCACGCACCGCATTCACCACGCTGCCATCTTGCAGCCAGCTTTCGCGGCCGGTGTCGAGCTCGGTGGCGACTGCTGCGAACGGCATCTTCAACTGGTTGATCTCGCAACCGTTGAAGCGCTCGGCAAACAGCTGGATCACCTTCTTGCCGCCGAACAGCCCGCCTGAAAACCGCAGATCGAGCAGCCGCACCACCGACTGCCACGTGAGCCGCGTCACCCACTCCTCGAGCCAGTCGAGATCGCCGTTCGCGTAGACCGCGCCGACCAGCGCGCCGATCGACGTGCCGCACACCAGGTCGGGCTTGATGCCCGCGTCGTGCAGCGCGCGAATCGCGCCGATGTGCGCCCAGCCGCGCGCCGCCCCGCCACCCAGCACCAGTCCGATTCTTTTATAACGACGTCGCACCAAATTGCGTACCTCTCGTTCCATTGCCGGTGATTCAATGCCCGCGCATCACGTCGGAGCGCGACATCGTGTACACGCTGTGATGCGCGTCGAAATGCACGTTGAAATAGGCCTCTTCGGTCACGCCGCCCTCGCGCCATTTCCAGCTCCACACGGTCTCGGGCTTCAGCGGATAGACGGCGACCTGCCCCGGTTTGCCGAGCAGGCGCCGCACCTCGTCTTCGCCCATGCCGATACGCACCTTCGCGAAGTTCGCGGCGGTCAGCACCTGCGTGACCGACACGAGGCGCCCGTCCGGGCCGATATCGACGAAATAGGTATTGAGCCCTTCCGGGCCGCGCGGATACTCGAAACGCTTCGAGCCATCGGTAAAGTTGCGCTCGGTTTCGGGCTTGCCCATCTGATCGCGGATCTGCGCTTCGGTCGTCACGCCGGGCGTGAGATTTTTCAGCAGCAGCACGTCGGGCTTCACCGCGTTGAAAAATTCCTTGAGCTTTTGCACGGCGCGTTGAGTCTGTTGGTCGTCGCAGCCGGTTAGCACAAGCGCTGCACCGAGCAGGACCGCGACGAGGACGATAGAGCGAAAGGCCATCTGGGAGTCGGTAGAAAGCATCCGGAGATGCGGAATCGGCGACGTGACAGCATACCGCACGCGCGCAACCGGACACGCTTCGAACGGTAAGCGAATGTGAAAGTGTGTGCAGGGAGAAAGGTTCAGGCGGGCGCGAGCGGGCACAGGCGGGCACAGGCGGGCACAAGCGGGCGCATGCATGTGGTGCGCTGCGGCCGGAGACGTCGCGCCTCCGGCCGTCGCGCTTACCTGCTAGTTGTGGCCGCGCGTACGCGGCCGCTGGCCCCTCGTCTATGCTCGTTTCGTGCAGCTCTGTGGCAGTCAATCTATCGTTGCGGAGCTAAATGTGCGAGAGCGCGTTTACACCGAATCGGCTGAAGAATGCTGCGTGGCCACCCGCCGTGCCGCGCCTGTCCCGCGCCACGAGGCGCGCAGCGCACACCCGGCTGAGCCGGCCGGCCCGGAACGTCCGGGGGTGCTTTGCGTAGCCGACCTACGCGTGACTGCGGGCCGGCCGGCGTCGGAGTGGCTGGAAGGCTGCCGTCATGGTCGACGGCACCGGATTCAGGTTAGCGCTGCTGTAGCGGGCAATCTGTACGTAGGCACACGCTGACGCCGTAGCCCACGTTGCACGTCGCCCGCCCGCACATCTGCGGCGCGAATCCCCGCGCAAACACATGCACCGCCATCGCTGCAACACCCTTCTATGCGCATGGGCATCCGGCGGCCGTCAGCGAGAATGAAAGCGCTGCGGCACAATCCGCTTTTCTTCTGGTTGCCGCGTTCGCGATGATCCCCTTTTCCGTCCTCGACCTTTCGCCGATCGCCGCCGGCTCGACCGCCGCGCAGGCATTTCGCAACACCCTCGACCTCGCGCAGCACGCCGAACGCTGGGGCTACCAGCGCTTCTGGCTGGCCGAGCATCACAACATGACCGGCATTGCGAGCGCCGCGACTTCGGTGGTGATCGGCCACGTCGCGGGCGGCACGCAGACGATTCGCGTCGGCTCGGGCGGCGTGATGCTGCCCAATCACGCGCCGCTGGTGATTGCCGAACAGTTCGGCACGCTCGCGTCGCTGTATCCGGGGCGCATCGATCTGGGCCTTGGCCGCGCGCCGGGCAGCGATCAGACCACCGCCCGCGCGCTGCGCCGCGACCTGCATGGCAGCGCCGATTCGTTTCCGGACGACGTCGTCGAGCTGCAGCGCTACTTTGCCGAGCCGGTGGCCGGCCAACGCGTGCGCGCGGTGCCGGGCGCGGGCCTCTACGTGCCGCTGTGGCTGCTCGGTTCGAGCCTGTTCAGCGCGCAGCTGGCCGCGGCGCTCGGGCTGCCGTTCGCGTTTGCGTCGCACTTCGCGCCCGATCACATGATGACCGCGCTGCAGCTGTACCGCTCGCAGTTCCGGCCGTCCGCGCAGCTCGACAAACCGTATGCGATGGTCGGCGTCAACCTGTTCGCGGCCGACAGCAACGAAGCGGCGCAGCGCCTGTTCACATCGTTGCAGCAGCAGTTCATCAATTTGCGGCGCGGCACGCCGGGACAGTTGCAGCCGCCGGTCGAACGGCTCGCCGCGACGGAATTCGAACTGGCGAGCGTCGCGCATTCGCTGGCGTACTCGGTGGTCGGCGACCGCGCGACGGTGCGCGACAGCTTGCAGGCGATCGTCGAGCAGACCGGCGCGGACGAACTGATGCTGACCGCGCAGATCTACGACCATGCGGCGCGGTTACGCTCGTTCGAGATCGCCGCGCAAGTGCGCGACGAACTCGGCGCGAGCAGCTAGGCCGCCGTAGCGACCGCGACGCCGCGCGCTTGCCGCACACGTGACAGGTGCGCAACAGGGTTGGGCTCGCGTCCAGGTCGAGCCGGGCGGCGCCGGCGCATCACGCGCTGCGCGCTGCCGGCCACCTGCTTCACTCGCCATCGCGCCGGCCGCCCGCCGCCCCACTACCGCACCGCCGGCAGCGCCGCCATCCCTTCGAGCAGCGCCTTATGAAACGCCTGCGGATCCTGCAGTTGCGGCGAATGACCCAGCGTCGGGAATTCGACTA
>DATLOW010000444.1:0-14955 GCA_035536055.1 Paraburkholderia sp. | reverse complement strand
GAGCCGGCCGCGTACGCGAAGAAATTCACCGGCAAGTACCGGCATATCGATGTCGGCGGCGGTGTCGGGCATAACCTGCCGCAAGAGGCGCCGAAGGCGTTTGCCGACGCGATTCTGGAAGTCACGCATCTGTGATGCGATTCGCGCGCGGCAGGCTGCCGCGCGCATCACTTCTGTATTTGTGACACCGGGCGCGGTCACCGCAAGATGGTCGGCCGTGCGTGAAGCCTGCGTTACCCTGGTTTGTTCGCGACACCGAGCAGCGTGCGAATGACCTGCTCCGTTTGTGCATAGCTGCCCTCGCCGTAGTGGCTATACACGAGCTTACCGTTCTGATCGATCAGATAAAGCGCGGGCCAATACTCGTTGCCGTATGCCTTCCACGTTGCGTACTGGTTGTCCTGAGCAACCGGATAGTCGATGCCGTACCGTTTGATTGCGTTCTTCAGGTTGCCGGTATCGTGCTCGAACGCATACTCCGGCGTGTGCACGCCGACTATGACGAGCCCCTTTTCGCGGTAGCGTGCGTGCCAGTCCTTCACGTAGGGCAGCGTATGTGCGCAGTTGATGCAGTCGAACGTCCAGAAGTCGACCAGCACGACCTTGCCGCGCAATTGCTTCAGGTCGAGCGGTGCACTGTTGAGCCATGTATCGATGCCGGTGAAGTCCGGTGCATTCGCGCCGGGCTGCAACGCGGCCGATCCACCACCGGAGCCGTTGCCGGACGCAAACGCGGCGAACCCCGCGGTCGCTGCGATCGCCGCGGCCAGCACGGCGGTCCCAAGGCGCTTGAACATCGCACTTCTCCTTTCAAAGGTCGTTTTGGCCCATTAAAGAGTCCGTTTGTATCGGCGCCTTGTCTTTTGACTACTTGATGTGAATCGGTTTGTATATGAATTCGAGCCCGCTATTCGTCACAGGAAAGGCGGCCAATGCGCCTGCTGTGAACCGGCGGGCTGGCGCCGGGCACCGCGTCATTCGTAAAGGCGGTTTATTGCGCTATAAATGCATTTCGTCGATCGGTAATGCCGCGGTCGGCGTGCTCGCAAAGCTCGCTTGCACAATCATTCGTTGCGCAATTCGGCAATGCCCGGAACAGGAGAGATCGATGGCACGCTGGATCGGCCTGCACGCGGTCGCGGCATGGGCCACCGCCGCGCTGACGCTTGCCGCATACGGACCGTTGCACGCGCAACCGGCCGTGGCGTCTGCTCAGCCGGCCGCGCAGGAGCGCAAGAACTGGTTCAACGACCCGTTCTTCGTTTTGTCGAACACCTTTGCGGATTGTCCGGTGCCGCTCGGCCCGCTGATGACGCACGCGCAAATGGAAGACGATGCGCATTATCGCGTCGAGCGCGGCACCACCTGCTGGCTCGCGCACAAATGCACGAAGCCGAACTCTTACCTGTACGACGCGCCGATCGCCACGGCGATCCACGCCCACTTCGCGGATCCGCACGTGTTCGACGGAACCAGCTTGTGGATTACCGTGCAGCGCCGCTTCGTCTATGCGGAAGGCTGCGCACCTGCATGGTTCGACCTGCAAGGATTGCGCCGCCAGCTCGAGGCGATTCCGGATGTCGAGCAGGTGTTCGTGCGGGTCGGCAGCGATGCGCGCCGCCCGCTTCCCTACAAGACGCTTGCCGAACCCGATCGCCCCGTCGCCGCCAGCGAAGCGCGGTGACGCTCAGTGACGCAATGCAACGCGCACATGGCACAATCGCGAAGTCCAAATAACAATGGGTCAGTCGGGGTTTCTATGAAACGCGGTCACAACTTCGCAGCGCGTCCGGTTCGCGCGTGGTTCCATGCGGCGGGCACGGCGGCTGCGCTGGCGGCGCTAGCCGCGCTCTCGGGCTGCGGCAGCAGCGCGCCGCTGTTCGCGTCGGACGGCAGTCCGACCACGCTGGTTCAATGCCCGAACGGCTCGGACTCTTGCGAACAGCAGGCATCGGCAGCCTGCAACGGGGGCGCCTATGAAGTGGTCCGGCAAACCGTGGAAAACGGCACGCGCAACCTGCTGTACGCGTGCAGGCGGAAATAAGAACGCATTGCGCCGGCCATCGCTTAGCCGATCGGGCCGGCTCACCCGTTTATGCGATTGCCTTGCGGTTGCAGGCGCAATTGGATTGTTCACCGCTATCTAAAGCGTTGTCGGTCGGTTGATCCGGCGTGCATAAGCCGATGGGCGGGTCTTTTCAATGGGGTTATTTAACGCTTTCTTACCGATTGCGCATCACTGCCGGCCGCTCCTTTCCGTGCGGCGGCCAACTGACGGCTTTCCGCGCGGCCTTTACAGTGCTTGCTAACGACGCTGCCAGCGAAATCGGGCCGACCGCTCTTTCGCGCTATTTCGGAAGAGTCTGCGACAAGAAATGAATAATTCCCGTGAAATGGCGTAGCCGGTCTATTTGCGGCATCGCTCGTGCGCCTATCGGAATCGACGGCACGCGGATAAAGACGGGGATAGCGATGAATCACGACCAGATCGAAAAGGACATAGCCCATCTCGAGCAGATCATGGCGAGAATTGCACCGGGTGACAGCATTCCTCTGTCTTATTGGCGTAACCGGATCAATTCGGTGTCCAGTGAGGTTCTGGTGCCGGCGCAGGTCGACCGCGTGAAAAAGCTGCGCGCTGCGCTGAATGCGCTGGAAGCGAGGCAGCGCAAGTCCTGAAGCGGCTCATCCGAGGTGGCGAGTTGGGATAAGCGAGGCTACCCGGCACTTTTTAGGTCTGGTACGGTCACAATGCCGTACCAGACACCGAAAGGAGAAGATGCCCGATGGCCACCTATAAGCAACTGACTGCGCAACTCGAAAAACTTCATAAGGAAATGGCTTCCGCTCGCGATAAAGAAGTCGCTCAGGCCATTGCCGAAATCAAGGAGAAGATTGCTGAATACGGCATCACTGCCGAAGAGCTGGGCTTTTCCAGCAAGCGTCCCGTAGCGCGCAAGCAGGCGCTTCCGCCCAAGTACCGCAACCCGAAAACCGGCGAGACATGGAGCGGCCGTGGCCGTGCGCCGGGTTGGCTGGCCGGCAAGAATCGCGAACGCTTTCTGATCGAAGAATGAACTGGCGATTCTGAACGGGCCGCGCCAGGCCCGATTGTCAACGGGTCCTGAAAGTCCTCACCTTTTCCTTTGTTTTTGCTGTTCTTGCTTCTGTGGCGCCGCATCGATTGACGATGCGGCGTTTTCTTTTTGGGCGGCGTGTCGTGTGCCGGTGCCACTTCTAGCGCTTGAATCGTGGGTCGAAGCGCGCGGCCTGTGATCGGTCTGCCAGGCCGCCACGCTCGCGCTTGCGGCCCAGCAGTCGCCGGGAAGCGCGTTTGCTGTGCGATCCCGTAAATCCTCACCTGTCCGCCTGCGCTGCTTCCTTTACATCCGTTGCCGAGGCAACCGTCTCAATTTTAGGAGTTGTCTTACGGATTCTTATCCGGGTTGTTTTTAAGATTCTGTTCAACCTGATCACTGCTCCAGCGCTTCGAATAGCTCCGCCGTTACGCGGGCTGAACAACGGATCAGTCAGGGGCGGTGACGTCAGATAGCGCGCCGTGTGCCGCCGATTTCGGCTTCGTCTATTCGATTCTTTGGAGTGTCAAATATGAAACTGCGTAATTCCCTGTTTGCTATCGTTGCTGCCGCTGGTCTCGTAAGCCTCGCTTCTTTCGACGCCTGTGCTGCGGACGGCACGATCCAGATTTCCGGCACCATCTCGGACACGACATGTTCGCTGAACGGCACCGCAACGGGCTCCCCGACTGACTACGGTGTGCTGCTGCCGACGGTGACGGCAGGTGCGCTTGCTTCGCAGGGCGACGCTGCCGGTATGTCGCGTGCAAGTGACATTCGTATGGTGCTGAGCGGATGTTCGGGTGGGGCGACCCGCGCTGTGGCCCGCTTCGAAAACGGCCCGACGGTGGATCAGGAGACCGGTTTCCTGAAGAACATGGCGGGCGCCGGTGCTGCGCAAAACGTAGAAGTGCGTCTGCTTAACTCGAAGCTGGCGCCGATCAACATCGTGACTGGTGCGAACAACGATGTCGCGGGTGATGGCGCCGAAATCGTCAACGGTGCAGCTGTGCTGCAGTACTTCGCGCAGTATTACGCGACCGGCAAGGCACAGGCAGGCAATGTCGTTACGTCGGTTCAATACACGATGCAGTATCAGTAATCACGCAACCGCATTCACGCGCGGCCTTTGGGCCGCGCTCCGCTTTCGCGCTGGGTACCGGAATATCGTCGAAAAGGGATGCCGACTAACGATGCCTCGGCTATCCTGAATTACTCCGAAAATATATTTGATGCTGAAAATCGGCACGCGCACTTAAGTTAAATGACCAATGCGATGTCGAAGAAACGAGCGCGTGTTTGCAATCTGATTGGCTGACCATTTCCCCGACACGTAATTCGATTCAAAAAAGGACGAATGCAATGAAATCGCTCGTTCAAACAGCAATCGGCTTTTGTATCGTCGGCGCGCTGCTTGCCGGCAGTGCGTCGGCAAGCGTGATAGTCGGTGGTACGCGGGTCGTCTATCCGCTGGATCAGCGGGAAGTGACGGTCAGGCTCGAAAACGACAGCAAGAATCCGTCGCTGGTGCAGGTGTGGATGGACGACGGCAACGCGGATGCAAAGCCTGGCGAAACCAAGGTGCCGTTCCTGATCACGCCGCCGATCTTCCGGATGGAGCCGCGCAAGACACAGATGCTGCGCGTGATTTTCAGCGGCGACACGAGCTTGCCGCAAGATCGCGAATCGGTGTACTGGCTCAATGTGCTCGATATTCCGCCGAAAGCGGAGCCCAAGTCCGACGCCAATTCGTTGCAATTCGCCTTTCGTACGCGCATCAAGGTTTTTGTTCGTCCGCAGAAGCTGCCGGGCAGCCCGGAAGACGCACCGCGTCAACTGGAATGGAAACTGGTCCCGGCTCCGCAGGGCAAGGGGCAGGCGCTATCGGTTTCGAATCCCACGCCGTACTACGTGTCGTTCAGCGAGATCGACGTTGTCGAAGGTTCGCAATCGTGGAAAAACGAAACAGGCGGTATGGTGCCGCCGCGCGGCACGGCCGTGATTGCCGTACCGAAAATGCAGAATGTTTCGGGTAAAGCCACGGTCCGCTTTACGGCAATTAACGACTTCGGCGGTGCGATGCCGGGCGATGCGCCGCTGCGGCCATAGCGTCGTTAGGAAACGTTTCAGCTGGGACGGATATCGCCGTCCGAATTCATCGTTTTCTCAGACTCGCTGCCGCGTAATGGCGACGCGTGGGCGTGCTTTTTCTTAAGGTTCTATCTCATAAATCGGAATCGTCCTAGGTACCGCGCAATCGCAAATTAATAAGATCGTTTTGCACTTTTTAACGATCGCGGTTACCCCGTTCGAATTCCAGATGATGAAGCCCTCGCAGCGTCAAAAATCAGTTGCTAACGTTCAAGCGGATATCTCTGCGATTGCGCTAAAGCCGATTGCGACCATTGTGCTGACCGCATTTGCGGTGCTGGGCAGCGCGCACGCAGTAGCATCGGACGTTACCAGCGCGCAAGCCGCAAGCAGTGGCGCCGTCGCTTTCGATACGACCTTTCTGCGCACCGATGGAGCGCAGACCGTAGACGCAGGCCGCTTCGCGCGCGGTAACACGGTCGCGCCGGGAATCTACTCGGTAGACATCTGGGTCAACGAAACGCGCGTCGCGCATGAGGACGTTCACTTCGTCACCACTGCCGCGAACGACAACGCGCAGCCGTGCTTCAGCCGCGCGAAGCTGCAGGGCTTCGGCGTCGACTTTTCGAAGGCGGCCGCGGACAAAGATGCGAAGAGCGATCCAGCCGAACCTGCAGCCGATGCGCAAGCCTGCATCGATCTCGCGTCCGCTGTTCCAGGCGCCACCGTCGAATTCGATTTCTCAGAGCAGAAGGTGATCGTCACGGTCCCGCAAAAATATCTGCGCAATTCGGCGCGCGGTTATGTGCCGCCGGAAATGTGGGACAAAGGCGTCAACGCCGGTTTCGTCAGCTACAACGCGAACGCATACCGCACCGACGGGCCCGGCGTTCATTCGACGCAGGAGTATCTCGGCGTAAACGCCGGCGTAAATGTGGGCGCATGGCATTTTCGTCATCAATCGTCGGTGACTGCCGGGAGCGGGCAAGCGACCAGCTTCGACAATGTCGCGACCTACGTGCAGCACGACGTTGCCAAACTTCGTTCGCAAGTCACCCTGGGCGACGCATACACGACCGGTGACGTATTCGACAGCGTGTCGTTTCGCGGCGCGCAGATCGCCACCGACGACCGCATGCTGCCCGAGTCGCTGCGCGGTTATGCGCCGGTGGTGCGTGGTACGGCCGATTCGAACGCGCGCGTGACGGTGCGTCAGAATGGCCAGGTGATCTACGAAACGACGGTGTCGCCGGGACCGTTCGAAATCAACGATCTTTATGCAACGGGCTATGGCGGTAACCTCGATGTGACGGTGACCGAAGCGGACGGCCGCACGAAGAGCTTTACCGTGCCGTACGCATCGGTCGCGCAATCGCTGCGGGCGGGCACGACGCGCTTCTCGGCGACCGCCGGCCAGTTGCGCGACGACGCGCTGCAAACCAAGCCGGTTTTCGCGCAGTTCACGCTGCAGCACGGCGTCAGCAATCTGGTGACCCTGTATGGTGGCGCGATCGCTTCGAACGGCTATTTCGCAGCGGACTTCGGCGCGGCATTGAATACGAAGTACGGCGCGTTCTCCGCCGACATCACCGCGGCCAACACGCAGGTGCCGGGCCAGAATGCGATGCACGGCGCGAGCCTGCGCATCGGCTACAGCAAGTTCATCGATCCGACCGACACCAGCATCACGGTGGCTGCATACCGCTATTCGACCGCCGGTTACATGAGCTTTTCCGATGCCGCGACGTTGCGCGATGCAGCGTTGCACGGCGGCGACGTGAACGCGATCGATCGCGAACGTGGCCGCATGCAGCTGACCGTCAACCAGAATCTGAAAGGGCATGGCAGTGTATTCGTGACCGTATCGACGCAGCACTACTGGAACCGCAGCGGCAGCGACACGTACTTTCAGGCGGGCTATTCGAACAGCTACAAGTACGGCACGTATAGCATCACGGCGGGCCGCACGCGCAATGCGGACGGCACCATGTCGAACGAAGTGATGCTGAGCACGACGATTCCGCTCGGCCACAAGCAGCACGCGCCGCTGTTGACGACCAGTCTGTCGAAGAACGGCGATGCGGCGAATCTGCAAACCAGCGTCAGCGGTACGCTGGGCAACGACAATCAGCTGTCGTATAACGTGTATGGAACGGTTGCGCAGAATGCGGGTGCGGGGGGCAGCGGCAACGCGGGCGTGAGCGGCACGTATCGCGCGCCGGTTGCGCAAGTGACGGCATCGGCGAGCGCGGGCGGACACTCGGCGCAGGTGTCGGCCGGCATCAGCGGATCGATCGTCGCGCATCCGGGTGGTGTGACGTTGTCGCAGACGGTGGGCGATACGTTCGGCATCGTCGAGGCGAAGGGCGCCGAAGGCGCTCATGTGACGAGCGCTCAGGGCGTGACGGTCGGTCGCAACGGCTACGCGGTGGTACCGTCGCTGACGCCGTATGGCATGAACACGGTGGATCTGGATACCAAGGGCACGTCGACCGACGTCGAATTCGAATCGACGTCCGAGCATGCGGTGCCGCGGGCCGGTTCGGTGGTGATGCTCAAGTACAAGACGGTGACGGGCCGCGCGGCGCTGATCCAGGCGCCGCGGATTTCGGGCGACGCGTTGCCGTTCGGCGCGGACGTCGTGGACCAGAACGGCCACAACGTCGGCGTGGTCGCGCAGGATAGCCGCATCTTCGCGCGTGGCCTCGCGGATCAGGGCACGTTGACGGTGAAGTGGGGCGACGAGCCGGCGCAGCAATGTGCGATCGACTATGCGTTGCCGAAGCAGAGCGGGAAGGCGGATGCGCCGTATTTGTCGGTGCAAGGGCATTGTGTCGGCACGAGTGATTGAAATCGTCGCTCGCCACGCCGGCTGCAGCAGATCAGGAAAGCACGATGAAGAATTGGCCGGTATCTGGAAACAAGATCGGCAGGCTGTCTGCTGGTGTCCTTGCAGTCGCATTAGGTGCAACGAGCGACGCGTATGCTGAATGCCCAACGACACAAGGCTTGCCTGCAACGTTCGCGTACGGCTCGGTGGCCGTCTCCGGGTCGCTAGGCGTTGGCGACCCGATACCGGGCACCGTTCAGGCATTTACGATCGTCGGCAAATGCTCGCTGAGTTCGCTTTATTCAAAGCCGGTTGTCGCGTGTCCGCAGAACATCAACGCGGTGCCGGGCATGACGGGTGTTTATCCGACCAATGTCGCCGGTGTTGGTATGCGGATGCGGGATGCTGCCGGGAAGCCCATGGTCGGAACCAACCTGTGCTCGACCGACTCGCAACTCGGCATGACAGGTGCAGATGGAAGTTTCAACGTGTCCGGGACGTTCGAACTGGTAAAGACAGGTGCCGTGTCCAGTGGTGCGATCAAGGATGCTTACTATCTGATCGGCGTGTTGAATACCGGCTACACACTGAACAACGGGAATATGCGGATGTCGGTCCCGGACGGCACACCGATACGCGGCGTCACCTGTTCTGTCACGACAGGCACGGCCAATCAAACCGTGTTGCTTGCGACGGTGACCCCAGCAATGTTTCCGGCCGCGGGGGCGACAGCAGCCCGCACGTCGTTTTCTATCGGATTGAACTGTCAGGCCGGCGTAAACGTATCCATCACATTCGCGGCAAGCTCGGGCGCGTCCGGTGTGCCCTCGGTGCTGGCCAACACCGGCACGGCGAAGGGCATCGGTGCACAACTGCTCGATCCGAGCCAGACGCCGATCGTTTTGGGCTCTCCCGTGCGCTTGACCGAAAGCACCAGCGGAAACGTTTCGTTCCAGTTCTATGCACAGTATTACAGGCTCGGCGCCGAGCCTGTCTCCCCCGGTAGCGTGAGCGCAGCGGCAATCTTTACAATGAGCTATGAGTAGCCGTACACAGGCGGGTTGACCGCAAACGGCCGCGTGGCGCCCGTCGCGCGTGTATCATCCTGCTTTCAGCGAAATTTTGCTCAACGCCGCCCCTTCTTCGCGACGCGACGGCGGTACGGCTCTCGGCCGTGCAGCATACGTCACATCGTCTTCGTTACCCATGTCACTCTCCGAACTCAAACGCCGCCGCACCTTCGCGGTCATTTCCCACCCTGACGCGGGCAAAACCACGCTGACGGAAAAACTGCTGCTGTTCTCGGGCGCGATCCAGATTGCCGGCACCGTGAAGGGCCGCAAGAGCAACCGCTACGCCACCTCCGACTGGATGGAGATCGAAAAGCAGCGCGGCATTTCGGTGGCGAGCTCGGTGATGCAGTTCGAGTACGGCGATGCGGTGATCAACCTGCTCGATACGCCGGGCCACGAAGACTTCTCCGAAGACACTTACCGCGTGCTGACCGCAGTCGACGCCGCCGTGATGGTGATCGACGGCGCGAACGGCGTCGAAGCGCAGACGCTGAAGCTGCTCGAAGTGTGCCGCAGCCGCAAGACGCCGATCGTCACGTTCATCAACAAGCTAGACCGCGAAGTGCGCGAGCCGCTCGATCTGCTCGACGAAATCGAACAGCACCTCGGCGTGGCCGCGGTGCCGTTCACGTGGCCGATCGGCATGGGCAAGGATTTCCAGGGCGTCTACGACATTCAGCGCGACCAGGTGCGCGTGTTTCGCGCGGGCCAGGATACGCTCGGCGGCGACGTCGAGACGCTGCAGGCAATCGGCGACGAAGCCGGCGAGCGCCGCTTCGGCTACGCGTGGACCAAAGCGAAGGAGGAAGTGGAGCTGATCACCGGCGCTACGCCTACGTTCGATCGTGACGAATTTCTCGCCGGCCAGCAGTCGCCGGTGCTGTTCGGTTCGGCGATCAACAACTTCGGCGTGAAGGAAATTCTTGACGCGCTTGTCGATCTTGCGCCGCCGCCGTCCGCGCGCATGACCGTGCAGCGCCCGGTGCAGCCGGACGAACCGAAGTTCACCGGCGTCGTGTTCAAGGTGCAGGCGAATATGGACCTCGCGCACCGCGACCGGGTGGCGTTCATTCGGGTATGTTCAGGACGCTTCGAGCGCGGTATGGCGTTGAAGGTGACGCGCTCCAACAAGATGTTCCGCGCCAACAACGTCGTGACGTTCCTGTCGCAGCGTCGCGAGACGGTCAGCGAGGCCTACGCGGGCGATATCATCGGCATCCCGAATCACGGCACGCTGAGCCTCGGCGATACGCTGACCGAAGGCGAAGACCTGCAGTTCGTCGGTCTGCCATTCTTCGCGCCGGAAATTTTCCAGACTGTCGAAGTGGTCGACCCGATGCGCTCCAAGCAACTCGGCGAAGCATTGCGGCAACTCGGCGAAGAAGGCGCGATTCAGGTCTTCAAGCCGGTGGTGGGCGGCCTGATGATTCTCGGCGCGGTCGGCCAGCTGCAGTTCGAAGTGGTATCGCACCGTCTGTCGACCGAGTACAAGGTCGACGTGCGAATGATGTCGGCCCGCTACAAGATGTCGCGCTGGGTCACTTGCGACGACGCCGGCGAGCTGCGCCGCTTTATGGATTCGTATTCGGCGCGAATTGCCTACGACGCGTCGAACGCCCCGACCTATCTGGCCTCGCATATCTCTGAGATCGAAGTCGCGCAGAAGGCATGGCCGAAAATCGTGTTCAACGAATTGCGCGAGCGCTCCGGCGCGCCGTTTTCGAAGTCTGCCTGATGTAGCCTGCCATACAGTCCAGAACGCCTCGGGCAACTTCCGGTGCGATGCCAGCCGACCTATCCTGTTGAATGACGATGGGGGCGGCGTTCCGCACCGCCTGATGCCGGAGGCCGTTCATGGAAGCGCTGTTTGTAGCCGTGGCAAGTTGGCGGGTTGGAATCGACAACCGCGCCACCGCTGTCGAAGCATGTTTGCGCACGATGTCAAACGTTGCAGCGTTAGCAGGCGTCATTCAGCGGGATTCCTCTCTTCGCGGCCGAAGGCGGCCATCTGTGCAAGGTCCTGCCGGGGCGTGTGGTGCCGGTCGGCGACGATCAGTTCCATCTATCGTCGTCATTTGCGTCGGCGCGTCACTGCTATACCCGGCTCTTCACGCGACAGCGGGCTGCTCGCGTACTGCCGACCTCGGTGCGGTTTCGGTCAGTTTTCCTGCCGCCATCAGTATTTCGTCGAATGCCCCTGTTGGAACGGTGATCTCGCGCGTCACGGTTCCTGTACCGGGCGCTACGTCCGGATTCAAATTCGCAAGCTGCACGGGCACCGAACCCATGTATTGGGCAATCAGGGATGGGCCCGTTGTCGCAAACCGGGTGGGGACGACTTCGGTTCCGGGAGTGGGGTATACGTCTTCTATCTCCGGTGGAGGATTTAGCGGCGACATCGCAATGGATTCAAGTTGGAGCAGTTCCGCTGCCCCAGGCGGCGGGACGAGCCCAACCTTCCAGTCGCAACTTTACGTGACGGTCAATCTTGTGGTGACCGGCCCGGTTTCTTCGGGCTCGCTATCGGTCAATCCCAGCGGTGGTGCGGGAATTAAGAATCAGGTCGCCGCATTTTTTGTGAACTATAGCGGAACGATGCTATTCACCGCTGTTCTTGCTGCAAATTCGAGCGCCATAATTGCTTCTGCTTGCAATGTGACGACGCCTTCTATTGTGGTCGACTTGCCGACCGTGAGTTCGAGTGCATTCCGGCAGATAGGGGATACGGCGGGTGCCAGAACGACAGCGATCAATCTGACCTGTCCATCATCGGCAATTCGTGTTTTCGTCACGCTGACCGACAACACCAATCCGACGAACACTTCAAACACGTTAACGCTAAAGCCTGATTCGACGGCGCAAGGCGTCGGCTTGCAAATTCTCAATGAGGCCGGTCCGGTAAGTTTTGGTTCCGATTCCGCTGCCGCGGGCAACACCAATCAATGGTTTGCAGGAACCTCAAACAGTGGGACGGTGCTTATCCCGCTGGTTGTCCGATACGTCCAGACAGCGGCGCAGGTGCGCCCGGGCGGTGTCAAAGGCGTGGCGACTTTTACCATGTCGTATCAGTAGGACATGCATGGCCCGGGCTGCCGCCTGACTTCTTTCCGGTCACTGAAGCTCACGTCTTCGCCTATCCTGCTGAAATACGCCCGCAGCACCCCGCTGCGCGCCCGACCCAGCCGGAGCGCCCGTGACCGTTCGCAATCTCGACGCCCTGTTCTGCCCCAAATCCGTCGCGGTAATCGGCGCCTCGCAGCGCGCCGGCAGTATCGGCGCGATGGTCTGGCGGCGCCTGCTCGAAGGCGGTTTCGCCGGCCCGACGTGGGCGGTCAATCCGAAATACGACATCCTCGACGGCCACGCCGCCGTCGGCGACGCGGGCGATCTGCCCGAAGCGCCGAGCGTCGCCGTGATCTGCACGCCGCCCGCGACGTGGCCTGCGGTGATTCACAAGCTCGGCGGCCGCGGCACGCGGGCGGCGGTGATCGTCGGCGAGGCGCGCAGCGACGAAGATCGCCTGCATCTGCGGCACGCGCTGTCGGCCGCGCGCCCGCATCTGCTGCGCATTCTCGGGCCCGCCAGCCTCGGCGCCGTGACGCCGGCGCTGCACGCGCATCTCGGCGCGCCTTCCTGCACTGTCAAAGCGGGCGGCGTCGCATGGGTGTCGCAGTCCAATGCGCTGACCAATGCGGTGCTTGGCTGGGCGTATGCGCGCGGGCTTGGCTTCTCGCACGCGGTCGCGCTCGGTGACGAAGCCGACATCGATGCAGGCGACGTACTCGACTATCTGGCCAGCGACGCGCGCACGCGCGCCATTCTGCTCGAAGTGGATAGCGTGCGCGCCGCCCGCAAATTCATGTCGGCGGCCCGCGCGGCGGCGCGCAACAAGCCGGTGCTCGCGCTGCGTTCAGGGCGCAGCGATCCCGACGACGCCCTCTATACCGCCGCATTTCGCCGCGCCGGCATGGTGCGCGTCGATTCGCTCGACGATCTGCTCGACGAAATCGAAACGCTCGGCGTGGGCCGCGTGGCGGCGGGGTCGACGGCCACGCTGATCACCAGCGACCGCGGCGTGGCGACACTCGCCAGCGACGCATTCCGCGCCGCGGGCGACACGCTTGCGCCGTGCGCGCATGCGCTCGCCGAACAGATCGGCGCGGCGTTGCCGCGCGCCGTGGTCGGCAACCCGCTGCTGCTCGGCGGCGACGCGCGCCCGGAACATTTCGGTGCTGCGCTGAAGGTGCTGGCTGAACACCGCGACTCGGGCACCGCTTTCGTTGTACACGCATCGACTCACAGCGCACCGGTGGAAGAGGTGGCGCGCGAGCTGATCGCGCATCGCAAGTATGCATACCGCGGGCTGCTCGTGTGTTTCTTCGGTGGCATCGACACGCCACTGCGCGACGCGCTGCACGAAGAGGGCATCCCGGTGCATTCGACGCCGCAGCGCCTTGCGCGCGCGTTTGCGCGTCTGGCCGACTATCGGCTCGGCCGCGAGTTGCTGATGCAAACGCCGGAAGGCTTGCCCGCGCGCGTGCCGCAAGCTGTCGATGCCGCTCAGGCGCAGGCATGCGCGGCGCTGAAGGCCGGTCTCGCCGAACTCGACGGCGACGCCGCGGCGCGCCTGCTTGCGCACTTCGGGCTCGTCGCACCGCCGCAGCAAGCGGCGACCGAGCCGGCGATCGTCGATCTCACCGTCGAACTGCGCGACGACGACAACTTCGGCCCGGTGTTCCGCTTTACCGCGCCATCGGAAGACGGCGTCGCGCCGCCGCTGCGTGTCTATGGATTGCCGCCGCTCAATCCGATCCTGTCGCGCGATCTCGTGTCGAACTCCGCGTACGCGCGACACATCGATCCGGAGCCGGTGCTGGCCGCGCTGACGGCGGTTTCACAGGCGGTCAGCGACATTCGCGAGATCGTTGGCCTGAAGCTCACGTTGCGCGTGATGAAAACCCGCGTCGTGCTGATCGAGCCGCATATTCGCTTATCGGCGACGCGCAGCCGTTTCGCGATCGTTCCGTATCCGCGCCGCTACGAGTACCGGGTCGACTGGCATGGCATGCCGCTGACCGTGCGACCGATCCGCCCCGAAGACGAGGCTGCGCATCGCGAGTTCGTCGAAGCGATGACGCCGGACGATCTGCGTCTCCGCTTTTTCGGCGCGGTCGGCACGTTCGATCATTCGCAGCTCGCGCGCATGACGCAAATCGATTACGACCGCGAGATGGCGCTGATCGCGACCGTGCAAAACGAAGACGGTAGCCCACATACGCTTGGCGTGGTGCGCGCGATGGCGGACCCCGACAACGAGACCGCGGAGTTTGCCGTCGCAATTCGCTCGGACCAGAAAGGCAAGGGGCTAGGGCGTCTGTTGATGCAACGAATCGTTGCCTATGCAAAGGCGCGCGGCACGCATTGGCTGGTGGGCGAGGCATTGCGCGAAAACGCGGGCATGATCGGCCTCGCAAGAGCGTGTGGTTTTACCGTTCACACTACCGAAGACCCGGCGGTGGTCGGCTTCAGAATGGCGCTTGACGAACCGGAAGAATGAGGATCGGTGATCAAGCTTGCAGAACACCTGCAGCACGACGCATCGCAACGCAACGCATGGCGGTCCGATACGGTGCCGGATCGCAGCATAAAAAAGCACTCACCGCTGTAACCGAACCACGTTGCGCAGCGAACTAGTTGGCAAGCCCCGGAATTTTCGGGTAGACCGCGAGTCGCACTCAAGTAACAAACGCCACTGCGCAAGCAGTAGTCACCTTGATGACCCGAAGCACCGAAACCGCCTACGCGAACCCGGTGGAGGAACGGCTGCGTACGCTTTTCATGCGTTCGCTGGACGGCGACTCCGCCGCTTATCACGTGTTCCTGC
>DATLOW010000443.1:0-5508 GCA_035536055.1 Paraburkholderia sp. | reverse complement strand
ATCATGGGCATGCTGCAAACCGGCAAGCCGGTGCGCAACTAACGCGGCGCGATCAAAGGAGCATATGACATGAGCAACAAGCAATTGCAGGACGCGTATATCGTCGCCGCCGCCCGCACGCCGATCGGCAAGGCGCCGCGCGGCATGTTCCGCAACACGCGGCCGGACGAACTGCTGGTGCATGCGATCCGCTCCGCGGTCGCGCAGGTGCCGGGGCTCGACACCTGCGTGATCGAAGATGCGATCGTCGGCTGTGCGATTCCGGAGGCCGAGCAGGGCCTGAACGTCGCGCGCATGGGTGCGCTGCTGTCGGGTCTGCCGAACACGGTGGGCGGTGTGACGGTGAACCGCTTCTGCGCATCCGGTCTGACCGCGCTCGCGATGGCGGCTGACCGGATTCGCGTCGGCGAGGCGGATGCAATGATCGCCGGCGGCTGCGAGTCGATGTCGATGGTGCCGATGATGGGCAACAAGCCGTCGCTGTCGCCGCATATCTTCGATCGCGGCGAGGACGTCGGCATTGCGTACGGCATGGGCCTGACCGCCGAGCGCGTGGCCGAGCGCTGGAAGATCAGCCGCGAAGCGCAGGACCAGTTCTCGGTCGAATCGCATCGCAAGGCGATCGCCGGGCAGCAGGCCGGCGAGTTCAAGGACGAGATCGCGCCGTATACGATTGTCGAACGCTATCCGGATCTCGCCAGCGGCGACGTGCAGGTGAAGACGCGCGAAGTCGCCCTCGACGAAGGCCCACGGCCCGATACGTCGATGGAAGGCCTGATGAAGCTGCGCCCGGTGTTCGCGAACAAGGGTTCGGTGACGGCCGGCAACAGTTCGCAGACCTCGGACGGCGCGGGCGCGCTGATCGTCGTGTCGGAAAAGATCCTGAAGCAGTTCAACCTGACGCCGCTCGCGCGGTTCGTCAGCTTCGCGGTGCGCGGCGTGCCGCCGGAAATCATGGGCATTGGCCCGAAGGAAGCGATTCCGGCCGCGTTGAAGGCGGCCGGCCTGAAGCAGGACGCGATGGACTGGATCGAACTGAACGAAGCGTTCGCCGCGCAGGCGTTGGCGGTGGTCCAGGATCTCGGCCTCGATACGACGAAGCTGAATCCGCTCGGCGGCGCGATTGCGCTTGGGCATCCGCTTGGCGCGACCGGCGCGATTCGTGCTGCGACCGTCGTGCATGGGCTGCGGCGCCGCAACCTGAAGTACGGCATGGTGACGATGTGCGTCGGCACCGGCATGGGTGCGGCGGGCATCATCGAACGGCTGTGACGGTGCACACGCCGCTCAGCGTGTGAACCGCAGCGGCTCGCAGGCCACGGCGCTTGCGAGCCGTTTTTTCATCGAAACACGACGCAGGAGGAGACGATGGATATTCTGGTCGAGCGCGCCGGCGATGTGCTGACGCTCGCTTTCAACCGGCCCGACAGGAAAAACGCGATCACGTCGGCGATGTATCAGACGCTGGCCGACGCGCTGGTCGGCGCACAAGACGATGCTTCGGTGCGCGCGATCCTGCTGCGCGGCAGCCCGGGCATCTTCAGCGCGGGCAACGATCTCGAAGACTTTCTGAAGGCGCCGCCGCTCGGCGACGAGGCGCCGGTGTTCCAGTTCCTGCGCGCGATCAGCACGGCGGAAAAGCCGCTGGTCGCAGCGGTGGCGGGCGCGGCGGTCGGCGTCGGCACGACGATGCTGTTGCATTGCGATCTGGTTTATGCGGCCGATACCGCGAAGTTTTCGCTGCCGTTCGCGCAGCTCGGCTTGTGCCCGGAGGCGGCATCGTCGCTGCTGCTGCCGCGGGTGGCCGGTTATCAGGCTGCGGCGGAGAAGCTGCTGCTCGGCGAAGCGTTCGACGTGCAGGAAGCCGTGCGCATGGGTTTCGTCAATCGTGTGCTGCCGGCTGCCGAAGTGGACGCGTTCGCGCTGCAGCAGGCGCACAAGCTGGCGGCGTTGCCGGCATCGTCGCTGCGAGTGACGAAGTCGCTGATGAAGCGCGCCAGCCAGCATCAGATCCAGACGCAGATGAGCGACGAGGGCGTGCACTTCGCGAAGATGCTGCTCGCGCCGGAGGCGAAGGAGGCGTTCAAGGCCTTTTTCGACAAGCGTAAGCCGGATTTTCGGTCGTTTTCGTAAAGGCGAAGCAAGCGGACGGCTGGCGGGTTCGCTCCGACAGATAGATATCGGGTCGGAGCGCCGCCTCTTACACCGTGTCGTAATCCACGTAGCTCCCCTCGCGGCAAAAACTCACCAGCCGCACCCCGGCCTCGCGCGCAATCGCAATCGCCAGCGACGAAGGTGCCGAAATCGTCGCGAGCATCGGCACACCGACACGTGCCGCCTTGCGCACCAGCTCGTAGCTGGCCCGGCTCGACATAAACACGAAGCCATCCGTCGTATCAGCGCGGTCGAGCACGAGTTGGCCGATCAGCTTGTCGAGCGCGTTATGCCGTCCGACATCTTCGAACGCATAGCGGATCGCACCATTCGCGTCGCACCATGCGGCAGCGTGCAGGCCGCCAGTCAGCTGCGTCAGCGACTGATGCGCCGGCAATTCACGCGCGGCGCGCGCGATCGCATCCGGTGCGAGCCGCTGCAGGAAGCCGGTATCGGGCACGCGCTCGGGCTGCAGATCGAGCAGATCGATGCTCTCGATGCCGCACACGCCGCAACCCGTACGTCCGGCGAGCGCGCGGCGCTTGTCCTTCAACGCGACGAAGGCCTGCTGCACGACGGTCAACTGCACGTCCGCATACGGCAATTTGCCGTCTTCGCGCAATTCGACCTCGATGTCCTGAATGTCCGCGCTGCGCTCGACGATGCCTTCCGAAATCGCGAAGCCGACCGCGAACGCTTCCAGATCGCGCGGCGTGCACATCATCACTGCATGCGAAATACCATTGAAGACGAGCGCAACCGGCCACTCCTGGCCGACATGGTCGGTTACCGCTTCCGTTTTGCCGCCGCGGTGCCGCAGCACCGGCTGTTCGACCGTGCCGGCTTGCCCGGTGCTGTCCAGTGGGTTCAACGCTGCCTCCTCGTAACTGGCGTGATGCGAATAAGGTTCTAAAATACCTCAAGCCGGCGCGGCGCGCTGTCCGCCGCCGCCAGCCAGCACCGGCTACCTGCGAGGAATCTGCCATGGGACTCAACGAAGCGCCCCTGCTGTTCAACTTCGAAGTCGTGTCTTCGGAGAATCTGACCTTTATCCCGATGTCGGTGCGCTTCAATCTGGACCGTTTCGGGCTGCGTATTTCGCTCGCGCAATGGCAACTGCTGCCGCACGAAGACCGCGCGCTGCTGGCGCGCTTCCCGGTCGAAGACGACACCGCGATCGAGCCGAACTTCGATCATGCGCTGTTCGAAATGTTGCGCACCCACGCCAACGTCGAGCCGGACTGGTTCACACCAGAGGAATCGCCGGCATGGCGCGACTCGGCTGCGGTGCCGGAGGGCGTCGTGCACCAGGCAAACGTTGCACAGCTTGTCGCGCCTAGCGCCGAGCAATGGGCGCAACTGCATCCGTTCAAGCGATACGTGCTCGCCAAGCTGTCGCGTAAGCCTGAAGCCAATCACGATTTCGTGCCCGCGATGAAGGAATTCGGGCTCGCGCACTGACCCGGTGTCGATCGCGCGGCTCAATCGCCGCGTTTTTTTGCTGTTTCACCCTCAACCCGTTCCGAATACTGCCGTTATCCATGGGTGGCGCGTAAAAGTGCCGCATCGTCGCGGCTTTTCAAACCGGCACGAGCACAACCGGTTGGCCGACGCGCCCCGCCCTGCAGGACGAACGACGTTCGGAATCCATGACTTCTTTTCTATCGAAGCGCCTGCTGATCAATCTGGCCATCGTCGCCGCGGCTGTCGGCGCGAATGCGTTTATCGCGTACACGCAAATCCGCGCGCAGCGCGAGCTCGATGCACGCACGATGGAATCGACCGCGATTCGCCACAATCTCGACGCCTATCGCGAGCTGCTCGATAGCCATCTCGCGTTGCTTGGCCGCTTCGAAGCGTCAGGGCAGGTTGCTGCGGCGAGCGCGGCGGCCTCGCTCGACACCGCGTTGAGCGGACTCGAGAGCACGCTGCATGGCCAATTGGCGGGCGATCCGCAAATGCTGCGCATATTCGGCGAACTCAGTGCGGACGGCAGAAGCCTGCAACGCGAAATCGTTGCGGCACTCGCCCGTACGGCCGATCCGGCCGCGTCGGACGGCTCGCGTGCATGGGCCGCCGAGACCTACACGCGGCTGGGCATGGAGTCGGACCGGATCGAGTCCGAACTCGCCGCGCTGCGGCAGCATGAAGACCGCGCGCTGGAAACTTCGCTGGCCAACGCGACGCGCAACGCGCAGCACGCCACGCTGTTGCTGATCGTCACGATGCTGGCCGGCGGCACGTTGCTGATCTACACGTTCGGCGCCCGCGAAAACAGTGCACGCGAACGGATCCGTCTGGCCGGCGCGCTGCGCCGCAACGACGAGCGCTTTCGTGGTCTGTTCGACGATCACCCGGTGCCGATGTATATCTTCGACCGCGAAACGCTGCGCTTTCTGGCAGTGAATACGGCGGCCGTGCAGCAGTACGGCTATACGGAAACCGAATTCCTCGGCATGACGGTTCGCGCGATCCGGCCGTCATCCGAAGTGCCGCGGCTCGAGTCGCACCTGCAGCGCAGCGAGGCGGCGCCACGCACCGGCCGCACGATGGCGGGCATCTGGCATCACAAGCGGCGCGACGGCTCGCAGATCAGCGCGAACATCTCGTATCACGCGCTGACCTTTATGGGGCGCGCGGCGCTGTTCGTGCTGGCCGACGACGTCACCGACCAGATCAACGCCGAGGCGGAAGCGCAGCGCTCGAACCAGATGCTCGAGACGGTGATGGACAACATCCCGCAACGCATCTTCTGGAAAGACCGCGAGTCGCGCTATCTGGGCTGCAACATGGCGTTCGCGCGCGACGCGGGCCTCGCCTATCCGGAGCAGGTGGTCGGCAAGACCGACGACGACTTGCCGTGGCGCGAAATCGCCGATGAAGTGCGCCGCCACGATGCCGAAGTGATCGAGTCCGGCGTGCCGAAGATGAACTACGAGTTCGACATGATCGTCGAACAGGCCGCGAAAGCGCTCGTCGTTGCGACGCAGTGCACCCGCCAGACGAATCCGTTCGCGCGCACTGTTCTCGCGGGCGCCGAACGTGTAGATCAAGAGCGCGCCGCCGGCCAGCATCGTGATGATCAGCAGCAGCGTCGCGTGTTGGGCGTTGCGGGTGGCTTCAGCGAGCGACGCTTCCAGCGAGTGGTCTTCATGCTGGCGCAGTGCCGCGAGCTCGGAGTCGATCCGGTCCGACTCCATGCCGAGCCGCGTGTAGGTCTCGGCAGCCCATGCACGCGAGCCGTCCGGCGCGGCCGGATCGGCCGTGCGCGCGAGAGCCGCGACGATTTCGCGCTGCAGGCTTCTGCCGTCCGCACTGAGTTCGCCGAACATGCGCTGCATCTGCGGATCGCCC
>DATLOW010000442.1:0-3526 GCA_035536055.1 Paraburkholderia sp. | reverse complement strand
GCGGCGCTGTCGCTGATCGTCGGCAACATCACCGGTATCGTGCAGCGTAACGTGAAGCGGATGCTCGCGTACTCGGCGATCTCGAACATGGGCTTCGTGCTGCTCGGTCTGTTGGCCGGCGTGGTGGACGGCAAGACCAATTCGGCGGCGAGCGCGTACGGCTCGGCGATGTTCTACAGCATCGTCTACCTGATCACGACGCTCGGCTCGTTCGGCGTGGTGATGCTGCTCGGCCGCAAGGATTTCGAAGCCGAAACGCTCGACGACTTCAAGGGCCTGAACCAGCGCAGCCCGGTGTACGCATTCGTGATGATGGTGATGATGTTCTCGCTCGCCGGCATTCCGCCGACGGTCGGCTTCTACGCGAAGCTTGCCGTGCTCGAAGCGACGATGAACGCCGGCCTCACATGGCTCGCGGTGCTGGCGGTGATCACGTCGCTGTTCGGCGCGTTCTACTACCTGCGTATCGTCAAGCTGATGTACTTCGACGAGCCGCAGGACACGTCGGCGATCGCCGGCGACTCGGGCAGCCGCCTGATCCTGACGCTGAACGGCATCGCCGTGGTGGTGCTCGGCATTGTGCCGGGCCCGCTGATGACGATCTGCCTGCAGGCGATCTCGCATACTTTGCCGCTTTAATTAGATGTCGGCAGCCGGTTGGTTTATCGTGTTGTTGGCGCTGGTCGGCGCCAACCTGCCGTTCGTGAACCAGCGCCTGTTTGCGGTCGTGCCGTTGAAGGCCGCAAAGAAAAGCGCGTGGCTCAGAATCGCTGAAATGATCGTGTTGTATTTCGTGGTCGGTGCGTTCGGCTTCATGCTCGAAGCGCGCGCCGGCAACCGCTTCGAACAGGGCTGGCAGTTCTACGCGATCACCTTTAGCCTGTTCGTCGTGTTCGCCTTCCCGGGCTTCACGTTTCAATATCTCGTCAAACGGCGCTGACGGTTCCGGCCGCGGCGCCTCAACGTTGCACAGAGGTCGCCAGATGGCTGGAATTCCGAAGCAGCAAGCCGAGCATCACGAAGGTCTCACCGAAACGCTGGTCGACAGCAAACGCGTGTACGAGGGACCTTTCATGAAGGTCAACTGCGACACCGTGCGGCTGCCGGACGGCAAGCACGCGACGCGCGAATACGTGGTGCATGCCGGCGCGGTGATGGTGATTCCGCTGCTGGACGACAAGCGTGTGCTGCTCGAGCGGCAATATCGCTATGCGACCGGCAAGGTGATGATCGAATATCCGGCCGGCAAGCTCGATCCGAACGAAGACGAGCTGACTTGCGCCAAGCGCGAGCTCGAAGAGGAAACCGGCTATAGCGCGAGCGAATACATCTACCTCACGCGGATCCACCCGATCATCTCGTACTCGACTGAGTTCATCGATATCTACCTCGCGCGCGGCTTGACCGCGGGCAAGCAGCGACTCGACGAAGGCGAGTTTATCGAGCTGTTCACCGCCGACGTCGCGGAGTTGTCCGAGTGGGTGCGCACCGGCAAGGTCAGCGACGTGAAGACGATCATCGGCACGTTCTGGCTCGAGAAGTTTTTGTCCGGTGCGTGGGCGCTTCCCGCGGCGGCTGGGCGGTAGGGCGCGACGCGTGATCGGTGTACCATTGCGCAACACGGTTGAATTTTTCATCGAAAGCGCATAAGAGGCGGCCAGCCAGCCGCCGCCGATTATTAACGAACGACCGTTCATAAATGCCCGTTTTGCGCTAAACTCCTACGCAAGCCCTGATTCCATGAAGGTCCTCGATTTACAGTGCCCGCACGGCCATCGGTTCGAAGGCTGGTTCGCTTCGGCCGACGACTTCGAAGCGCAATTGTCGAAGCAACTGGTTGCCTGTCCGATCTGCAACGCGACTGAAGTGAGTCGCCTGCCGTCGGCGCCGCGGCTGAATCTGTCCGGCGCGAGCCAGGCGCCGGCCGCCACGTCAGCCGCAGCCGCAGCCGCAGCGGCAGCCGCTGCCGCTGCCGCTGCCAACGGCGATTCGCTGCAGGCGCGTGCGATGCGCGCGCTGCGCGAGGTGCTGGAGAAAACCGAGAACGTGGGCGACCGCTTCGCCGAGGAAGCGCGGCGCATTCACTACAACGAAGCGCCCGCTCGCAACATTCGCGGTGTCACGACACCCGAAGACGCGAAAGCCCTCGTCGAGGAAGGCATCGACGTGATGCCGTTGCCGATTCCTGCCGCGCTGAAAGAGCCGCTGCAATAAAGATGCGCTGACCGCCGCAAGCGTGGTGTAGCGTGCGGCGGATTCGTCACGGCGGCAGCACGGCCGCGGCGAGGAGTGATTGCGCATGGATCTGAACTACACACCCGCCGACGACGCATTCCGCGCCGACATCCGCGCGTGGCTCGGGGCAAATCTGCCCCCGGCGCTGCGCGACAAGGTGCTTCAACACAAACGTCTGAATCGCGAAGATTACGCGAGCTGGCACGCGCTGATCGGCGCGCGCGGCTGGTCTGCGCCTGCGTGGCCCGCCGAATACGGCGGCCCGGGCTGGAACGCGACGCAGCGCCATATCTGGGACGAAGAGTGCGCACGCGCCGGTGCGCCGATGGTGCTGCCGTTCGGCGTATCGATGGTGGCTCCGGTGCTGATGAAGTACGGCAACGACGCGCAGAAGCGCCATTACCTGCCGCGCATTCTGGATGGCACCGACTGGTGGTGCCAGGGCTATTCGGAACCGGGCGCCGGGTCGGACCTCGCGTCGCTGCGCACACGTGCCGAACGCGTCGGCGATCATTACGTGGTGAACGGTCAGAAGACCTGGACCACGCTCGGCCAGCACGCCGACATGATGTTCTGCCTCGTGCGTACCGACGGCGAAGCGAAGAAGCAGGAAGGCATCTCGTTTCTGCTGATCGACATGAAGACGCCCGGCATCACAGTGCGGCCGATCATCACGCTCGACGAAGACCACGAAGTGAACGAAGTGTTCTTCGAGGACGTGCAGGTGCCGGTCGAGAATCGGGTCGGCGACGAGAATCGCGGCTGGACCTATGCGAAGTATCTGCTGGGACACGAGCGTAGCGGCATCGCGCGCGTCGCGCAGTCGAAGCGCGAGCTCGCGTTCCTGAAGCAGTTCGCGCTCGCGCAGCGCAAGCACGGCAAGCCGCTGCTCGAAGACCCGGTATTCGCCGCGAAAGTCGCGAGCCTCGAAATCGAACTGATGGCGCTCGACGTCACCGTGCTGCGCGTGGTCGCGAGCGAAGCGCAAGGGCGTGGACCGGGACCGGAAGCGTCGATGCTGAAGATCAAGGGCACCGAAATCCAGCAGGCGCTGACCGAACTGATGTTCGAAGCGGCAGGCCCGCTTGCGGCGCCGTTCGACGTGCCGTTCCTCGAAGGCGAGCACGCGCACAGCGTCACCGGCGACGATGCGGCCGCGCCGCTCGCCGCGCACTACTTCAATATCCGCAAGACGTCGATCTACGGCGGCTCGAACGAAATCCAGAAGAACATCATCGCGCAGATGATGCTCGGGCTTTGAGGAGCGGCGCATGAACTTCGCTTTTACCGA
>DATLOW010000441.1:0-7847 GCA_035536055.1 Paraburkholderia sp. | reverse complement strand
GGCACGTCGCCGTGGGTGCTGGCCGCAGCGGGCTATCAGCAGTTGTATGCGCACGAAACGCTTGCCGATATTCAGCCCGATATGGCGCAATCCGCGCATACGGTCGACGAAATTCGCCGTGAAGACGGCCTCGACGTGCACGTGCCCGATCTGAGCGCGGCGGGTCTGCAGTTCAAGCGCGTGCAACGCCTGAGCTTTCATGGCAAGCCGCTGGTGCAGATCGTCTATCTGCCTGCCAAAGGCGCGCCGGTCGCACTGTGTGTAATCAAGGAAGCCAGCAAGCCCGACCTCGCGGTCGCGCAGCAGGACATCGACGATATGAGCGTGCTGACGTGGCGGCGTGGCGAAGTCGGCTATGCGCTGATCGGCAAGCGCGACAACGCGTCGTTGTCCGACCTCGGCCGCATGCTGGCGGAGAACAGGAGCGGGCAGCTATTCGGCAAGGCCGCGCTCGATTCCCTGCTGGCGTCGATGAGCTGAATCCCGCAGCAACGGCAGATATCTGGGCGCGCGTCGAGCGTCGCTACCCGCTTCGCAACCCGTCGCACGACGGGTTTTATTTTTTGCCGAC
The DNA here is from genome assembly GCA_035536055.1 of Paraburkholderia sp. Lineage (GTDB taxonomy): Bacteria > Pseudomonadota > Gammaproteobacteria > Burkholderiales > Burkholderiaceae > Paraburkholderia. The sequence goes on along the minus strand of DATLOW010000441.1, from coordinate 7,276 downwards.
GCATATACCGGCGGGCGCATCGACCCTCCGGTACATGCCATCGGTGTCCACCATCGGGGCGCCCCCGTCGATCCGCCACTGCTTGACGAGCGCGCGCGAGCCGCGGCATGCATTCACGCAAGACGCGTCGCCACGACGTTGAACTGCGGCACCTTGTGCATCTGCCGGCCGCTTTGCATCCATTCGCGTACCGAAGCAGCCATCTCTTCGACGATACCGAACGTATCTTCGTGATCCACGCTGAACTCGAGCGTGAGACCATTCGGGTCCTTGATGTACAGCGACGTGCAAAAGCCATGCTGCAGCGTCAGCGGTTCGAGACCGGCACGCGTCAGGCGTTGTTCGATCTCGTGCTGGATCGCGCTTTCGACGAGCAGCGAGATGTGCACGAACTGCGACTGCTCCTTTTCTCGCCACGCGGCTTGCCTTGCAGGGTCGTCGAAGGTGAAGAACGCCAGCGTGCTGCCGTCGCCAAGCGCGTAGAACGCATAGCCGATGTCGAGCCACGCATCGCCGATCCGTTCGCGCTCCACGTCGTATGCGACCAGCGGCAAGCCCAGCACGTTCTCGTAGAAGTGGCGGGTGCGCTGGTGGTTGTCGGTCGTATACGCGTGATGATGCAAACGCGTCGGAAGTTTCCTGAGCGGCCGCAAGGCCTTGTCTTTCGGCGAAAGAATCATTGCTTGAACTCCTTTACTACAGAACGAAAACGCGGGAAGTCAGGCGTTGCGTCGTTGCCTGACTTCAATGCACGCTGCTCCGATAAAACGCCTGGCGTGCTTGAATATTCCGGCTGCCGCGACACGGGTACGTGAACCAGCGGCCGCGCGATCGTGCGGACCTCTGCATGTTTCCGATACGGAACCGACGGTCATACGCATGTCATTGAAGTGATGAGCGCGTTAAGCGTGCCTGTGCACGCACAGTTTTGCCGGCGCTGCGCGCTGGCGCGTGACGTCAGTCCGAAGTTCGCATGGCGGTGCGCTTGCGGCGGTGCTGCCGTGGATTACGGCATGCGCATGCGTGCGCGGCGTGTAATCGCCGGTAATGCAAAGCGCTGTGCACTCGCACACCTGTATCTTTGGGTTCCTGACGATCCGCGCGCCAGCCGATTCCGTCATGCGTGGCCGTGCCGCATGCCGGGCGCTATCATCGCGGCACGGGAGGAATACAGCGATGGATCGTTTGACGGCAATGGAAACCTTTGTCAGCGTGGTCGAGGCCGGCTCGTTCTCGGGCGGCGCGCGGCGCCTGAAGGTCGGACAACCGGCCGTATCGAAGTCGATCGCGCAACTGGAGGAGCGACTCGGCGTACGGCTGCTGCTGCGCTCGACGCGCGGCCTTACGCCCACCGAAGCGGGCCAACAGTTCTACGAGCGCGCGAGGCGCGCGATCGAAGAGGCCGACGAAGCGGAACTGGCGGCGCGCGGCGCGGCCTCAGGGCTGGCCGGACGGTTGCGGGTGTGCGCCGCCGTGACCTTTGCGAGGCTGTTGATCGTGCCGCACCTGAAAGGCTTTCTCGAACAGCATCCGGAACTGAACGTCGACGTGGTGCTGGACGACCGTAACGTCGATCTGCTGGAGGAGGGCATCGACGTCGCGTTCCGCATGGGCGTGCTCGACGATTCGAACATGACGGCGCGCAAGATCGCGCAAAGCCGGCGTCTCGTCGTCGGCACGCCCGCCTACTTCGCGGCCGCCGGCGTGCCGCATACGCCCGCGGATCTCGCTGCGCATCAGGCGATCGTCTACGACCGGCGCGGCGGTGGCACCACGTGGTCGTTTCGCCGCGATGGTGCGGAAACCGCGGTGGTGGTTGGCGGCCGGGTGCGCGTGACGGCGGCCGAAGGGGTGCGCGCCGCAGTGCTGGCCGATATGGGCGTGGCGGTCGCCTCCGGGTGGATGTTCGCGCCGGAACTCGGGAGCGGCGCCGTGCAGGCGGTGCTGCGCGACTGGACGCTGCCGCCGATGGACCTGTGGGCGGTGTTCCCGACCGGCCGTATGGCGAGCGCGAAGGCGCGCGCGTTTACCGCCTTCGTCGAGCAGTGGGTCGGCGCCAGCCCCTACGCGCTATAGCGCCACGCAAAGCCGTCGCCGCAGCGCGTCACCCGCCCCGCCGAGGTTTCGGGAAAGTGCGCGGAAAGTACCAGCGCGCCGCGTTCCGCGGCACGCGTGAGCAGCCACTGCCGCGACTCGCGCGCGCGGCATTCGTCGAGCGCATAGGTCGAACACCACGCGGGCCGATACACCTGCAGCGGATGGTGCATCACGTCGCCGCAAAACAGCGCCTCTTCACCCTGCGAGCGCATCGAGATCGACATATGGCCGACGCTGTGGCCCGGCGTCGGATGAAACTCGATGCCGTCGAGAAACTCGCCGCCGCAATCGGGCACCAGCGTTGCCTGGCGCGCATCGATCACCGGCCGCACGCTGTCTTCATAGACCATGCGGCGGTTCATGCCGGCGCGCGTCGCGAAGAACTCGCGCTCGGCATGCGGAAACAGATAGCGCGCGCGCGGAAAGGTCGGCACCCACGCACCGTCCACCTGCTGCGTGTTCCAGCCGACATGATCGGCATGCAGATGCGTGAGCAGCACATAGTCGACCTTGTCGGGCGCGACGCCTGCTTCGGCGAGCCGGGCGATGAACGACGTCTGTAACTGGTCGAAGCGCGCGCTGAACGGACGATGCTTACCGTTGCCGACGCCGGTATCGACCAGCAGCGTGTAGCCGCCGGTGCGCACGACCCACGTGTGCACGCTGAGCAACGCCTCTTCGCCGCGCACGTCGAGCGAAGCGGGCGACAGCAGCCTGCCGAGCTCCGCGCCGCAGATCGAGCGCCAACTCGGGTACAGGAACGACAGCGGCAGCGTAAAACGGGTTTCGGTGACACGCGTGATGGTCATGTCGCCGAGCTTATGAGTGACCGTGGTGAATGCCAATTTTCCCTCGGGATCTTGCGCGGTGGCGTCGGCTGCACAGCGGCGCGTGTGCGCGACGCTCGACCGGTTTTCCAAAGGGCTTATTCTTGGCGCTCGGTGCGGCGCATGTTTGCAGAATTGCACTGCATTCGTTGAATCTGCAACGATCGTCGGTATCGGCGTGCGATACCTGCACGCTGCGTGTCGCGCGGCGTGTGTCGCGTGTCGCGTTCGGTGTGTGCAATGCGCGCCGCCAACGCGTTGGCGAGCGTACCGCCTTTACACGCCGCGTGGCGGCTCGCCCGGTACGCTTACACGTCGTACGCGCTGCAGCAGCTGCCGCCATGGCGGATCGGCGAACAGCACGAACGCGCCGGCGGCGAGCAAGCCGCACATCAGAAACGTGCCGCGATAGCCGACGCTGGCCACCAGCAGCCCCGACAACACGCCCGACAGAATCGAGCCGACCCGCGACGCATTGAAGAACAGCGCGGTCGCGGCGCCTGGCGCGCGCGGCATCAGATCCTGCACATAGGTCATGCCGAGGCACGACGTGACCGCCACCACGAATGCATTGAGCCCCTGCATCGGAATCAGCACGTCGATCGAGCCGGCCGCGGCCATCGCGATGAAGTAGATCACGTGCACGATGCAACAGGCAGCCAGCCAGCGCATCTTGTTCAGGCGCGCGCCGCGTGCGCCGAGCGCGAGCATCATCGGAATCTCGAGAAAGGCGCCGAGCCCGAGCATGATCGACACGTCGATGCGCGCGCCATGCAGCCCATGCACGATGTAAAGCGGCAGCACGATCATCGTCGCGTTGGCGGCGAGGCCGATCAGCGTCAGCGCGAGCACCGAGCGCCAGATCTGCCGCTGCGGCGCGGTGTCATGCGTGTAGTCGGGCTGCAGCGGCACTTCCGGTTCGGGGGTGGTCACTTCGAGCGACGACGCGGGGTCGCCCGCAACATGTTCCGGCGCGCTGTGCAAGGCGCCGCCGGGCGCTTCATGCATGCGCCAGAGGATCGTCGCGCAGCCGGCGAAGCTGGCCGCCGCGAACAGAAACAGCCCGTGAAAGCTCGCCACCGCAAGCACCAGCGCGCCGAGCGACGGCCCGAACACCCACGCGACCGACAGCAGCGTACGCAGCGTCGCGGTGGCAAACGCGCGCTGCGCTTCATCGTGCACCGGCAGCACCGCGCGGCCGAATGAAAACACCAGCGAAAGCGCCGAGCCGCCCGCGCCGAGAAACGCCACGCCGATCACCAGCAGCAGCCGGAAGTCGCGCACGAAGCACAACAGCAGATAGCCGAGCGCGGCAAGCACGAGGGCGGCCAGCAACAGCGGCCGGTGATGCCCGTGCCGGTCCGACCATTTGCCGGCCCACGCGCTCGCTGCGACGCCGCTCGCGGCGATCAGCGTCATGAACACGCCGAGCATCAGCGGCGTCATGGCCGCCTGCTCGACGCCGAACAGCGACAGATACGGCGCGGTGAACGACATCGCGACACCGAGCATCAGGGTCGCGGCGGCGAGGGGAAGAAACAGCGGGATACGGGCGAGTTCGGCGAGTCGGGAGTTCATCGATACCCAGAGTCAAAACCTATCGCGCGCTTCGGAAAGCGCGCGATACGCACACTGCGGGCACTCGCGTATCGCGTCGCGCGCCATGCGCGCTGCATGCCTGGCGCGGCCGGCGCGACGGCTCAGGATGCTTCGATCCACGCCGCTACGTCGGCCGGGCCGACTTCGCGGTTGCCCAGCACGAAACGGGCATTGTCCGGTGCGCTCGCGCGCCATGCAACCTCGCCGTAGTTGAATGCGAAATGCACGGCGCCCAGACGCCGCAGCCGCACGCCTTCCGGCAGGCGCTCGATGGCGAGGCCGGCAGCGCGCGCGCAGCGTTCCAGCAGCTTGCGCAGCAGTGCCGGGTCGAAGCAGGTGGTGGCCATGCGTACACGGCCCGCTTCGACGAGTGCGGGCACGCCGTCGTCGCAGATCGCGCCGACCGTGACGCCCGGCCCCGCTTCGACGTGATCGCGCCAGCCGTGCGCATCGCCCGCTTCGCCGTCGAGCGTGACGCGCGGGCGCAGCGTCGGCCGTAGCGATTCGCTTTGCACGACGCGCACGTCCAGCACCGCCTGCAGCGGGCCGGGCGGCAGCGTCGCGGGAATTGCGAAGTGCGCGGTCTTCGAACCGGTGCGCGGGCCGAACAGCCACTGTGCATCGCCGTCGCGAATCTGCGCGACCAGCGTATCCGGCACGACCGGCAGCGACGGCGCCACCACCAGCCGGTAGCCGGACAGGTCCGCGTGCGGCGACAGCATGTCGACGTCGAGCCCCATCGCGCGCAGGCAGCTGTACCACTCGAACACCTGCTTCTGATAGTCGAAGTCAGCGCCGTGGCGCTGGATCTGCACGATCCAGTCCGCTTCGTAATCGAACAGCAGCGCGACCGGCGCACGCGCGGTACGCAGCGGCGCAACGCCAGCGAGCGCGGCGATCTCGCGCGCGACGCGGGCGATTTCACGGCCGCCGGCGGTCAGCGTATCGTCGGGTGCGTTGATGCCCGAATGCATCTGTTCCTGCGCAAACGGCGCCTGGCGCCAGCGGAAGTACGACACCAGTTCGGCGCCATGCGCGAACGCCTCCCACGTCCACAGCCGCACCATGCCGGCGCGTGGCACCGGGTTGTACGGCGCCCAGTTGACCGGCCCGACCTGCTGCTCCATCACGCACATGCGGCCGTTGCCGACGCCGCGGTACAGATCATGATTGAAAGCCGGAATGTCCGGGTGGCCGCTTCTCGCCCAGCGATGTTTGACAGCGTCGTCGAACCACAGCACTTCGGTGCGCGGCAACGGGTAGCTGTCCCACGCGGCGACGTCGAGGCCGCTGTTCGCGAACTCGTAGTGATCGAAGTTCGTGAAGAAGCCCATAAAGTTGTGCAGCAGGTCGCGCCCTGGCGCATGCTCGCGGATCAGCGCGCCCTGCAGCGCGTGAAAGCTTGCGGTTTCGCTCGACATGAAGCGCCGGAAGTCGAGCCAGTGGCTCGGATTCGCGTCGGTCGGTGTGCGGTTCGGCAGGCCGATCTCGTCGAATGCGCGGTACTCCATGCTCCAGAACACATTGCCCCATGTGTCGTTCAGCGCGCCGATTTCGCGGTATCGGTGCGCGAGCCATTGCGTGAAACGCACGCGTGCGGCTTCGGTGTAAGTCGGCACCGTATCGTGGCAGCCCAGCTCGTTGTCGGTTTGCCACGCGACCACCGCCGGATGCTTGCCGTAGCGCCGCACCATCTGCCCGACGATGCGCGCGCAATGTTCGCGATACACGCTGCTCGAAATGTCGTAGTGGCGCCGCGAGCCGAAGTTGTAGACCATGCCGTTCGCAGCGACCGGCAGAATCTCCGGATGCTGTGCGACCAGCCAGCGCGGCGGCGTCGCGGTCGGAGTGCCGAGCACGACTTCGAGTCCGTGCGCGGCGAGCACGTCGATCACCGTGTCGAGCCAGCCCCATTCATAGCGGCCCGGTTCCGGTTCCATGCGGCTCCACGCAAATTCGGCGATCCGCACGCGGCGAATGCCGAGTTCGGCCATCCGGCGGGCATCGCTTTCCCATTTGTGCTGTGGCCATTGCTCGGGGTAGTAACAGACGCCAAGAAGCATGAGGTTTCCGTTCTTGTTCGATATGGATGGGTGGGGAGGTGTCGCGGTTATCCCTTGGTTTATCCCTTCGTCGCGCCGAAAGTCAGACCCGCGACGAAGTGCTTCTGCATCGCGAAGAACATCAGCACGGAAGGCAGTGCCGCCAGCACCGAGCCCGCCGACACCAGATTCCACGCAGTCGTCCACTGGCCGCGCAACGCCGCGACGCCGACCGTGATCGGCGCGGCATCGTCGCCTTGCGTGAGGCACAGCGCCCAGAAGTAGTCGTTCCAGATAAACGTGAACACCAGAATGCCGAGCGCCGCGAGCGCGGGCCGCACCAGCGGCAGCACGATGCGCGCATAGATCTGCCATTCGCTCGCGCCTTCGACGCGTGCCGCTTCGATCAGCTCATACGGCAGCTGCCGGATGAAGTTGCGCAGGAACAGCGTGCAAAAACCGGTCTGGAAGGCGATATGGAACAGGATCAAGCCCCACACGGTGTTGTACAGGCCGAAGTCCAGCGTCAGCTGCCGCACCGGAATCATCAGGATCTGCACCGGCACGAAATTGCCGGCCACGAACACCGCGAGCACCACGAGATTGCCGCGAAAGCGGTAGTTCGCCAGCGCATGGCCTGCCATCGACGCGAGAAAGATCGACACCGCCACCGACGGCAGCGTGATCAGCACGCTGTTCATGAAGTAATGC
>DATLOW010000440.1:0-3633 GCA_035536055.1 Paraburkholderia sp. | reverse complement strand
GCGTCCCGATCTGGTATTCCCCGAGTGGCAGCGTGTACTGAAGGTAAACGGCCTGCTGATGTTCAGCACGCTCGGGCCCGACACCCTCAAAGAATTGCGCGGCGCATATGCGCAGGTCGAAGCGGCACATGGCGGGCCGTCGCGTGCGCATGTGATCGACTTCGTCGACATGCACGATCTTGGCGACATGCTGGTGGAAAGCGGCTTCGAGATTCCGGTGATGGACCAGGAAACGCTGACGATCACCTACAAGTCGCCGCAATCGCTGCTCGCGGACGTGCGCCGGTGGGGCGCTTACCCGTTCGAGCGGGTATCGTCGTCGAGTCCGCCTGCGCGGCGTCTGCACGATGCATTGCTGGCTGCGCTCGAAGCGCGCCGCAACGCGGACGGCACGATTCCGCTGACTTTCGAGGTGATTTACGGCCATGCGTGGAAAGCCGTGCCGCGCACCAACGCGGAAGGCCACAGCATCGTGCGCATCGAAGACATTGGGCGCGGGCCGCCGAAGAATCGTTGAAAGCGGTTGGGGTAAAGCAGTAAAGAGGGCATTGGTTATGCCTGAGATCAGCGGCGAAAAACACCGCCGCAAGGTGCGGCAAAACGGCGCAGAGGCTTGTCGCATATGGCTTGCGGGCCGATAGACGCTTGCTTGTGGATGCCATAGAACGCGCCTATAATGCGTCAGTTTGTCGCCCGGGGGTCCCACAATCGGGGCGACAGTGCGACGCGCTACAGTGCAATATGGCGGCGGCAACGCGGCGAGGCGGCTGAAAAACGGATCGCTGCAGCCAATGGCAGCTGGCTGCGGCAACCCGCCGTGGCATTCCGCCGTGGAAACCGGCCGTGGAAACCGATACCTGCTGGTGGTTCGGCCGCCGGTAGTTCGCGGGAGACAGCGATGGCAGCAACCGATCTGCTGGCGGATTCGGAACCGGTGATGAAAGACTGGTTGATGAAGCGCAACTGTTCGGTGTCGCCGCGGCAGTTCGTGCTGTTTTATCTGTCGCTCGCGCTGTTTTCGCTGGTTATCGCATTTTCGCTGGTGTTGAGCGGCGCATGGCTGGTGCTGCCGTTCACCGGCGTCGAGCTGTTGGCAGTCGGCGTTGCTTTTGCGATTTACGCGCGGCATGCAGTCGATTACGAACGGGTGAGGCTTTATCCGAATCGGCTCGTGATCGAGCAGGTCAGCGCGGAGCAGGTCACGCAGTTCGAATTCAATCCGCGCTGGGTGCGGGTCGAACCGGGCGCCACGCCGCGCGATCGCATCAAGCTGGTGTCGCGTGGCGAGACGATCCTGATTGGGCAACATCTCGCGCAGTACCGGCGGGCGGAATTCGCAAACGAGCTGCGCAGGTGGCTCAGACAGTGTTGATAGGTATCGCGCGAGGCATCACGCGTTGAGCAGGCAGCTATCGGACGAACACTGAACCGCGCCATCCAGGGGGACGCGGTACAGCCTTCCAGCGGGGTCGAGGGTTTGAATGGAAATTTTGGGTAAGGAAGCTATGAAAACAATCAAGCGAGCCCTCATGGGCGTGCTGGCGTGTAGCGGGCTGCTGTTCGCCGGCGCTGCCCTTGCAGTGGGCGACAGTCCGGGCGGCCCCCGCGTCAACGAGATCAATCTCCAGCCGCCAGTGACGAAGATCGCCGAGGAGCTCTACAGCCTCCACACGTTCATGCTGATCCTCTGCACGGTGATCTTCATCGGCGTGTTCGGCGTGATGTTCTATTCGATCTTCGCGCACCGCAAGTCGAAGGGCCACAAGGCTGCCCATTTCCACGAAAGCACCACCGTCGAAATCATCTGGACGATCGTCCCGTTCATCATCGTCGTGCTGATGGCGCTGCCCGCCACCAAGACGGTGGTCGCGATGAAAGACACGTCCAACGCCGACCTGACCGTCAAGGTCACCGGCTACCAGTGGAAGTGGGGCTACGACTACGTGAAGGGTCCGGGTGAGGGCATCAGCTTCCTGTCCACGCTGAGCACGCCGCGCGCCGAAGTCGACGGCCGCCAGCCGATCACCGATACGTACCTGCAGGAAGTCGACAATCCGCTGGTCGTGCCGGTCAACAAGAAAATCCGCATCATCACCACCGCCAACGACGTCGTGCACTCGTGGTACGTGCCCGCGTTCGGCGTCAAGCAGGATGCGATTCCGGGCTTCGTGCGCGATACGTGGTTCAAGGCCGAGAAGGTCGGCACGTACCGCGGCTTCTGTACCGAGCTGTGCGGCAAGGAACACGCGTTCATGCCGGTGGTCGTGCAGGTGCTGTCCGACGACGACTACGCAAAGTGGGTCGACGACCAGAAGAAGAAAATGGCCGCCAGCGCCGACGATCCGAACAAGACGTATACGCTCGCCGAGCTGACCGAGCGCGGCGCGAAGGTCTATGCGGCGAACTGCGCGGTGTGCCACCAGCCGACCGGCAAGGGCGCGGGCCAGTTTCCGGCGCTCGACGGCAGCAAGATCGCCAATGGCCCGATCGCGCAGCACGTCAGCATCGTGCTGAAGGGCAAGGGCGCGATGCCGTCGTGGGCGCCGACGCTGAACGACGTCGAAATCGCGTCGGTGATCACGTTCGAACGCAATTCGTGGGGCAACCACACCGGCGACGTGCTGCAGCCGAAGCAGGTGGCGGACGCGCGCAACGGCAAGCTGCCTGAAGGCGGCGACCATCTGGCGGGCGCAGCAGCGGCAGGCGGTGCGAGCGATGCGGCAGCAGCAGGCGGCGCGGCGGCAGGTGCCAGCGACGCAGCGGCAGCCAGCGGCCCGGCGGCCGGCGCGAGCGACGCGGCGGCAGCCTCGGCTGCGCCTGCGGCCTCCGGTGCGCAATGAACACGCGGCAAACGATGATCACGGGCGGCGCGCCTACGCAGGGCGCCCGTCGTGTTGGAATTCAGCCCTCCGGTCTGCCGTGCCACGGTCAGCCCGAGCAGTATTTGTTTTAGGAGATTGTCATGTCTAGCATCGGACACGATGTAGCCGGAGGGCACGATCACGTGCACGGCGATCATGAGCACGGGGCGCCGCACGGCTGGCGCCGCTGGCTCTTCGCCACCAACCACAAGGACATCGGCACGCTGTATCTGCTGTTCTCGTTCATCATGTTCCTCTCCGGGGGCGTGATGGCGTTGGGCATCCGCGCCGAGCTGTTCGAACCGGGCCTGCAGATCATGCGTCCCGAGTTCTTCAACCAGTTGACCACCATGCACGGCCTGATCATGGTGTTCGGCGCGATCATGCCGGCCTTCGTCGGCTTCGCAAACTGGATGATCCCGCTGCAGATCGGCGCGTCGGACATGGCCTTCGCGCGGATGAACAACTTCAGCTTCTGGCTGCTGCCGGCCGCCGCGGTGCTGCTGGTCGGCTCGTTCTTCGCGCCGGGCGGCGCGACGGCCGCCGGCTGGACGCTGTACGCGCCGCTGTCCACGCAGATGGGCCCGGGCATGGACTTCGCGATTTTCGCGATCCACATCATGGGCGCGTCGTCGATCATGGGCGGTATCAACATCGTCGTGACGATCCTGAACCTGCGCGCACCCGGCATGACGCTGATGAAGATGCCGATGTTCGTGTGGACCTGGCTGATCACCGCCTACCTGCTGATCGCCGTGATGCCGGTGCTCGC
>DATLOW010000439.1:0-4837 GCA_035536055.1 Paraburkholderia sp. | reverse complement strand
GATGTCGGCGATGGTCAGCTGCAGGCCGTTGGCGACATAGCGCAGGCTTTCGACGTTCGGCGCGAGGTTGAGCCGCGGACCCAGGTAGAACAGGATGTTGGCGGTCTGCGAGATCAGCAGGTCGCCGTCTTTCAGGAACGGTGGCGCGAACGGCGGATAGGGCTCGTCCTTGCTGCCGAGCACTTCCATCATCGCGCCGCTGCCGAGACCGTCGCGTTCGCTACCGCGCGCCACTTCGACATAGTCGGCGCCGGCTTCCTCCAGCGCCAGCCGCACGAATTCGCCGCGGCCCTGCAGGCCGTCCCAGTAATAGAGCTCGTAAGTCATCGTCGGTCCTCGTTAAGTGTCTGAAGCGTGCGATGCCGCGTCGATACGACCGCGTGGAACGGCACCTGCACACCGGGTTTGCCGCGACGCTGCACGCACGTTGCGGGCCTGCCGCGTGCACCGCAAGACACTGCAAAAGCTTTGGATACCGCCAACTTCAACTTCGATCCGTCCGGAACGCCGAAGGCCCCGCACAAGGCGGGGCCATTGAACTGCACGCAGCTGCTCGGCAGGCGGGGCGCGCGCCGGATCGGGTGCGTTGCCGCGCGCGCCTTGCCGCCGCGCCGCGTCAGCCGAACAGACGCTCGACTGCCCACGTGATACCGAGCCCGCCGAAGAACAGCCACACATACAGGATCAATCCGGTGGTCAGCGCGCGCGGGCCGGCTTCGCGGATCTGCGCGATGCGCGTTTCGATGCCGAGTGCGGTCATCGCCATCGTCAGCGCGAAGGTGTCGAGCGCGTTCAGCGTATGGGTGGCGGCGTGCGGCAGCACGTGCAGCGAGTTCACACCGACGCAGGCCAGAAAGCCGAGCGCGAACCACGGCACCGCGAGCTTGCGCGGCTTGCCCGGCCGTGCCTCGCCTTCGGCTTGCGTCGCCGCGCCGCGCACCGGCCGGTTGATCCACATCCCGACCGCGAGCAGCACCGGCACCAGCAGCATCACGCGCGTCATCTTGACGATCGTCGCGATATGCGTCGCTTCCGGGCTCACGTTGCTGGCTGCGCCCACCACCTGCGCGACTTCATGAATCGTGCCGCCGAAGAACAGTCCCGCACCGAGCGTATCCAGATGCAGCCAGCCGGCGTGTTGCAGCACCGGGTACAGGAACATCGACAGCGTGCCGAACAGCACTACGCTGCCGACCGCCATCGTGCTCTTGTGCGGCTTCGACTGCAGCGTCGATTCGAACGCGAGCACCGCGGCAGCGCCGCAGATCGCGCTGCCGGCGGCGGTCAGCAGCGCGGTGTCGCGATCGAGCTTCATCAGTTTGACGCCGGCCCAGGTGCCGATGGCGAGCGTGCTGACTACGATCAGCAGCGATTCGGCGAGTCCCGGCAGGCCGACCTGGGCGATTTCCTGCAGGCTCACGCGCAGCCCGAAGAACGCGACCGCGATGCGCAGCAGCTTGCGTGCGGAAAAGTTGACGCCGGCCGCCCAGCTGTCGGGCATGCCGTCGCGCAGCGCATTGCCGTAGATCGCGCCGGCGACGATGCCGACGATCAGCGGACTCAGGCCGAGGCCGGCGATTGCCGGCAGCGACGCGATGCGGGTGACCGCGCCGGCGAACAGCGCGACGAACAGGATGCCGTTCAACTGGCCGCGGGTGGCGCAGGCGCCGGCGGGAACCGACTGAAGAGGAAGGGTCGACATGATTGATCAGGCTTTGCGTCAGTGGCTTGAGACTTCGCTTAAGAATTCTCAACGGATGCCTAATCCTAAATTGAATATATCGATATGAGAAATCGTGATTTCTGAAGTAATATATTGGCTGATCCGATACTTCATGCGCCATGACCCCCGATCAGCTTATAACGTTTGCGGCCGTCGCCGAACACCGGAATATCAGCCGCGCGTCGGTGGCGCTGCATCTGTCGCAGCCGGCGGTGTCCGGCCAGCTGCGTCAGTTGCAGGATGAATTCGGCGAACCGCTGTACCAGCGGGACGGCCGCGGCGTGCGGCTGACGCCGGCTGGCGAGCAGCTGGCGAGCTATGCGGCGCGGCTGCGCGACACGTGGCGTCAGGCACATGCGTATCGCGACGCGCTGCGCGGCATGGAACGGGGCACCTTGCGCATCGGTGCGAGCACCACACCGGCCAGCTATCTGCTGCCGTATCTGATCGCCAGTTTCCAGCGCCGCTATCCGGACGTGACGCTGCACACGGCGGGCGGCAATACCACGGACATCGTCAGCGGGCTGGCTTCGCTCGACATCGGCCTGATCGAAGGCGCGGTCGGCGCGGATCTGCCGCCGGACACCGCCGTGCACGCGTGGCGCGAGGACGAGATCGTCGCGATCATGCCGCGCACGCATCCGCTGGCAGCGGCTGCGGCGCGCGGCATCGGCCTCGCGCAGTTGGGCGCCGAGCCGCTGGTGCTGCGCGAGGAGGGTTCGGGCGTGCGGCAACTGGTCGAGCGCGCGTTTGCCGCCGCCGGCGTGCCGATGCGCGTGGTGCTGGAGATTGCCGGCGTCGAAGGCGTCAAGGAGGCGGTGCGCGCGGGCATGGGCATCGGTTTCGTGTCGGCGATGTCGATGCGCCACGAGGACGACGCGCTGGCCCGCTGTTCGCTCGGGCCGCAGCCGCTGACGCGGCGTTTTTCAGTGCTGGTGCCGCATGCGAGCGCGCCGTCGCGGCTGGTCGGGCAGTTTCTGGCGCTTTGTCTGGCCGACGGCGAGGCCTGAACCCAAGCGCGAATGCGCATGCCGCGTCGGCGCTGCGCGTGAGCTGCGCGTCAGCGGGCTGTTGCTGCTGAGGCGCGCGTCGCGGTTCCGCCGCTTTCATTACTTCTTCCTGGGCAGATAGGCCGGCTCGAGCCCGGCGGTGCCGCGGCCCAATCAAAGCGGCGCCGTGCAGCTGGCCTTGGACCCCGCCGTGCAGCCGATACGCCGCGCCCAAACCGGTACGGAATTTTGTCGAAAGCTTCCGGTCATCGGCCGCACCGAGACTCGGCACGCCGTATTTTTGCCGATGTAACGGTGCATACGGTTTTACGTGCAGTTTTGTTGCCTGGCGGCGGCGGACCCGGGCGTTGGACGACGCCCCGCCATCGGCGCGCCCGTCGCACGGGCGGTTGGTCATCTTAATGATGCGAACGGCTCGCCTGCGGCATCCTATGGGTTTATGAGCGCCACATTGGCGATGCGGTCGCAGCCGCGGCGCGCGCAGGTGGGCCACGCATCTACAGGGAAAGTGATTTGATGAAGAGCAGGATCGTCGCGTACAAGCCGTTGCCGGCGGACGTACTCGCGTGGTTGCGCGAACGTGCGCAAGTCGTCGAAGTGAACGCTGCGCAGCCTGACGCGCTGGTCGCCGCGCTGGCCGATGCCGAAGGCGCGATCGGCTCGACCGTGCGCATCACAGCGGCGATGCTCGAAGGCGCGACGCGCCTGAAGGCCTGGTCGACGATCTCGGTGGGCTACGACAATTTCGACGTCGCAGACCTCACGCGGCGCGGCATCGTGTTGACGCACACGCCGGACGTGCTGACCGAAGCGACTGCGGACACCGTATTCGCGCTGATTCTCGCTACCGCGCGGCGGGTCGTCGAACTGGCCGGGTGGGTCAAGGCCGGGCACTGGCAAACGAGCCTCGGGCCGCAGCAGTTCGGCATCGACGTGCATGGCAAGACGCTTGGCATCGTCGGGCTCGGACGTATCGGTGCGGCAGTTGCGCGACGCGCGGCGCTCGGCTTCAACATGCCGGTGCTGTATGCGAACCGCTCGCCGAACCCGGCGGCCGAGCAGCAATACGGCGCGCGGCGCGTCGAGCTGCATGAACTGCTCGAACGCGCCGATTTCGTCTGCCTGCAGGTGCCGCTGACCGATGCAACGCGTCATCTGATCGGCGCGCGCGAACTGCGGATGATGAAGCCTGGGGCGATCCTGATCAACGCCGCGCGCGGACCGGTGGTCGACGAGGCGGCGTTGATCGCAGCGCTGCGCGACGGCACGCTGCGCGCAGCCGGCCTTGACGTGTTCGAGACCGAGCCGCTTGCCGGCGATGCGCCGCTGCTGCGCCTCGACAACGTGGTGGCGTTGCCGCACATCGGCTCGGCCACCCATGAAACGCGCGACGCGATGATGCGCTGCGCGGCCGAGAATCTGCTCGGCGCGCTCGACGGCACGCTGACTCGAAATATCGTCAATCGCGAGGTGCTGGCGCGATGAGCATCACGACTCCGTATCGGCGGTCGGCCGCGCTGGCCGGTCCGATCAATGCCGCCAAGCCGCCGCGGCGCGCGACCATCAGCGACGTCGCACGCGAAGCGGGCACCGGCAAGACCAGCATTTCGCGCTATCTGAACGGCGAGACCAACGTGCTGTCGCCGGACTTGCGCGAGCGCATCAAGGCGGCCATCGAACGGCTCGACTATCAGCCGAACCAGATGGCGCGCGGGCTCAAACGCGGCCGCAACCGCTTGATCGGCATGCTGGTCGCGGATCTGGGCAATCCGTATTCGGTCGGCGTGCTGCAGGGCGTGGAGGCCGCCTGCCAGGCGCTCGGTTATATGCCGCTCGTCTGTCACGCGGACAACGAAGTGGAGATGGAGCGGCGCTATCTGCAGCTGTTGACCACGTATCGCGTCGAAGGGGTGATCGTCAATGCGCTCGGCGTACGCGAAGAGACCTTGCGGCCAGTCGGCGACGGCGGCGTGCCGGCGGTGCTGGTGGATCGCACGGTCGCCGGCGTGGTGGCCGATCGGGTCGGACTCGACAACGCGGCGGCTGCGGCGCTCGGCGCGCGGCATCTGCTCGAACGCGGTTTCGACGAGATCCGTTTTGTCGT
>DATLOW010000438.1:0-17933 GCA_035536055.1 Paraburkholderia sp. | reverse complement strand
GAGTGCGAGTGCGAGTGCGAGTGCGAGTGCGAGTGCGACTGCGACTGCGAGTGCGCCCGGCGCGGCATCCGCATCCATCGCGTCCGCGCCAAGCGCCGCTTCCGCCGCCAGTGCGGCTGCCGGGGCTTCGCAACCGGCGGCCAACGCACCGGCCACGCCGGCCACGCCGCCGCTCGACCTCGCGATCAAGCGCTTCACGCTCAACGACGGCACGGTCAACGTCGCCGATGCCGCGGTATCGCGCCCGGTCGACACCGGCCTGACCAATCTCGCGGTGTCGCTCGCCGACTTTTCTTCGCTGGCGAAAACGCCCGCGCACTTCACGTTCGATGCGCGCGCGAAGAACTCCGGCGGCGTACTGAATGCGTCCGGCTCGTTCGGCATGGCGGCAAAGACCGCCGACGTGAAGCTCGCTGTGAAGTCGCTGGCCCTGCCGCCCGCGCAACCGTATCTGGATACCGTTACGGCCGCGCGCGTGCTCGACGGCGCGCTGTCCGTGTCGGCCAACGTCAGTGCGAACTGGGCCCAGTCGCCGCCGGACGTGAAGATTGGCGCAAGCACGCTGGACCTGCAGTCGCTGAAGCTCGCCGCGCGCGACGCGCAGCAGCCGGCCATCGCGCTCGCGCAAGGCCATGTCGCGCTGAACAGCGTCGACCTGAATGCGCGCAAGGCCGACATCGCAAGCGTCGACGCCACCGGTCTCGCGATCGATGCGCAGCGCCTGAAGGACGGCAGCATCGATCTGCTTGCGCTGGCCGGCGCGCATCAGCAGGCGCAGGAGCGCACCGCGGTGCATGCGGTAAAGAAGGCGCAGCAGGAAGGCCCGCCCTGGCATTACACGATCGGCGCGTTGAACCTGAAAGAAAGCTCGGCCAGCTTCACCGACAACACCACGCCGCGCCCGGTCAAGCTGACGGTCGCACCGCTGCAACTGCAGGTCAAGCAGATCAGCGACGATTTGAGCCGGCCGCTGCCGGTTGAACTGCAGGCCACCGTCAATCGCAAGGGCACGCTCGGTGTGAGCGGCGACATCACCGCGACGCCGCTCAAACTCGGCCTGAAGCTCGACGCAAACCGGCTCGACGCCGCGGCGTTCGAGCCGTACTTCGGCAACCAGCTGAACGCGACCATTGCGAGCGCGCTGCTCAATGCGAAGGGCGAAGTCGAACTCGTGCAGGAAGAGGCGCACGGCAAGGCGGGCGGCGGCCTGAAGGCAGCGTATCGCGGCGACGCGGCGCTGGTCGACGTGCGCATGCTGGACAAGGCGACCTCCGATCCGTTCGCCGGCTGGCGCTCGCTGGCGTTGTCGAACCTGAAGGCGAACTACGACGAGCACGGCACCAGTGTCGACGCGGCGCGCGTGACGTTTGCGGATTTCTACGGCCGCGTGCTGCTCGATGCGCAAGGCAAGCTGAACCTGAGCGACGTGGTGGCAAGCGGCAAAGGTGGCGCGAAGCAACAATCGCTGACACGCGACAGCAGCGGCAAGGAGCCGATTCCGCTGACCCCGCCGGGCAGCGCCGAAGTGAAGCTGGCCGGCGACGCGTCTGCGGCGGCAGCGGCGACCACGCCGGGCGCGGCATCGGCTGCGCAGACGGCACAAGCGGCACCAGGCGCCGCACCCGAGACCGCAGCGGCATCCGCAGCGGCATCGACATCGCGCGGCACCGCCGCTGCGAAGTCCGCACCGCAAAGCAGCGCGGCTGCCGCGCCGAGCGCGCCGGTCAAGCTGCATTTCGGGCAACTGGTACTGCAAGGCGGCCGCGTCACGTACACCGACAACTTCATCAAGCCTAACTACACGGCGAACCTGGTATCGATCCACGGCACGGTCGGCGCGTTCGGCACCGAGTCGAAAACCTCTGCGCCGGTCGATATCGCTGCGAAGCTCGCGGCGAACGGCCCGATCACGATTCGCGGCTCGGTCAATCCGCTGATCGCGAAGCCCGCGCTCGATCTGACCGCGACCGCGCACGACATCGAGCTGACCAACCTCACGCCGTATTCGGCGAAATATGCCGGCTATCCGATCACGAAGGGCAAGCTGAACGTCGATCTGCACTACCAGCTCGCCGACAACCAGCTGTCCGCGAACAACCACATCTTTATCGACCAGCTGACCTTCGGCGATCACATCGACAACGACACGGCGACCAGGCTGCCGGTGCGCCTCGCGATTTCGCTGCTGAAGAATTCGCGCGGCGAAATCGACGTCGATATTCCGGTGTCCGGTTCGCTGGACAATCCGGAGTTCAGCATCGGCGGCCTGATCTGGCGCGCGGTGCTGAATCTGCTGCAACGCGCGGTGACCGCGCCGTTCTCGCTGCTGGCGCATGCGTTCGGCGGCGGCCATGGCGAAGAGCTCGGCTACGTCGCGTTCGACCCGGGCTCCGCGAAGCTCTCCGACGATGCGCAGAAAAAGCTCGACACGATCGCGCAGGCGCTCGCCGACAAGCAGTCGGTGCGCATCGACCTGATCGGCCGCGTCGATCCGGCGGTGGACGAACCGGCGCTGCGTACGCGCTACGTCGACCGGCTGGTCAAGCAGCAGAAGCTGAAGGACGTGGTCGGCAACGGCGAGAGCGTCGACACGTCGAACATCAGCGTCGCGCCGAACGAGTACCAGAAGTACCTGACCAAGGCCTATAAAGACGCCGACTTCAAGAAGCCGAGCAACTTTATCGGCATGACCAGGACGCTGCCCGACGACGACATGAAGAGCGCGCTTGCCGAACATGCGCCGATCGACGAAGCGAGCCTGCGCACGCTCGCGCAGCGGCGCGCGCAGGCGGTGCAGCAGTACTTCGACGGCAAGATCGACAGCAGCCGCGTCTTTATCGTCGCGCCGAAGCTGGATGCGAAAGGCATCGAAGACAAAGGGCCGACCACGCGGGTGGATTTCGGGCTGAAGTGACAATAGCCGCCCGCGCTGCGGCGCAACGCCCGTTGCGCCGCAGCTTGTCTGTCGCCTGCCGACGCGCGCGACCGGCAAGCCGATCCGCAAGCCGATAGGCCCGTCGCGCGTGCGCCACGCGCGACTGATCGACACCCCCACCCGGACCCACTTGCAGCGCGGCCACGCCGCTGCCGCGGCCATGCCGCGCGCGCAATCCTGCTTATGCGCGGTGCACAGGACAAAGGCCTCTGCCACGTCCTGACGAATCCGACGATTTGCGCGGAAATTTCCTGGATTCGGCAACAGGCGAACCTGTTTATGCTCAAGCCTTTGTGAGAGCCGACGCGTTCGACGTAGGAAACAATGAAAGCCGCATTCCCGAATGCTGACAAGTGTGCTGTGTCCCGCCTGGGTGCACACAGCATGCAGCGTTGGCATGCGGCAATGAACTTGCATGACCGCGCTGCCGGAGCCGCATGTTAAACATGCGGAACCCTGTCGGCCGTCGATGCTTCGGTTATCGAAACAATCTGACACAGTATCGGTGTGGCGCATTCGGTGCCGCGAAAGCGTTGCCGGTATGCGTGGGCATCGGTACGTGCATGTCACGTGATCTTCAAGCGTCGCGTGTATCCATAACAACACAATTCTGGAGAACAGATGATGCCTACGGTTCTGATCGTGGACGATCACCCGGCACTGCGCCTCGTGATCAAGACGCATCTGACGCAACTGCCCGGCATGGGCGATGTCGTCGAGGCCGACAACGGCCAGGAGGCGGTGGAAATGACGCGGCAGTACATGCCGGATCTGGCGATTCTCGATCTGGATATCCCGCGCATCAGCGGGCTCGACGTGATTCCGCGGCTGCGGCGCGCGCATCCGGACATCCGCGTACTGATTTTGTCGGGCCACGATACGTCGACCTTCGTGCAGCGCGCGGTGCGCGCCGGCGCGCAGGGCTTCGTCAGCAAGGCGCAGGACATCCGCGAGATCATGCGGGGCGTCGAAGCGATCCTGTCGGGATACAGCGTGTTTCCGGTCACGTCGGGGGCTGTGATGGCGCCGCTGGTCGGCGCGATCAGCGAGCAGGACAAGCTGGAACTGCTGTCCGACAAGGAACTGGTGGTGCTGCAGATGCTCGCCAAGGGCCTGTCGAACAAAGCGATCGGCGAGGCCTTGTTTATCAGCAACAAAACCGTCAGCAGCCACAAGGCGAGGATCATGCACAAGCTGGGCGTGGCGTCGCTGGTCGGCCTGGTCGATTTCGCGCGACGCTGCGGTATCGCGTCGACCCAGCAGTGATCAGGGTGCGGCTCGAGGGCCAGCACAGCGGCCGCGCGCATGAGCTGTCGACGGTTTCGGCCGGCTCCGCGCGCCCGGCCATGCGCCGTGCGAACGGCTGCGCCGACGGGGCGGGTGCATGGCCGGCCAGCAGCGGCGGCGCGCACCGTGAAGCGATCTGGCTCGCGCTGGTCGACGGCGAGCCGCGCGAAGCCGCCACGATCCTGCATCGCGCGGGCGTGTCGGCCGGCTCGCACGACGTTCGCGTGACGCTCGTCAGCGGCCGGCAATACGACGAGCTCGCCTGCCCGTCGCGGGTGGACGGCCGCCATCCGCTGCACCCGCAGGCCGCGCGCTCCGCGGCGGCGCCGGGCCGGCGCTGCGGCATCGTGCTGGTCGTCAGCGACCGGCGTCTGCTGAGCGCGCGCGTCGATGCGCTCGCCTGCGGCGACAAGGGGATCGCCGCTGAATTCATGCGCATCCTGCTCGATTCGAACCGCACCATGCTGACGGCCATCGAGACTGCAGCCGATCGCGCGGCGTGGAGCGAACTCGGCGATGCGATGCACCGCCTCAACGGCTCGCTGGGGCTGTTCAATTGCGGCGACGTGGTCGAACTGGCCGCGCGCATCGAACGGGCGGTGCGGCGTCGCGACGCGCAAAGCGTACGGGCGCTGTTGCCGATCTTCAGCAGCGTGGTGCGAAGCCTGAATGCGGTGCTGACACGCGCGCTGGAGTGCGAGACCGCAGCGGATGCGCGCCTTTGACGAAAGGCAATCGTTCAAGGCGAGCGATTCAACGCTGACTGATTCAGCGCTGACTGATTCAGCGTGAATGAATCAGTGAAGGCTATGTCGCTGCATCGAAGCTGTCCGTATTTAAAAATGCCGGTAATTTCCGGTTATGGAATTTCCGTTCGTAGCAGCGAAAGTATAAGCGGCGCATTTACGAATGATCATCGGAAATTTCCCGTCGTTCGCTTTGAATTTCCCAAAGTGTATTTAACGCGCAGACGCAGAGCCGGATGCGGTGATTGCATTCGCCGCTCTGGTCGCCGCGCGCGCATTGACTCTGCGGTCGTGCCTGAACCGATGAATGCCCGTTTCATCGCCGCCGCTAAGCAAAATCCTACGCAACTCCAGCCTTTCCTGATTTTTCAATATAAGCGCGAAAGCTAGATTGTTCACGCCAAAAAGGTTTGCACCGGAATCAGCCGTTCCGATGCGAATCGATTTGTCGAAACCGTCTGTCGCCATTCATCGAGCGCACACGAAAAATTCACCGGTTTATTTTGTGGAAAGGCAAGAGGGAATGAACAAGGTTTATAAGTCAGTCTGGAATGCATCCGCGGGCACCTATGTCGCCGCGGCTGAAAACGTCAACGCGAGCGGTCGCAAGTCGAGCCGCCGGGCACGCAATCTTGCATCGGCCGCGCTGGCGTCGGCCGCCACGTTCGGCTCGATCGGCTTCGCCCACGCAGCCGATTCAGGTGCCGCCGCGCCGCTGGCGGATACCGGGCTCAGCAGCGCGAACCCTGCTGCACCGTTGCTTGCCAGCAGCGTGGGGGCCGCGAGCAGTTCGAGCAGCGTCGCCAGTGCCGGAGTGGTCGTGCAGGATGCGCGAGCCTCGACGGCGTACGAAAGCAACAACCTCAAGTATTTCCACGTCAATTCGACGCTGGCGGATTCGTGGGTGAACGGCAACGACGCGATCTCGATCGGCGGCGGTGCGCGCGCGAACAGCACCAGCACGAACGGCGTGATCTACGTGTCGGACCGGGCCAGCACCGGCAGCGGACCGGTGGCGATCGGCGCGGCAGCTTTTGCACAGGGCGCGGGCAACGTCGCGTTGGGCATGAACGCGCAAGCGGATGGCTTGTACCACGCGGTTGCGCTCGGCGGCGAATCGCAAGCGCACAACCCGTATGCGCTGGCGGCGGGCGGGCGCTCGATCGCTGCGGCCGAGTCGTCCACTGCGCTTGGCGGGCATGCGGAGGCGCAGGCGGTTCAGTCGGTTGCGCTCGGTTATGAGTCGATCGCCACGCGCGCCAATACCGTATCGGTCGGCAAGGAGGGCGCCGAGCGGCAGCTGACCAACCTGGCCGCCGGCACCGTCGATACTGACGCAGTGAATCTGAAGCAAATGAACACGGCGGTGCAGAGTGCGCTTGCCAGCGGCAACCCGAACGACGCGGTGCGCTACGACAGTTCGCTGCACACGGCGGTGACGCTCGGCGGCGCGGGTGCCGTGCAGCCGGTGAAGCTGACCAACATCGCGCCGGGCCAACTGGCGGCGAACAGCAAGGACGCGGTGAACGGCAGCCAGCTGTACGCAACGGCGAACAGCATCGCAGGCGCGCTCGGCGGCGGCTCGAAGGTCAATAGCGACGGCACCGTGACGGCGCCGGCCTTGACGATTTCGGGCACCACGTACAACGACGTTGCATCGGCGATGAACGCGATCGGCGTGGCGACGCGCGACGTGCAGAACACGGCGAAATACGTGAAGGTCGTGTCGAACGCGGCGGAAGCGCTGTCGCTCGGCAGCGAGACCACGGCGATCGGCGGCGGCTCGTTTGCCGCCGGCAGCCGCAGCCTTGCGCTCGGCGCTGGCGCGCGTGCGCAGTTCGACGATTCGGTGGCGATCGGTTCGGGCGCGCAGACCTATGAAGCCAACACGGTTTCGGTCGGCCACTCGGGCGCGGAAAAGCGCATCACCAACCTCGCGGCGGGCGTGAATTCGACCGATGCGGCGACCGTTGGCCAGCTGAACACGTTGCAGCAGCTGCTGACGAAGCCAGCCCAGAACACGGTACTGAAGTCGTCGGCGCTGCTCGGCGCCAACCTCGCTGCGGCGGCTGCGCCGGTGACGGACTTTATCGCGGTCAGCGTCAATACGACACCGGGTCCGGCGACCCACGTGTCGGATGCGAACAACGCGATGGCGATCGGCCCGACCTCGGCTGCGACCGGCGGCAACGCACTGGCGGTCGGCGCAGGCTCGGGCGCGCTGCGTACCGGGTCGACGGCGGTGGGCGCGGGCACCGCGGGGCTCGCGATCAACGCGACGGTGGTCGGCCTGTTCGCAACCACTGGCTACGACGCGCAGAACGGCGTGGCAGTCGGCTATATGGCGGCCTCGGAGGGCGCCGATACCGTGACGATCGGCACCTATGCGGTGGCGAATGCAGACAGCTCGTTGTCGCTGGGGATGCGGGCGAGCACCGCGCGCGGCGCCGACAACTCCGTCGCGCTCGGAAATGGCGCGAAGACCAGCGCGGCCGGCGCGATCGCGCTCGGCGCGAATTCGGTCGGCGATCGGGCCAATACGGTATCGGTCGGCAACAGCACACTGCAGCGGCAAATCGTCAATGTGGCGGCCGGTACGTCGAAAAACGATGCGGTCAACGTCGACCAGCTGAAGGGGGTGACCGCGTCGCTCGGCGGCGGTGCGGACGTCGGCGCGGACGGCGCGGTCAAGCGGCCGAGCTACACGGTCGGCGGGCAGACCTACACGGACGTCGGCTCGGCGATCAATGCCGCTGCGCTGTCGGGGGCGGGCGCGGTGGATGCGGTCAAATACGACACCACTGCGCACGACAAGGTCACGCTCGGCGGCACGGGTGCGAGGGCGGCGGTCAAGCTAGGCAATCTCGCCGAAGGCCGGGCCGATAGCGATGCGGTGAACGTCAAACAGCTGAAGGACCTTGGCGCGGGTATCGACACCAGCGGTAACGTGACAAGCGCCTTCGTCGCCTATGATGATTCGACGAAAACTCGCGTGACGTTCGGTGGCAAAAGCAGCACAACGCCGGTGACGCTCGCCAACGTCGCAGACGGCAAGGCGAACAATGATGCGGTGAACGTCAAGCAGCTGAAGGACCTTGGCGCAGGCATCGACACCAGCGGCAACGTCACGAGCGCGTTCGTCGCCTACGACGACTCGGCAAAAACACGTGTGACGTTCGGCGGCAAGAGCAGCACCACGCCTGTAACACTCGCCAACGTTGCCGACGGCAAGGCGAACAACGACGCGGTAAACGTCAAGCAGCTGAAGGACCTGGGCGCCAGCTTCGACCCCAGCGGCAACGTAACCAGCGCCTTCGTCGCCTACGACGATTCGACGCTGCAGCGCGTGACGCTCAAAGGCAGCGGCGGCACGAAACTCGCCAACGTCGCGGCCGGTACGCTGGCGGCGGGCAGCATGGAAGCAGTCAACGGCGCGCAGCTGTACAAGACGAATCAGGACGTTGCCAACGTAGCGGGCGACGTGACGAACCTGACCAATGTGGTGAACAACATCACGGTCGACGGTGGCGGCGTCAAGTATTTCCACGCGAAATCGGCGGCGCTCGATTCGGCGGCGAGCGGCGACGAGTCGGTGGCGATCGGCGGCGCGGCGAGCGCGACGGCGAAGGGCGCGGTAGCGCTTGGCGCCGGTGCGCTCGCGGAGCGTACAGATACGGTTTCGGTGGGCGCAAAGGGCAAGGAGCGGCAGATCGTCAACGTGGCGTCGGGCACGCTCGATACCGATGCGGTGAACCTGAAACAGTTGAAAGACCTGGGCGCGAGCTTCGATACCAGCGGCAACGTGACGGGCGCTTTCGTTGCTTACGACGACTCGGCGAAAACGCGTGTCACGCTCGGCAGCACGGGCAGCACAACGCCGGTGACGCTCGCCAACGTCGCTGAAGGCAAGGCCAACACCGACGCAGTGAACGTCAAACAGCTGAAGGACCTTGGCGCAGGCATCGACATCAGCGGCAACGTCACGAGCGCGTTCGTCGCCTACGACGATTCGGCAAAGACACGTGTGACGTTCGGCGGCAAGAGCAGCACCACGCCTGTAACGCTCGCCAACGTTGCCGACGGCAAGGCGAACAACGACGCAGTCAACGTCAAACAGCTGAAGGACCTTGGCGCCAGCATCGACACCAGCGGCAACGTAACCAGCGCGTTCGTCGCGTATGACGACGCGACCCGCGCGACCGTCACGCTGAAAGGCACCGACGGCACACGCATCACGCGCGTGGCAGCCGGTACGCTCAGCGCTACCAGCAGCGACGCCGTCAACGGCGCGCAGTTGTACAAGACGAACCAGGACGTTGCCAACGTGTCCGGCGACGTAACGAATCTGACCAGCGTGGTGAACAACATCACGAACGGCGCCGGCATCAAATACTTCACCGCGGCCTCGACACTCGATGCCGCGCAGGCAACCGGCAGCGAAGCCATCGCGATCGGCGGCAATGCGCGCGCGACGGCTGCGAACTCGGTGGCGCTCGGTGCGAATGCGACCACCACCGCCAATCTCGGCGCATCCGCATATCAGCCCGGAGCGCTCGATCTGGCAGGCGCGACGCCGGTCGGCGAAGTGTCGTTCGGCTCGGTGGGCAGCGAGCGGCGCCTGACCAACGTCGCAGCCGGCGCGGCGGGCACGGATGCCGTCAACGTCAGCCAGCTGAAATCGGCAGTGGCAGCCGGTACCGCAGCAAGTCTCGCGAACGCCGTGCAATACGACAATACTGCGCACGATAGCGTGACGCTCGGCGGGGGCGGCGCGCTGGTGCCGGTCGCGCTGAAGAACGTCGCGCCCGGCCAGCTCGCGGCGGGCAGCCGGGACGCGGTGAACGGCGCGCAGCTGTTCAACACCGCGTCGAGCGCCGCGGCCGCGCTCGGCGGTGGCGCAGTGGCGGGCAGCGACGGCAAGATCAAGGCGCCGACCTATACGATCAGCGACAAGACTTATAACGACGTCGGCTCGGCGCTGGCGGCCGTCGGCCATACCGTCGATACGATCAACCACGACGTTTCGTCCGCGACGAAGTTCATCAGCGTGCGCTCGGACCCGTTCGATGCGAACGTCGCCGAAGCGCTGGCGAGCGGTCAGGGCGGCGTGGCGATCGGCAGCGCCACCTATGCGTACGGCGACCAGTCGCTGGCGCTCGGGCCGGGCGCGCGTACCTCCGGTTTTGGCTCGGTCGCGCTGGGCGCCGGCGCGAAGGCCAGCGAAGAAGGCGGCATCGCGCTCGGCACGCATGCGGTGTCGCTGTTCGCCAACTCGGTGGCGATCGGCTACAACGCAGAGGCAGACCAGCAGAACACCGTATCGGTCGGCAACGCGAACGAGCAGCGGCGCATCACGCACGTGGCCGACGGCGTCACTGCGACCGACGCCGCGACGGTAGGCCAGCTCGACGCGCTGAAGAACCAGCTGTCGAAATCGGGTGGTGGCGGCCTCAGGTCGATGGCGCTGCTCGCGGCGCCCGCCGCGACGCCGGTGACCGACTACATCGCCGTCAGTACGAAGGTGACGGCCGGCACCACCGGCACGCACACCTCCAACGACGAAAACGCGATGGCAGTCGGCCCGATGGCGGCCGCTACCGGCAAGAACGCGCTGGCGGTGGGCGCGGGCGCGGGCGCGTTGCGCACCGAGTCGACGGCATTCGGCGCGGGCGCCGCGGCGCTGTCGAACGGTTCGACGGTGGTCGGCAATATGGCGTCGACCGGTTACGATGCGACCGCCAGCGTCGCCGTGGGCTATATGGCCGCGGTCGAAGGCGACCATACGGTCGCGCTCGGCATGAAGGCGACCGCGAACGGCGCTTACTCGCTGGCAGTCGGTGCGAACGCAACCACCGCATGGAGTGCCGCGAATTCGATCGCGCTCGGCGGCAACTCGCTGGCCGACCGCGCGAATACGATCTCGGTCGGCAATGCCTCGCTGCAGCGGCAGATCGTCAACGTCGCGGCCGGCAGCGGCAATTTCGACGCGGTCAACGTGACGCAGCTAAACGGCGTGCTGGGCGCGCTCGGCGGCAAAGCTGGCCTCGATGCGAACGGCGCGGTGCAGAAGCCGGCCTACCAGATCGGCGGCAATTCGTATTCGGACGTCGGCAGCGCACTGGCTGCGGTGGCGGAGCTTGGCGGTAGCGGCGCAGTCGACGCGGTGAAGTACGACACGTCGGCGCACGACATGCTGACGCTCGGCGGGGTTGGCGCGGCAGTGCCGGTGGCGTTGACCAATCTGGCCGCGGGCACGGTGTCGGCGACCAGCCGCGATGCGATCAACGGCGCGCAGCTGTACGGCACGGCCCATTCGATCGCCACGGCGCTCGGCGGCGGCGCGGCAGTCGATGCGGACGGCAAGCTGGGCAAGCCCGCCTACAAGATCGGCGAGAACAGCTACGACAGCGTGGGTAACGCGTTTTCCGCGGTGAATTCGGCGCTGGCATCGGGCGGCGATCCGAACGCGGTGGTGTACGACTCGACCGCGCGCGACCGCGTCACGCTGAACGCCGGCAATGCAGCGGTCACGCTGTCCAACGTCGCCGCCGCGAAGGCCGACTCGGATGCCGTGAACCTCGGGCAGCTGAAAGCCGCCGGCCTCGCGGTCGATCCGGGCAGCGGCCTCGTGACCAACGCGTTCGTCGCCTACGACAATACGTCGAAGACCAGCGTGACCTTCAACGCCGGCAGCTCGCCGACGCAGCTGAAGAACGTCGCCGACGGCGTCGATCAGTACGACGCCGTCAACGTGCGGCAGATGCAGCAGTACGTGACGAACCAGATCAATCACCTGCCGACGCCTTCGCCGGTGGTCGTGAACGATCTGCCGACTGGCACCGCGAGCGGCGATGCGATCGCGATCGGCAACGGCTCGGTGGCCTCCGGCGCCGCGGCGATTGCGATCGGCGCGCGTACCGTGACGGCCGGCGACAACTCGGTGGCGCTCGGCGTGCAGGCCTCGGCGCCGGCGCAGAACGCGGTCGCGCTCGGCGCGAACTCGGTCGCCGATCGCGACAACACGGTGTCGGTGGGCTCGGCCGGCGCCGAGCGGCAGATCACCAACGTCGCCGCCGGCACCGCGCCGACCGATGCGGTCAACCTCAACCAGTTGAACAGCGCGGTGAGCGGTCTGCAGAAGAACCTGCACGACATGGATCGCGACAACCGCCGCGGCATCGCAGCGGCTTCCGCGCTGAACATCGTCACGCCCTACCTGCCGGGCCGCACCACGCTGAATGCAGGCGTGGCCGGCTACCGCGGCACCGCGGCGCTCGGTCTGGGCGTGTCGCGCTGGAACGAAAAGGGGACGGTCAACTACAACCTCGGCGTGTCGAGCGCGGGCGGCAACAGCACCATCGTGCGCGCCGGCGTCGGCATCGTGTTCGGCAATTAAACCGCCACGCGCGGCATGGCAGTGCGCATGCCGCGACCGAGGCCTCGTTGACAGGGCCGCGCGGGAGGTTGCCGCGCGGCCCATTCTTGATGGAACACGAACATGAAGTATTCATTGATCACCCTCGCGTGCGCGGCGCTGCTTGCCGGCTGCTCGTCGAGCGCGACACGCGATGCGCTGCAGGTGCAGAACCCGACGGTGCTGCAAACCGGCTTCGGCGCATCGCAGGATGCCGCTGCGGGCGCGGCGACGCAGCCGTGGCTCGACACCTATCGCGGCACCGACAACCGCCGCACGGCGGAGAACGTGCGGCGCCGGCTCGACGCGCTGGGCGCGCGCAAGGACAACTACTTCGGCTACAAGGCGCAATGCTGGCTCGATGCGGCCGACGAAGAGCGCTCGCACCTGAACCACTGGGGCTTCGTCGAAGAGGCGCTGCACGAGGCGGACCGGCTGACCGCTTCGCTTGAAACCGGTAACGGACTCGCGGCGGACAATCCGCAACTGCGCACCGCGAGCGTGGTGCGCCCCGACCTCTGGCAGCAGATTCTGGCCGCGAAAACAGCGCCGGCCTTTGCGATGTGCACGGAAGCGCAGCGGCAGACCGCGTGCGCGGAAGTGGAGCTGCTGCACGCAGGGCATGAAGCGTGGACACGCGGCTTCGACGCTAGCGCGGCGCGCGTGAGCCGCAGCGCGGCGCGGCTGCCGGCGATCGGCGCGGCGCTCGACGCGTGCAAACCGCCGCCCCCGCCGCCGCCGCAGATTCCGGAAAAACTCACGCTGCGCGGCGACACGACCTTCGGCTTCGATCGCAGCGACGTCTCTGGCATGCTGCCGGAGGGGCGCAGCCGGCTCGACAAACTGGTCGGCGATCTCAAGCAGGTCGACGACGTCAGCGCGATCGGCATCGACGGCTATACGGACCGGCTCGGCAGCGACAGCTACAACCAGCGGCTGTCGACCCGGCGCGCCGATACGGTGAAGCGCTATCTGCAGCAAGGCGGTGTAGACGTGCCGATGAATGCGCGCGGACACGGCAAGCGCGATCCGGTCGTGCAGTGCGACCAGCGCGATCGTCAGCAGCTGATCGAGTGTCTTGCGCCGAACCGGCGTGTCGAGTTGAACTTCTCGCGCAGACCGCCGGCGGTCACGGGGCAACGGCCCGCGCAGTAGCGGCGGGCACGCAGCGGCTACGGCGGCCGCTGCTGCGCTGCGCGGGGTCGTCGATGCGCGGGCCGCCGCGCATCGTTCACGCGCGGCCCGCGCGTTGCCGCGAAGACAACGCGGTGTTTCGCCAATCCGCCTTCTGCCGCGCAACGTTGAAGGCTATCGTGCCGACCGGGGCTTCCCACTTTCCTTCTTCAACGGAGCGAGCCATGCGTACGACGTATAGCCTGCCCATTGCGATCCGCTTGCTGGCGGTTGTCGCGATGCTTCCTGCGCCGGCTTTTGCGGGGCAATTCGCCGTCAAGGTCGACGATCTGAACCACGGACACTTTGCCGACCAGCAGGTGTACGGCGGCTTCGGCTGCCATGGTGGCAACGTGTCGCCGCGTATCTCATGGAGTCATGTTCCGCCGAACGCGAAAAGCCTGGTCGTGACGATCTACGATCCGGATGCGCCGACCGGCGGGCTCGGCTGGACGCATTGGGCAGTGGTGAATATTCCGGTGTCGCAAACGTCGCTCGACAAAGGGGCATCCGGCCATGCCGCGCGCTTGCCCGCGGGCGCGGTCGAGACGCTGACCGACTTCGGCGAATCGAAATACGGCGGACCGTGTCCGCCGCAGGGCAGCTTGCATCGGTACGTCGTGACGGTGTTCGCGCTCGACGTGCGGCGCCTGGATGTGCAGAAGGGCGCGAGCCCCGCGCTGGTCGCGTATCAGATGCACGGCAAGGTGGTGGCGCAGGCGCGCTATGTGGCAAAGTATCATCGCGCGGCCGATTGAATCGAAATACGGCTGGCGCGCTTCTGTCCAAGCCGGCCAGCCGTTCGTTGCGCGCGCAACTGAAGCGATGCCGCGCGGCGGTTCACGCACCGCTTTGCGAGCAGCCTTGCACGATGCGCCGTGCGCTCATCGCACGCCAGTAAGTGAGGAAGCGTCCGCCGAACACGCCCGCGACGATGCCCGACACGGCGGCGTCGATCACCGTGTACAGCCCGAGCATCGACAGATTCGTCACGGTAGCCAGTTCGAAGCCGAGCCAGAACTTGGTCGCGAAGGTGATCAGGATCAGCACGAGCGGCACCACCGAACCCGGCAGCATCACGGTATTGGCGGCCGGATCGACGATGAAGCGGCTGCGGCTTGCGATAAACACGCCGCCCAGCACGCCGGCCAGCGCGGCGACGATCCATGCAAGCGCGGCGGACCATCCGGCGAGCGGATACGTCAGCAGATGCAGGATCCCCCAGCCCGCGAACACAACCGGGATGATCGCGAGCCGCGACAGCGGCGCGGTGCCGCTATGGAGCGCCTTGAAGCCGCGCGACAGCAGATAGACCAGCAGCACCCAGACCCAGATCGGCGTGCCTTGAATGATTTCGACCGGTGACATGATGACCTCCGTTAGACCTGATGTTTTTTCGGCGTTTGGTGCGGAATAACCGGACTGCCGACGAGGTGCATCGTAGCGACGCTGAATTAGCGAAGAATGAGCAGACTGCGCGGGTTAAGCGGACCGTCAGTAGACGTCGACGCGCCCCGGAAAAGTCTCGCTGAACGCGGCGGCGCTCTCGCTATCGGCCGCTTCTGTGCCGGTGTTGCGTTCGCGGAACGTCACCGGCGGCATGCCGAACTGCTTGCGGAATTCGCGCCCGAGGTGCGACGCATCGGAAAAGCCGCAGTTCGACGCGATGTCCGCCACCGTGCGGTCCGAACTGGTCAGCAGCCACGCGGCGGTGCGCAGCCGCACCTGTTTGGCGAACGCCTGCGGGCTCTTGCCGGTGCCCGCCTTGAACAGCCGCTCGAGCTGGCGCGGCGAAAGATCGAGCTTGTGCGCGAGTTCCTCGATCGGCAGCGTGCGGCCGATGTGCTGCTCGATCAGCAGGATCGCGCGCCGCACCTTCGGATGCGCGGCCGGCTCGAGTCCGGGCGGCTGCGGTTGCGGCGCGCTGCCTTTCTGCAGTTCGCCGACCAGCAGGATGCGCAGCGCCTTCTGCACGGTCGCATGATCGAAGTGGCGCAGCAGGATCGCCGCGGCCACGTCGATCGACGCGCGCCCGCCCGAGCAGCTGATGCGCCGCCGGTCGATCACGAACAAACGGTCCGCGACCAGTGCCGCCGGATCGGCCGACGGAAAGCGCTCGATGAAATCCCAGTAGTGAAACCAGCTGACGCAGATGCGATGCCCGTCCAGCACGCCGGCGCGCATCAGCGCGAACACGCCGGTGCAGATGCCGACCAGCGTCGCATCGCCGCGCGCCGCTTCGCGAATGAAGCGCAGCGTCGCATCGCTCGCCTGCGGCCCCGAATGCAGCAATCCGCCGACCACCACCACGTAATCGAACGGTCCACAACTGTCGAAGGTTTCCCACGGCGTGACCTGAATGCCGCAGCTCGCGCGCACCGGCGCCAGCGTCTCGCCGATCACGCTCCATGAGCAGCGTACGGGTTTGCTGTAATCGCCTTCGTCGGCGGACAGCCGCAGCATGTCCACGAAGCCGGAAAACGCCGTCAGCGTGAAGTTCGGCAGCAGCACGATGCCGAAGCGGATGCGCGCTTTCGGTACGGCGTCGACGGAGGTGTGAGGAAGCGGATCGGTCATGGTTGTCAGGCTGCGGTGGCGGCACGCGGGGCGGGTCCGGCGGATTGCGGCGCCCACGTGGCACCCACGCGGCACCCACGCGGCGCCCATATGGCGCTGGGCCGCAGCATACCGTCAGCGTCGCCGATCGGCCGCGCCGCGACTTGCGCTTTTCCGCCACTAATCTTCGTGGAAACGAAGCACGGCGGCCCGGCGCGCCCGCGGTGGCGTCGCCGTCCCATCGCGATGCCGTTTTTATTCTATCTGCAGCATTCTGGCTTTGGTGAACTGCGCACACGCCGGATTGCGGCGCACACAGCTGCGGCGCGATTTCAGGGTTTTCCCGTAGCGGAGCCGCCGGCAACGCACAGTCAACAAGGCAGAGTCAATGAACGTCAGCGTTTTCGATCTGTTCAAGATCGGTATCGGTCCGTCGAGCTCGCACACGGTGGGCCCGATGATCGCCGCGTGCCGCTTCGCGTCGCATCTCGACGACGCCAACCTGCTCGGCTTCGTGCGCCGCGTGCGGGTCGAGCTGTACGGCTCGCTCGGCGCGACCGGCAAGGGCCATGGCACCGACAAGGCGGTGCTGCTGGGCCTCGCCGGCCATCTGCCGGATACGCTCGACCCGGACGAAATCGAGCCGCTGCTCGCGCGGATCCGCGCCGACCGCACGCTGGTGCTGCTCGGCCGGCAGGCGGTCCGCTTCGAGGAAAAGGAGCACGTGCTGTTCTATCGCCGGCTGATGAAAGGCGCCGGCTCGATGACGCACCCGAACGGCATGCGTTTTCAGGCCTTCGACGAGCAGGATCAACTGCTGGTCGAGAAAGAGTATTACTCGGTCGGCGGCGGCTTTGTCGTGAACCGCGACGGCGAGCGTGTGAACGGCCTGCGCGCCGATGCGCCGGTGCCGTATCCGTTCCGCACCGGCGACGATCTGATGCGCCAGTGCCGCACAACCGGCCTGTCGATCGCCGAGGTGGCCCTGGCCAACGAATGCGCGACGCGCAGCGCCGACGAAGTGCGCACCGGCCTGCTCGCGATCTGGCGCACGATGGCCGACTGCGTCGCGCGCGGCTGCCGGATGCGCGGCGAACTGCCCGGCCCGATGCGCGTGAAGCGCCGCGCCGCCGAACTGTGGGGCCAGTTGCGCGAGCGCTCCGAGGAATCGTTGCGCGATCCACTATCGATGCTCGACTGGGTCAACCTGTACGCGATGGCGGTCAACGAGGAAAACGCCGCCGGCGGGCGGGTCGTCACCGCGCCGACCAACGGCGCGGCCGGTGTGATCCCGGCGGTGCTGCACTACTACGTCAAATTCGTACCCGGCTCGAACGAAGACGGCATCGTGCGCTTTCTGCTGACGGCCGCCGCGATCGGCATCGTCTACAAGGAGACCGCGTCGATATCCGGCGCCGAGGTCGGCTGCCAGGGCGAGGTCGGCGTGGCCTGCTCGATGGCCGCCGCGGCGCTGGCGGCCGTGATGGGCGGCAGCCCCGCGCAGGTCGAGAATGCCGCCGAAATCGGCATGGAACACAACCTGGGCATGACCTGCGATCCGATCGGCGGCCTCGTGCAGATCCCCTGCATCGAGCGTAATGCGATGGGCGCGATCAAGGCGCTGAACGCATCGCGGATGGCGTTGAAGGGCGACGGCCAGCACTACGTATCGCTCGACAGTGTGATCAAGACGATGCGCGAAACCGGCGCCGACATGAAGACGAAATACAAGGAGACGTCGCGCGGCGGGCTGGCCGTGAACGTCATCGAATGCTGAACGCTGCTACGCCAACACGAACACGCACCACCACGAGGTTACCGA
>DATLOW010000437.1:0-3109 GCA_035536055.1 Paraburkholderia sp. | reverse complement strand
AACATCCTGCCGGGCAAGGATGGTCTGCTGCATATTTCCGAAATCGCGAACGAGCGTATCAAGGATATCAACGACTATCTGAAGGAAGGCCAGCAGGTGAAGGTCAAGGTCATCCAGACGGACGAGAAGGGTCGCGTGCGTCTGTCGGCCAAGGCGCTGTTGAACGACGGCGCGGCAACCCAGCCTGAGTCGACGCCGCAGCAGTAACGCGGTAGCGAATCGACGGCCGGCAGCGTAAATGCGCGCCGGCCGTTTTTCATGTAGGGTGGATCGCATTGCGAACCCGCGCGAACCCGCGATTTTCAGCGCGCAGTTTTCAACGCAATCCCCCTTGGAGACAGCAATGAAAGCGATCGAAATTACCGAATTCGGGGCGCCGGAAGTGTTGAAGCTCGCCGAGCGGCCGATGCCGGAGCCGAAAGCGGGTGAAGTGCTGATCAAGGTCGCAGCGTCCGGCGTGAATCGTCCGGACGTGTTTCAACGCAAGGGCGCGTATGCGCCGCCGCCGGGCGCGTCGGATTTGCCAGGGCTCGAAGTGGCCGGTGAAATCGTCGGCGGTACGATCGATGCGAAGCACAATCCGTTTGGCCTGAAGGTCGGCGATCGCGTGTGCGCGTTGCTCGCGGGCGGCGGTTATGCGGAATATGCAGTCGCGCCGCTCGCGCAATGTCTGCCGGTGCCGAGGGGCTTGTCGGATATCGAAGCGGCATCGCTGCCGGAGACCTTTTTCACCGTGTGGAGCAACGTGTTCGATCGCGCGCAGCTCGGCAAGGGCGAGGGCGGCGCGAACGAAACCTTTCTCGTGCAGGGCGGCTCGAGCGGCATCGGCGTGACGGCGATCCAGATCGCGCATGCGCTCGGTTTCCGCGTGTTCGCCACCGCCGGTTCCGACGACAAGTGCCGCGCCTGCGAAGCGCTCGGCGCGGAACGCGCAATCAACTACAAGAGCGAGGATTTCGTCGAAGTGGTCAAGTCGCTGACCAACGATCGCGGTGTCGACGTGATTCTCGATATGGTCGCGGGCAGCTATATCTCGCGCGAATTGAGCGCGCTGGCCGATGGCGGCCGCATCGTGATCATCGCGCTGCTCGGCGGCGCGAAAGCCGAAGTGAACATGAGCGAAGTGCTGCGCCGCCGGCTGACCATCACCGGCTCGACGCTGCGTCCGCGGCCGGTCGAGTTCAAGGCGAAGATCGCCGCGCAGCTGAAGGAGCGCGTGTGGCCGCATCTCGAAGACGGCAGCATCAAACCGGTGGTCCATCAGGTGTTCCCGGCCGCGGAAGCGGCGCAGGCGCATGCGCTGATGGAAAGCAGCACGCACGTCGGCAAGATCGTGCTGAATTGGGGTGGCAACGCTTGACGGTGGCGCTTGCCTGATAGGCGCGCTTGGTAGGCGTGCTTGACGGCAGTGTCACGGCGTGATCGGTCGAGTTTGACCCGATTGCGCGGCTCAAAGTAAAATCGCGTGTTTTGCGCGTGCTGCGGGTAGGTTTCGGCCGAGGGTTCGAGGAATCACGGCCAATAGCAGGGCGGACGACGAAGCGGACTTCGCCCCCACTCACGACATGAGAGCAAAAGGCAAGA
This sequence comes from Paraburkholderia sp., assembly GCA_035536055.1. GTDB lineage: Bacteria > Pseudomonadota > Gammaproteobacteria > Burkholderiales > Burkholderiaceae > Paraburkholderia. The sequence goes on along the minus strand of DATLOW010000437.1, from coordinate 1,525 downwards.
CGATGGCAGAACAGCAGGCAAAGCAACGAGCGAAGCTGGTAGTCGGTAACTGGAAGATGCATGGCCGGCTCGCCGAAAACAGCGTGCTTTTGACGGCGGTCTCGCAAGGTGCCGGCGGTTTGCCGGAACACGTGAAGGTCGGCGTATGCGTGCCGTGCGTTTATCTTCCGCAGGCGCAATCGCTGCTGAACGGCTCGCGTGTCGCATGGGGTGTGCAGGACGTATCGGCGCACCCGCAAGGCGCGTTCACCGGCGAAGTGGCGGCAACCATGGCGGTGGACTTCGGCGCGCAATTCGCGATCGTCGGGCATTCGGAGCGTCGTGCGTATCATCACGAAAGCGCCGAGCTGGTCGCGATCAAAACGCAGCGCGCGCTCGAAGCCGGTTTGACGCCGATCGTCTGTGTCGGCGAAACGCTCGAGCAGCGCGAAGCCGGTGCAACTGAAGAAGTAGTGGGCGCACAGCTGGATGAAGTGCTGGCGAAGCTGTCGGTGCAAGATGCGGCGCGTATCGTCGTGGCCTATGAGCCCGTTTGGGCGATCGGCACCGGCAAGAGCGCAAGCTCGGAACAGGCGCAGGCGGTGCATGCATTTCTGCGTGCGCGTCTCGCGGCGAAAGGGGAAGCGGTGGCGGACGTACCGTTGTTGTATGGCGGCAGTGTGAAACCGGACAACGCGGAAGAGCTGTTTCGCCAGAACGACATCGACGGTGGCCTGATCGGCGGCGCGTCGTTGAAGCAGAACGATTTCCTCGCAATCTGCGCGGCGGCTGTCGCGGCAACGCGGGCATGATGGATTGAGCGCAATGCGTGTCGCGTTGCGCGTTAAATAAAGACTCAGGTGAGTGTGATGCTGTATTTGAAAACGTTGATCATCGTCGTCCAGTTGCTGTCGGCGCTTGGCATTATCGGGCTCGTGCTGCTGCAGCATGGCAAGGGCGCCGATATGGGCGCGGCCTTCGGCAGCGGCGCATCGGGCAGCCTGTTCGGCGCGACCGGTTCGGCCAACTTTTTGTCGCGTACGACAGCGGTGCTTGCCGCGGTGTTCTTCGTTACGACACTCGCACTCACTTATATCGGCGCTTACCACGCAAAGCCTTCCGCAGGCGTGCTCGGCAACATGCCGGCAGCGCCGGTGGTGGCCTCGGGTGCTGCGCCTGCTCCGGCTGCATCGGGTGCTTCGGCGAGCGTCGCTGCATCGGCGAATGGCGCCCCTGCATCGGCTGCTGCAGCGGCTCCGGCGGCATCGGCACCGGGCCAGGATGTGCCGAAATAAAATTTTCGGTTAGCCTGCTTTTGTGCGTTGAACAAACTGTTTAAACCAGTTACAATTCAAGTCTTGAAGCGATTCGCGGCTTTTATAAGTTGATTTCCCGGATTGCAGACAGTGCCGACGTGGTGAAATTGGTAGACACGCTATCTTGAGGGGGTAGTGGCGAAAGCTGTGCGAGTTCGAGTCTCGCCGTCGGCACCAATGTTATCTAGACGTTATCCTGATGCCAGCCGCTTGCTTCGCTCTCGGCTGGC
>DATLOW010000436.1:0-5327 GCA_035536055.1 Paraburkholderia sp. | reverse complement strand
TTGCCGTTCAGATCGCTGGCGGCCAGCTGCGACTTCACACGCTGCCCCAACTGATAAACCGCCAGCGCATAAAAGAAGCTGCGGTTATAGCGCGTCAGCACGTAAAAATTCTTCAGCCCGAGCACATACTCGGTGGGCCGTGCCGGCGAGGGCAGATCGACCACCGTCACCGGCGTGCCGGCTTCAGCGGTAACGTTCAGCGAAGGCTCGTTCATCAGCATGCCCGCGCGCAGCAATTGCTCGAGCGACCAGTGCGGCTCCGGCTGGCCGTTCGCCGCCGCCTGTGCGATGCCCAGGCTGCCGGGATCCGATGCGATGTTCCACACCACCGGCCGGCCATTCTCCCAGCCGTTCTGCTTCAGGTAGTTGGCGACGCTGCCGATCGCATCGGCCTGGCTGGTGCGCAGGTCGATCTTGCCGTCGCCGTCGTAATCGACCGCGTATTGCACGATGCTGCTCGGCAGGAACTGCGGAATACCGATCGCGCCGGTGTACGAGCCGAGCACCGAGGTCGCGTCGATCTGCGAGTCGCGCGTCCACACCAGATAGTCGGCGAGATTCTTGCGGAACGTTGCTTCGCGGTCCGCGCGGTTCGGCGTATCGGGGTAATCGAAGGTCAGCGTAGTCAGCGCGTCGAGCACGCGGAAATTGCCCATATAGCGGCCGTACAACGTCTCCACGCCGATAATGCCGACCACCACTTCGGGCGGTACGCCGAATTGCTCGTACGCGCGCTGTAGCGTGGCCTGGTTGGCGCGCCAGAACTTCACGCCGGCATTGATGCGCACCTGGTCGAGAAAGCGCGCCTGATACGCGCGCCAGTTCTTGACGGCAGGCGTCGGCGCGGGTGTGACCAGCTTTACCGCGGTGGCCGAGTAGCTGACGTGCGCGAACAGATCGTGCAGCGCGCCCGCGTCGAAGTCGTAGCGCGCGACCATGTCGTTGATGAACGCGTCGACGTCGGCGTTGTTCGCGTAGCGCTGCGGGATGATTTCTTCTTCGAAGGTTTGCCCTTGCTGGACCGGCTGCTGCGGCTGGGCCTGTGCGACCAGCGTGCGCGGCGCCGGCGGCTTGCCGCCGGTTTGTGCCGCCGCCGGGCCGGCTCCCGCGAACATGCACCATGCGATGGACAGTGCGGCGGCTACCGTGGTTGCACGTAGCCGATGTCGTGCGGGCAGAGCAGGCGTAACGGTCATATGAGCGGAGTTCGCGATGTGCAAAGGTCGGTAGAAGATGGCGCAACAAGCGATCCGGGGCAGTATACCCGACGAACATGTCGCAAAATGATGCGGGAATAGGGCAGGGCGCGGCTTTCGCGTGTGCTGTGGTAAGTTGGTGGATATCGCGCGCGCACGACACGCTGGCGCAGATGCGGCAGCCGGCCTTCGGCTTCGTGCGTGGCACCTGGCACCGCCCCTCAAGGCACATTCATTCATGGCAACCGGTTTTTATTCGCACGCGGACTGTCTGCGGCACGAGATGGGCGAATGGCATCCCGAGTGTCCTGCGCGGCTGCAGGCGATCGAGGATCAACTGATCGCGGCCCGCATTGCGGAGTTCATCGAACGCGAGTCGCCGCCGCTCGCCGACGAGGCCGATCTGTTGCGCGTGCATACGCAGGCGCACATCGACTACGTCCGCCAGTGCGCGCCCGAGTCCGGCTATGCGGCAATCGACCCCGACACGTCGATGAATCATTACACGCTGCAAGCCGCGCTGCGCGCCGCGGGTGCAGCCGTCGCGGCCACCGATGCGGTGCTGGCGGGCCGCTACGACAATGCGTTCTGCAGCGTGCGCCCGCCGGGCCATCACGCGGAGCCCGCGCGTGCGATGGGCTTCTGCTTCTTCAACAACGTCGCGATCGCCGCGCGTCATGCACTGGAAGTGCATGGGCTCGAGCGCGTCGCGATCGTCGACTTCGACGTGCATCACGGCAACGGCACCGAGGCCGCGTTTGCCGGCGACGAGCGTGTGCTGATGTGCAGCATCTTCCAGCATCCGTTCTATCCGTATAGCGGCACCGAGAATCAGGCGGCCAATATGGTCAACGTGCCGATCTCCGCGCGCTCGAAAGGCGCAGTGGTGCGCGAGGCGGTCGATCTGATGTGGCTGCCGCGTCTGCACGAATTCAAGCCGCAGATGCTGTTCGTGTCCGCCGGCTTCGATGCGCACCGTGAGGACGATCTCGGCAATATGGGGCTCGTCGAAGACGACTACACATGGCTCACCGAACAGATTCGCGAGATCGCGGATCGTTATGCGCAAGGGCGTATCGTCAGCTGTCTCGAGGGCGGGTATAACCTGTCGGCGTTGGGCCGCAGCGTGGTTGCGCATCTGAAGGCGCTGGCCGGGCTTTGACGCGCAGCCCGGCAGGGCGCCGGGTATCGCGTTGAGAATTGCATCGGCTGTCGCGCTGCGCGTGCTGCGCTGCACCTGTCGCGTTCATCAAGCACCATCGGAAGGAGACGTCATGAGCGCAGCGCTTCAGTCTCATTCTTCGTCCGCCGCGGGCGGGCTCGTGCAGGTCACGCACGACGCGTACGGCATCGCCGGCGCTGTACAGCTGACACTGAACCGTCCCGACGTGTTCAATGCGCTATCGGAAGCGCTGCTCGGCGACTTGCAGGCGCAACTGGCGACGCTCGAAAAGTCGCAGGCGCGGGTGGTCGTGCTGGCGGGCGCCGGCCGCGCGTTCTGCGCCGGCCACGATTTGAAGGAAATGCGCGCGTCGCCGTCGCGCGACTACTATCAGGCGCTCTTCGCGCGCTGCTCGAAGCTGATGCTGACGATTCGCCGCATGCCGCAGCCGGTGATCGCGCGCGTGCATGGCGTTGCGGCGGCCGCCGGATGCCAGCTGGTGGCGATGTGCGACCTCGCGGTAGCAGCCGATGTCGCGCGCTTTGCGACCTCGGGCGTCAATCTCGGCCTGTTCTGCTCGACCCCGGCGGTGCCGCTGTCGCGCAGCGTGCCGCAGAAGGCCGCCTTCGAGATGCTGGTGACCGGTGAATTCATCGACGCGCTGGCTGCCCAGCAGCGCGGGCTCGTGAATCGCGTGGCGCCGCTCGACGGGCTCGATGCCGAGGTGGCGGCGCTCGCGTCGAGCATTTGTGCGAAGCCGCGCGAGGCGGTGCAGACCGGCAAGGCGCTGTTCTACCGGCAACTCGAGATGGGTGTCGAGGCGGCCTATCAACTGGCCGGCCAGACGATGGCCTGCAACATGATGGAAGCCACTGCGCTCGAAGGCGTGCAGGCGTTTATCGACAAGCGGCCGCCCGCGTGGCAAAGCTGAGCGTCCGCAGCCGCACACAGTTGCAACGGCGCGCCGCCGTGCCGTGCGCCGCGCCCGTCAAGCCGCGCGCGTCAGCACCCACGCCACCAGTTCGCCGATCACCCGCTCGCGATCGAGGTCGTTGACCGTCTCGTGATAGCTGCCGTCGAACAGCTTCAGCGTCTTGTCCGGCGAGCCGGCCTGCGCGTAAAAGGTGCGGCTGCCGTCGGGTTCGGTCAGTTGATCGGCGCTGCCGTGAAACACCAGCAACGGCACACGCAGTGCCGCGCGGCCGCGCGCGATACGCGCCATCGCCAGCAGAATCTCCGCGCCGGTGCGCGCGGGTACCGGCCCGTGGTGGACCAGCGGATCCTGCCGGTTGGCCTGCACCACGGCCGCATCGCGCGACAGTAGCGCGGCGTCGATTTTCATCGCGGGAAAGCGCGGCCAGATCCGGCTGATCAACTGGCTAAGCGCAGTCATCCAGCGCGGCACGTCGCGGCCCGGCGCGAGCGCGGGACTCGACAGGATCAGGCCCGCGAGCGCGCCGCCGCTTTGCGGCAGCCGTTCGAGCGCATACAGCGCGGCCACCGTGCCGCCCATGCTGTGGCCCAGCAGGAAAGCCGGCGCGCCGTCGCGCGGTAGCGCGGCGAGCAGGGCCTGCACATCCAGCAGATAGTCGTCGAAGCGTTCAACCCACGCGCGTATGCCCGCTGCCAAGCCGTGGCCGCGCAGATCGATCGCGCACAGGCCGATGCCGCATTCGTTCAGCGCCCGCGCGAGCGGCGCATAGCGGCCCGCATGTTCGGCGAGGCCGTGCACCAGTGCGATCGTCGCGCGGGTCGGGCCGATCGCAGGCCACTGGTAGAACGGCAGTTCGGTGCCGTCGCCGGACGCGATGCGCGAGATCCGCGCCGGGTAAGCCGGCAAGGGCGAAATATCGGGTTGCATGTGGTGGCGGCCATCGCGAAAGGGCTGTTGTTCGTTTTTGGGGGCCTGCTGCGCAATCTTATGCGAGGCCCACGACAGTTCCGCTTAGCCACGCTCGGCCCGCGCCTCTAATTTCCCCTGGTTATGAAAAAATCGGAAACGATTATTAAAGAGCATGACTTGCGCTGCGGTAAAATCGGCGTCCTCGAATCTGGATAACAGCAGCGGCGGCGATGGCCGGGGCGCGCAGCGCTCGCTGGCATCGGTCCGCCGTTTTTTTCATGATCGAACTTCGCATTATTTCGCAGCTTTTTGCCGGTCCGCGCGGCTGGACCGAAGCGCTGCACGACATCAAGCTGTCGCTGGCACGGCCCGCTCAAGGCAACGTGGCGATCGGCGGCCGCGATCTGACGGACGAGGTCCGCCGCGCAGTTGCGCAACGCGCGCCTCGAAATCGACGTGATCTTCCCGCAATTCAATCTGCTGTCGTGGCGCATGGTGTTGGATAACCTCGCGCTGCCAGCTCGAACTGGCGACCCGGGAAAACAGGGCTAGCGCTCGCGGCATTTTTGAGATTAAATAGCACGATCGTTCGCTATTGTTGTCACGCCGTTGGGGAGAAAATTTCTCCACCCACGACCTGCGGGCGGCTGCCGAGAGGGCTGTCGTTATAATTGACCGTCAGGTTGACGTATTCGTAACTTTGGAGCGTGTGCATGAAAATTCTGGTGCCAGTCAAAAGGGTGGTCGATTACAACGTCAAGGTCCGCGTGAAGTCGGACAACACGGGCGTAGATATCGCGAACGTGAAGATGTCGATGAATCCGTTCGACGAAATCGCCGTGGAAGAAGCGGTGCGTCTGAAGGAAGCGGGCGTGGCGACCGAGGTGATTGCCGTGTCGGCGGGTGTCGCGCAGTGCCAGGAAACGCTGCGCACGGCGCTGGCGATCGGCGCGGACCGCGCGATCCTGATCGAGTCGGCCGAAGACCTGCAGCCGCTGGCGGTCGCCAAGCTGCTGAAGGCGCTGGTCGACAAGGAAAAGCCCGAACTGGTGATTCTCGGCAAGCAGGCCATCGACGACGACTCGAACCAGACCGGCCAGATGCTCGCAGCGCTTGCCGGCCTGCC
>DATLOW010000435.1:0-2410 GCA_035536055.1 Paraburkholderia sp. | reverse complement strand
GGTTCAGAATTGGTCGCAGTTAGCAGCACTTCGGGTACATCAGACAGAGTGACGCGCACGCCCGTGCTACAAATTTCCGCAACCGTGCACATGGCATTGGTTCAAGGAATATATGACCTTGGCGAACCAGGCAGGGAAGCTCAAAACCTTAACAAACTCGCAGTTCAAATACGCCTGCTTGAAACTTGCTTGAATCTTGGGTGATGCCTAGATGAAGCCTGCTTGAATTCTACTTGACACTACTACTGAGCGCTGTATTGGCCGATCACTGCACCGAGCTGCTCATTCATTTGCGCCATTGTACGCCGGATTTCCTCGGCAGGAAAAGATTCTCCGTGACGTACGCTCCTTTGCAACTGAAGCAGTTCCGATGCCAGCGACAAGGCTGCCATCACCGCGATGCGATCGGTACCGCGCACGTTGCTGCTCGTGCGGATCTTCGTCATTTCGGCGTCGACGCGGGCCACGGCTTCGAGCAGGTCGGCTTCGGTTTCCGGCGAGCACGCGAGGCGATAGGTCTGGCCGATGATCGACACTTCGATCTGCTTCGTGGTCATGCGTTTTCTCCGTGACGGGTCACGTCGCTATGCGCGCTATCGTGTTGCTCATGAGCTTCGGGAGCGAGCAGGTCGAGCTGGTTGTCCGGCTCGGCATGGGCACGCGCACGCGGCAATTTTTCGAGGATTGCGTTCAGGCGCACCTGGGCGTCGTCGATCTTCGCCGACAGCGTATCGCGCTCCGCTTGCAACGCATTGCGCTCTTCGCGCGTTTGCTCGAGTTCCGCGCGGGTCGCCTCGCATTCGGCGCGTGCCTGCGCGAGCTGCTCTTCGAGCGCATGACGCGCTTCATGATGGCGCTGGTTGATTTCAATCAACCGGCCGATATTTTTTGACAGGGTTTCGAGTTCGGTGAGCATGAGCTGCGTCCTCTAAAGACCCCGCATTTTAGCGCGGAATGCTGCGCGTTCGGGCATTTGTCTCGTTTCGAGACGTAACAGCAGTGCGCTTTCGCCAGCGCGCACGGCGTATCGTGCGCAAAACGCATCACGTATACGTGTTTTTTGCAGATTCGGTAGGGCCGATCGAACAGACTAATTTCGATATTGCCATCCGCTTGCCGTTCGGTTGACGCTCGTCACCTGCGCTCCTACACTTGCGGCACTTTGGTGCCCGCGGGCGATTTTCGTATCGTCCGCGGTTAAACGGGAAGCAGGGAGCACAGTCCGCCAGGACGAGCCAACCTGCGCTGTCCTCGCAACGGTAAGCGACCGCATCCTGATGCAGGTCGGCCCAGTGCGCGTTCGTCGAACGCGCCGCATGCCACTGCGCGCAAGCGTGGGAAGGCGGGCCGATCGGTCGCCAGCCCGGATACCGGCCACAGAGGAGGGCGCTTTCCGGCGCGCGCAGCAACGGCGCGCAGCGGGTCGCGCGCTGTCATGCATCGGCTTGCGAGGGACAGGCCGCGCGCACTGTCCACAGGAACGTTTTCCGATGCTCACACCGATCGCCCGCGCGGCGCTCTGTGCATGCGCGAGCTTGCCGTTTGCGGCGCCCGTGCTCGCCGATCCATCGATCGCGGCGGCCCAGATCGCTGCGGACACAACCAGTTTGCCGCCGCCGGGCCACAGCGTGCGCGTGCCGCACGATACGGATGCCGGGCAGTCTGCCGCGCCTGCGCCCATCACACTCGCGCCGCTGGTGGTCACCGCGCAGCGCGACGCACAACCGCTCGCCGACGCACTGCCGCAAACCGTGCGCTTCGACGCACAGGACCTCGCGGATACCACCGCCCGCGATCTGCCCGGCCTGCTCGCGCTCGCACCCGGCGCGCAGATCGTGCGCAACGGCGGGCCGGGCTCGACGGCGAGCCTGTTCCTGCGCGGCGCGTCGCCGGCACAATCGCTGGTGCTGATCGACGGCGTGCGGATCGACTCGGTGAGCCAGGGCAGCGCGCAGCTCGAACAGATTCCGCTCGACCAGCTCGAGCGCGTCGAAGTGGTGAACGGCAACGTCTCCGCGCTCTATGGTTCGGGCGCGATCGGCGGCGTCGTGCAGGTATTCACGAAGGACGGCGGCAAGCATCCGCCGCGCTTTCACTTCGAGACCGAGTTCGGCAGTTATCACACGCAGCGCCAGGCGGTGGGCGTCGACGGCGCACTCGATCGCGACGGCCGCACCACCTTCAGCATCGAGCTCGCGCGCGCCAGGGACGATGGCTTTTCGTCGATCGACCCCGCGCTCGCCCCGGTCAATCCGAACCCGAACGGCTATCTGAACCAGAGCGTGACGGCCTCGCTGCGCCACCGCTTCAGCGATCGCTGGGACGTCGGCGTGCGTTTCTTCCAGTCGAGTGGCAACGACAGCTTCGACGATCCATTCGGGCTACCTGGCGATCTCAACAATCTTCACAG
>DATLOW010000434.1:0-6139 GCA_035536055.1 Paraburkholderia sp. | reverse complement strand
AGCCAGTGGCAGGCCAACCTGCGGCGCGACCAGTACTCCGATTTCGGCGGGGCAAACAGTTACTATCTCGGCTACGGGTATCACTTCAGCGAGCACTGGAAGGCGACTGCAAGCTGGTCCGATGCGTTTCGCGCGCCGAGCTTCAACGATCTGTTCTTTCCGTTCAGCGGCAATCCGGCAATTCAGCCTGAACGGAGCCATTCGCTCGAAGCGGCGCTGCAATACGCCGCGCCGGCGCTCGGCGTGTTGCGGCTCACGGCATTCGAAACGCGCTATTCGAATCTGATCGACTATGTGCAGGCCGCGCCGGGCGTGTTCGTCGCGCAGAACGTCGGGCGCGCGAAGGTGCAGGGCATCGAGGGGGCGTGGGCGGGGCGGGCCGGCAACACCGACGTGCGCGCGGCGCTGACGCTGCAGAACCCGCTCGACGAAGACACGCATACCGAGCTGAACCGGCGCGCGCGCCGCTTCGCGTCGTTCAGCGCGAACCGCTCGATCGGCAGCTGGCGCGTCGGTGGCGAGTGGCTCGTGAGCGGCGCGCGCCACGACAGCGGCACCGCGCTGGCGGGCTATGGCGTGGTGAACCTGGCGGCGCGGTATCAAATGACCAAGGCATGGTATGTCGCCGCGCAGATCCAGAATCTATTCGATAAAGACTATGAGCTTGCCTACACGTACAACACTCCACGGCGCGGCGCGTATGTCACGCTCGGCTGGCAGCAGCAGTGAGCCGGTTGCGCCGTGAGCGGGCTCGCATCGAGCCGCGCGCGGCATGCGGCGAACGGGCCATCGGCGATGACCGCGCGGCGGGCGGCCGCGATCTGGGCGGTGCTCGCGGTGCTGGCACTGGCCGTGCTGGTCGCATCGCTTGCGCTCGGCAGCGTGCCGGTTGCGCCGGCGCGCGTGCTGGCCGCGCTGCTGGCGCCGCTGCAAGACGGCCAGGCTACGCCATACACGCATGGCGCGTCCGGCGACCTCGCCGGCGAAATCGTGCGCACGTTGCGGCTGCCGCGCGCGCTGGCCGGTTTCTCGTGCGGCGCGCTGCTCGCGCTGGCCGGCGCGTTACTGCAGGTGTTGTTGCGCAATCCGCTGGCGGAGCCCTATGTGCTCGGCGTATCCGGCGGCGCAGCCACCTTCGCGCTGTTCGCGATGATGGCGGGCTGCGCCACGTGGATGGTCGATGCGAGCGCCTGTGCCGGCGCGTTCGCATCGATCCTGCTGGTGCTCGGGCTCGCACGCGGCGAACTGTGGCGCGGCGAAGCGCAGCAAGCATCGCCGCGGCTGCTGTTGACCGGCGCGGTGATCGCTGCCGGCTGGGGCGCGGTGATCACGCTGCTGTTGACGGTGGCGCCCGAAGGCCGTCTGCGCGGCATGCTGTTCTGGCTGACCGGCGACCTGAACGGCGGCACGCTGCCGTGGAGCGCGCTGGCCGCGCTGCTGCTGGCGTTGCTGGCGATCGTGCCGGCCGCGCCGCAACTGAACGTGCTGCTGCGCGGCGATGCGACGGCACGCGCGCTCGGTGTGCCGGTCGCACGGCTGCGCTTGCGCATCTATCTGGTCGCTTCGCTGGCGACGGCCGCGGCGGTCACGACCGCCGGCACGATCGGCTTTATCGGTCTGGTGGTGCCGCATATGCTGCGTCTCGTGCTCGGCAACGATCAGCGCATGTTGCTGCCGGCCGCGGCGCTGGCCGGCGGCGCCGCGGTGATGGGTGCGGACCTCGTCGCGCGCACCGCGATCGCGCCCGCGCAATTGCCGGTCGGCGTGATCACCGCGCTGGCGGGCGTGCCGGTGTTCCTGTGGATGCTGTTGCACAGGCGGCGCTGATGAGCGACCACCTGTCCGTTGCGGTCTCGTTGTCCGCGCAGCGCGTCACGCTGCGCGCCGGCGCACGTACGCTGCTGGCCGACTTTACGCACACGTTCCATGCGGGCGAGATCTGGTGTATTGCCGGCCCGAACGGCGCCGGCAAGACCACGCTGCTCGCGACGCTCGCCGGTTTGCGGCGGCCCGACGCAGGGCATGTCGAACTCGACGGCGTGCGCCTGAGCGACTGGCCGCCGGTGCGTCTCGCGCAGCGCCGCGCGCTGCTGCCGCAAAGCGCACATGACGCGTTTAGCGCCAGCGTGCTCGACGTGGTGCTGCTGAATCGCTTTCCGCATCTGTCCGGCTGGGGCTGGGAGCGCGCGGAAGATCGCGCCGCGGCGTACGCCGCGCTTGCGCAGTTCGGTCTTGCCGAATACGTGGCGCGCGACGTGCTGTCGCTGTCGGGCGGCGAACGGCAGCGCGTGGCGATCGCCGCGACGCTGTGCCAGCACGCGCCGCTGATGCTGCTCGACGAGCCGCTCGCGCATCTCGATCTGCATCATCAGATCGGCTGCCTTGAAGCGCTGGCCGCGTGGGCGCGCGAAGCAGAGCACACGCCGAACGCCGCGCAAGAGCCCACGCAACAGCGCACACAACAGCCCACTCCGCAGCGCTCGCTGCTATTTTCATGCCACGATCTGAACCTCGCGCGCCGCTTTGCGACGCACGCGCTGCTGCTCGATGGCGCGGGCGGCGCGACCGCAGGGCCGGTGCGCGACGTACTGACACCCGAACTGGCGAGCCGCGCATTTGGCTATCCGCTGACGCTGATCCGCGACGGCGACGCCGAAGCGCTGGTGCCCGCGCTGCGCGCGACCCCGCAGTTCGGCTCGGCCGCGCCGCATCGGCGCGGCGACCCATCGTCGAATTCCTCGAACTCTTCTTCTTGACGAATCTCTTTATGACCTCCGCGCTTTCCCTGCCCACAGTCGAACCGCTGGATACGACGCTGCGCGCCGAACTGCAGCACCTCATCGACACTAAAACGAAGCCGCCCGGCAGCCTTGGCCGGCTCGAGTCGCTCGCGTTGCAGATCGGCCTGATCCAGCGCACCACGCGCCCGGCGCTGCACCGTCCGTTGATGATCGTGTTCGCGGCGGACCACGGCATTGCGGCCGAAGGCGTGAGCCCGTATCCGCAGGCGGTGACCGCGCAGATGGTGTTGAACTTCATCGCCGGCGGCGCGGCGATCAATGCGTTCAGCGGCGTGGCCGGCGTCGCGCTCGAAGTCGTCAACGCCGGTGTCGCGACGCCCTTGCCAGCGCACGAGCAACTGATCGACCTGTCGATCGCCCGCGGCACACACAACTTCGCACACGAGCCCGCGATGACCCGCGACCAGGCGCTCGCCGCACTGCAGGCCGGCGCCGCGCGCGTGCGCCATCACGCGGCGCTCGGCACCAATCTGATCGGCTTTGGCGAAATGGGCATCGCGAATACATCGGCGGCCGCGTGCCTGATGAGCCGGCTGTGCGGCGTGCCGATCGACGCGTGCGTCGGCCGCGGCACCGGTCTCGACGACGCGGGCCTCGCGCACAAGCGCGAGATCCTCGCGGCCGCGCTCGCACGTCATGCAGCGGTCGACGCGCCGCTCGATGTGCTCGCCACCTTCGGCGGCTTCGAGATCGCGATGATCGCGGGTGCGTGTGTTGCCGCGGCGCATGAGCGCATGACGATCCTGATCGACGGTTTCATCGCCACTGCGGCGCTGCTGGTGGCCGCGGCATTCGAGCCCGCGGTGCGCGAGTATTGCGTGTTCGCGCATGCGTCGAACGAAGCGGGCCATCGCCGTATGCTCGAGCATCTGCGCGCCGAGCCGCTGCTCGCACTCGATCTGCGCCTCGGCGAAGGCACCGGCGCGGCGCTGGCGGTGCCGCTGGTGCGCGCGGCGGTCGCGTTCTTCAACGAGATGGCGAGCTTCGAGGCGGCCGGTGTAGCGAATCGCGATCAGGTGTGACGACGTGTGCTGCTGTCTGATGCTGTGTGTTGCTGTGTGAGGCGATCCGACGCCCTACGCCCCCGAAGCAATCCGAATCCACTACGCGCGCCGCCTCGCCATGAACCCGCTCGTTGAACTGCGTTACTTTTTCACCGCGCTCGGCTATTTCACGCGCGTGCCGGTGCCGCGCTGGGTCGGCTACCAGCCCGACTATCTGCATCACGCAGCGCGCTATTTTCCGCTGATCGGCGCGCTGGTCGGTAGTATCGGCGCACTGATATATCTCGCGGCATTGCATTTCTTTCCAGCCGGTATTGCCGTGTTGCTGTCGATGACGGCGACGCTCGTGGTCACCGGCGCGTTCCACGAAGACGGTCTGGCCGATTGCGCGGATGCGTTCGGTGGTGCCTATACGCGCGACGATGCGTTACGCATCATGCAAGACTCGCGGATCGGCGCATTCGGCGCCATCGCGCTTGCGATCGCCCTCGCGCTGAAGTGGCAGACGCTGGCGGCATTGCCGCCGGCCCGCGCGGCGTGGCTGATGATCGCGGCCCATGCCGCGAGTCGCGCATGCGCGATCAGCTTGCTGATGACGCTCGACTACGCGCGCACCGAAGGCAAGGCCAAACCCGTTGCACAGCGCATGACGCGCGGCGCATTTGCGTGCGCGCTGGTGTTCGGCTTGCCGTGGCTTTTCTGGCCCGATTGGCGTGAAGGTTGCTTATGCGCAGGGGTGCTGGTCGTGCTGCGTGTGGCGCTCGGCCGCTATTTCGTGCGGCGCATTGGCGGCTACACCGGCGATTGTCTCGGTATGGCGCAGCAGATCGGCGAACTGGCTGTCTACCTGACGGGGGTCGCATGGATGTCGTCCTGATTCGTCACCCGGCTGTTACTGTGGAGGCGGGCGTTTGTTACGGGCACAGTGACGTGCCGCTGGCCGCTGGTCCGGAAGTGTCGGCCGAAGCGCTGGCGGTGCGGCTCGCAACGCTGCAGGTGCCTGCGCCGCGGGTCGTGCTGTCGAGCCCGTTGACGCGCTGCGCGACCGTGGCCGCGGCGCTGGCCGGCAATTTCGGTTGTACGTCGAGCAGCGACGACAGCCTGAAGGAAATGGATTTCGGTTCGTGGGAATTGCAGCGCTGGGACGATATCGATCGCGCGCTGCTCGATGCATGGGCCGAGGATTTCGAGGGCGCGCGCGCACATGGCGGCGAGAGCGTCGCGCAGTTCGTTGCGCGCGTGAAGGCGTGGTTCGACGTGTTCGTGCAGACGCGCGAGTTGAGCCCGGCGTATGTGGTCACGCATGCGGGCGTGATACGGGTGATCGCGGCGCTGACGCTGGGTGTGCCGGTCGAAGCTTGTCTGCATTGGGCGCTCGACCTCGGTGGCGTGGTGCGCTTGCGGCGCGACGATACGACGCTGAAGTGGGCGATCGTGCGCTGGAATGCGTGACGGTGGCGGGTGTGATGACGCGTTAGGGACCGCCGGGTTTCTTTTGCGCGTGGGTGAGGGCTTCGGTTGCTGTTGCGCGTGGGGTTGCGGTTTCGGTTGCGGGTTGGATTGCGGCGCAGGCTTCTACTTCTTCTGCTTCTGCTACGGCGACGGCGACGGCTTCGGTCTGCGCGCACGCGCCAGCTCGAGGTCTTCGCACAGCTGCGTGGCGCCTTGCACGATGCGCGGCGCGGGGCGGTTGATCAGATCGCCGTCGATCGTGAACAGATTGTTGCGGGCGACGGCTGTCACCGCGGGCCACGCGCGCCATCGGTCGAGCTGCGGCAGCGGCGTATCCGGCGCGGTCGCGCCCGGCGCTGCGGTCACGATCGCCTCGGGATTCGCGGCGAGCACCGCTTCGGTCGATACCGTCGGCACCAGCGGCTCGAGCCGCGCAAACACATTGCGTCCGCCGCATAGCGCGATCACGTCGCTGATCATATGCGTGCCGTTCAGCGTCATCAGCGGCTGATCCCACACCTGGTAGAACACGTCGACCGGCGGGCGTGCCGCGTAGCGCGCGCGTAGTTGCGCGATGTCGTGGCGGTACTGGACAGCTGCGCGGTCGGCTACCGCCGAGGTGCCGAGCAGCTGGCCGAGCTTCATCAGCGTGACGGCGATATCGTCGAGGCGATGCGGTTCGCTGAAGAACAGCGGCACATGCAGCTCGCGCAGACGTTCGATCTGGCGCTCTGCATTGCCGTGCCGCCAGACCACGATCAGATCCGGCCGCAACGCGACGATGCGTTCGAGATCGAGCGCCTTGTTGTCGCCGACGCGCGGCAACTGGCGAGCCGCAGGCGGATAGTCGCTGTACGTGACTGCACCGGCCATCTGCGCGCC
>DATLOW010000433.1:0-22619 GCA_035536055.1 Paraburkholderia sp. | reverse complement strand
GAACGCGGTGGGCACGTCGCGCGGCTCCTGGCGCACGTAATCGATCAGCTGGTTCGGCAAGTCGTACGGCAGGTCGGCGGCCACTTCCACCGCATCCGGATCGACACCGTTCTTGACGGCCGGCGGCGCAAAGCGCGACAGGATCGACGAGCCGACGATGCGGTGCTGCCACGCGACCGGCTTGTTGTTTGCATCGAGGCCGGCCGAAATGCGGTCGTAGTAATACGGCCGGTACATGTCCTGCTGGATGTCTTCTTCGCGCGTCCACACCACCTTGACCGGCACGCTCAACTGCCGCGCCACCTTGGCGGCCTGCGTCACCATATCGATCTCGAGCCGCCTGCCGAAGCCGCCGCCGAGCAGATGGTTGTGCACGACGATCTTCTCCGGCGGCAGGCCAGTGACTTTTGCGGCCGCATCCACCACCCGGGTCGGCACCTGCGAACCGATCCACACGTCGCAACCGTCGGGCCGTACGTGCAGCGTGCAGTTCACCGGCTCCATGGTTGCGTGCGCAAGGAATGGCTGCTGGTAGATCGCGTCGATGCGCGTCTTCGCGCCGGAGAACGCCTGGCCGACGTCGCCGTCCTTGCGCGCCACCGCACCGTCGCGCCGCGACGCGTTGGCGAGATCGTCGATCAGCGTATCCATCGACACCTGCGCGCCCGCGCCTTCGTTCCACTGGATCTGCAGCGCCTGCAGACCGCGCTTCGCGGCCCACGTATGCGCGCCGATCACCGCGACACCGTTGTCGAACTTCACCACCTGCTGCACGCCGGGGATCTTTTTCGCATGGGTGTCGTCGACACTGGCGAGCTTGCCGCCGAACACCGGGCAGCTCGCGATCGCCGCATACACCATGTCGGGCAGCCGCACGTCGAGACCGAACACGGCCACACCGTCGACTTTCTCCGGCGAATCGAGCCGCTTGATCGGCTTGCCGATCAGCTTGAAGTCTTTCGGATCCTTCAGCTTCACGTCTTGCGGCGGCGGCAGTTTGGCCGCATCGTCGACCAGTTCGCCATAGCCGAAGCTGCGGTTGGTCGCGGCATGCAAGACCTGGCCCGCCTGCGCGGTGCAACTGGCCGGGTCGACCTGCCAGCGCTGCGCGGCGGCCTCCACCAGCAGCATGCGCGTGCTCGCGCCGGCCTTGCGCATCGGCTCCCACGCGTAACGGATCGACGTCGAGCCGCCGGTCAGCTGGCCGCCGAGCAGCGGGTCGAGAAACAGCTTTTCGTTGGGCGGCGCGTGATCGAGCGTGACGCTGTCGAGCGGCACTTCGAGTTCCTCGGCGAGCAGCATCGGAATCGACGTGTACACGCCCTGGCCCATCTCGACCTTCGGGATGATCAGCGTGACCTTGCCGCTGCGGTCGATCTGGATAAATGCGTTGGGCGCGAATACGCCGTCCTGCGGCGCCTCCACGCCGTCGCCGCCGATCACCGACTTGCGCGCCTCGCCCTGGCTTCTCGCCGGCATGCTGAACGCGAACAGCAGGCCGCCGCTGGCGGCCGCACCGACCGTCGCGGCGATCTTCAGGAAACCGCGGCGCGACAGACCCGCGCCGTCTCGCATGTCGTGATGCGTATCGAGCATTCCGCGCGGCATGGTCATGCCCCCTTCGCGGCCTGCTTGACCGCGGCGCGGATGCGATTGTAGGTGCCGCAACGGCAGATGTTGCCGGCCATCGCGGCGTCGATATCGGCATCGGTCGGCGCCGGGTTGCTGGCCAGCAGTGCCGCAGCCGACATCACCTGGCCTGACTGACAGTAGCCGCACTGCACGACGTCGATCGCACGCCAGGCCTCCTGCACCTTCTTGCCGGCGGGCGTCGCACCGACGCCTTCGATGGTGGTGATCTTGCGTGCGCCGACGGCTGCGACCGGCAGCACGCACGAACGCACCGCGACACCGTCGAGGTGCACTGTGCAAGCGCCGCACTGGGCGATACCGCAACCGAACTTGGTTCCCGTCAGGCCGGCCAGATCGCGCAGCGCCCACAACAGGGGCATGTCTGCGGGGGCGTCGACGGTGTATTGCTGGCCGTTCACGTCAAGTGTCGTCATGATGGGGTGGGGTCGATCGAACAGAAGAGTTGTCGGAATCGCCGCCCGCCGCACGCTCGCACGGCTGCTAACGGGTAACGGGTACTCTAGCAGAGTACTGAACCAGTTAAAGGTAGTCCTTCGGATCGCCTTATGCAGTCGATCTCCGGCGCATAGGCACAGCTTCATCGGCCGCACAGGAAAAAGCCCTGTCATGAGGCGGTCAATGCGGCGGCGTCATGCCGGAAACATAGATTGATTGTCGCGACGGCGGCCGCAACAGCAGCCGCCATGCCAGCCGTCACTGCGAAGCAGCGCTGCCCGTCAGGGTGCGCCGACGGACGCTTCACGCGGTCCGGTTGCGCAGCGGATACCCGTCGTCGGCGAATGCGCGCGGCGTGCCCAGTTCCTCGAGGAACACCGCGACGTCCTCGCCTTCGACAAAGCTCGCCGCCGACGCGGCGCTCAGAATCGCCTCGCTGCGCTGCGGTTTCGCAATCGCGAAGCCCTGCACATAATCGACGCCGATTTCCTTCAGCGCGCGCAGCGTTTCGACATCCTCGACCCACTCCGCAATGCTGCGCATGCCAAGGTTGTGTGCAAGTGCAACGATTGCTTCGACGATCGCGGTATCGGCCGGATGCTCGCACATCGTGCGCACGAACGCGCCGTCGATCTTAAGTGCGTCGACCGACAGCTCCTTCAGATACTTGAACGACGTGTGACCCGCGCCGAAATCGTCGAGGGCGATCTTTGCGCCGAGGTCGTGCGCGCGCGCGATAAAGCGCTGGGTGTTTTCCAGGTCGTGCAGCGCGACGCTTTCCGTGATCTCGAGACACAGGAAGTGCGCAATCGACCGGTGCCGCCCAAGCAGTTCGAAGATGTCTTCGATGAACTGCTCGTCGTTCAACGACCCGCCGCTCAGATTCACGCAGATAAAGCGCGTATGGCTGAGCGCCGCGCGGTTGGTCGAGATCCATTCGAGCACCGAGGTCAGCACCCAGCGGTCGATCGCGGCAATATTGCCGGAGTCTTCCGCGGCGGCGATCAGCTGCCCGGCCGGCGTGATCGAGCCGTTCGGCGCGCGCAGCCGCAGCAGCACCTCGAAATTGAGCGACTCGAACGGCTCGTGCATCGACATGATCGGCTGCATCACGAGGAACAGCCCGTCCGGCAGGCGGCTTTCGCCGAGCGTCTCCATCAGGTTGATTTCGCGCGCGCGTTCCTCGAAAGCCGCCGCGCCCTTGCGATAGGTGACCAGCCGGCCGTGGCCGTTGCGCTTCGACGCGCGGCACGCGCGGTCCGCATGCGCGAGCGCGTCCTGCACGCGGTCGCCCGGCGAGCATTCGACCACGCCGATCGATGCCTTCACCTGAAACGCGCGCGCGCCGATCTGATACGGCATCGTGCTCAACGCGGTGACCAGCTCACGGCATTGCTCGGCGGCCTGATCGATCGCGACGTCCTCGAACACGCAGACGAATTCGTCGCCGCCGATCCGGCCCACCGGGTAGCGCACCGCCAGATGACTCGACAGCCGCGCGGCCACCAGCTTCAGCACTTCGTCGCCGGCCGGGTGGCCGAACAGGTCGTTGATCAGCTTGAAGCGATCCAGATCGATATACGCGAGCGACCACGAGCGGCTTTCGGCCGACAGCCGCGCGATCGCCTTCTCGATGCCGCGGCGGTTCAGCGAGCCGGTCAGCGGATCGTGATCGACGAGGAAGTGCAGCCGGTCGATCGCTTTCGAGCGCTCCGTCACATCTTCCAGCGAGCCTTCGATCGAGCCGTTCGACAGGATCGCCTTCAACGAATAGCGGCGCGCCGTACCGTCTTCGGCCGGCAGCCCGTTGATCTCCATCGACGCCGCACTGCCCTTGGCGGCCAGCAGCATCAGCGTGTCCCACGCGCCGGCTTCGAAGTAATCGCGCAGGTGGCCGCTCTTGTAGTCGCTGCGGCGCAGGCCCAGCATCGCGTGCATCGCGGGATTGGCGCGAATGAAACGGCCGTCGCTGCGCAGCGTGAACAGGCCGATCGGCGCGACGTCGTAGGTATTGCGCAACTCGGTCTGCATCTGGCGGCGGCGCTCGCGTTCGGCGCGCATCTGCTCGGCGATCGCAAACGCAGCCATCATGCTCGACGACAGCGCGGTGATCACCGGATTGACGCCGCCGAACAGCATGCGGGTGCCGAACGCGGCGGCCAGCACTTCGGAGAAGGTGGCGAACAGCACCACGGCCATCGACGCGACATACCACAGCACCGTGCGCGAGCGGGCCTTCCACACCAGCTGCACCAGCAGGAAAATCAGCGCGGCCATGCCGATGCTGCTCAACGCCCACAGCACCGGGATAAATTGCCGGTAATCCAGCACGAACGCGGCGACCAGCAACAGCAGGCCGACGCACTGCACCGCGCGCACCACCGCCTGCAGGCCGACCTGGCGCAGTTCGCGACGAAACAGCTGGCCGAACAGCGTGGCAGTTAACAGATAGTAGGCGGCGAACGTCAGCTGACGTACGAGGCCGAGATGCTCGGGCGCGATCTGCCGTCCGACCCAGCCGGTATCGAAGCCGAGCGCATTGGCCGACAGGCGCAGGTTGCCGATCAGCCAGGCCGCGAAAATCACATAGGTCCACTCGTGGTTGATGATCGCGGTAACGAACACGAACACCGATAGCGTGATCAGGCCGCCGGTGATCAGCGCGGTGCTGCGCTCGAATTCAAGCGACGACGACGCCAGTGCGCGACCATCGGTCGCATCGGCGCTCAGGTAGGCCGGCCCGGAAAAGGTGGCCTTGCACAGCACCGGCTCGCTTGCGGCTTGCGCATCGAGCTTCAGCGCGAAGCCGGCTTTCACCGCGCGCAGGCTGCCGCTGGTGCCGACCCGGTCCGCCTCGCCGAGCAGCGTGTGCGAGCGCGCCGACCAGCAGGTCATGGTCTGCGCATGGCGTGACGGGAAATCGATATAGGTACTGTCGCGCGCGCCGCGCGCGGGCGGTTCGATGACGAACCAGACAGGCGATTCGGCCAGATGGGTGCCGAACCGGGTGGTGAGCGGCGCGCCTTGCGCCACGCGCAGCGCGCTGTCGGGCTGCAGCGTCGCATGCCGGTCCTGCACCGCGCGGAACGGCAATGGATGCGCCTGCGGCGTGCCGAACTCGCGCGGCATCCACACCAGTGCGGCCAGCGTTCCCAGCGCAATCACGATCGGTACGAGGTAGATCGAAAAGCGGTACAGCAGCCAGTCGATCGTGCGGCCGATGCGCGTTGACCTCGAAAGCGGAAACTCCCTCGCCCACTTCATACGTCGAATTCCCCTCGTTCCGACAAGTGGTCGGTGACGGGTCCGCCGTGACGAGAGGCGGGCCCGTTGCGTGAACAACCCGTTCGATCAAACCGTCCGGCGCGTCGACCGGACGGCCGATCTTACGCGAGCCTTATGCAATATGCATATTCTCGACGGATCGAATCGTGCTGGCCGCCAGCTTCAGACTGTTGGGCATCACGTCGATATCCGGGTGGAAAGTCTCGAACACAAATTTGTACAGCGGATGACCGACCTGCGCCCAACGCTGCTGCGCGACGGCGACCGGCTTGGCTAGCACACGATGCGGCATGCCGCCGACGTGCGCCATTGGCAGAAACTCGTTCTTGCCAAACACGTCGCTAAACAGCATGGCCTCGTACTCCCGGTCGAGCGGAGTGCGCGCGGTGATCACCATCCAGTCGACCTCCTGCTGCCCACAATACATGAACAAAGCCTTGCACAGCGCGATTTTGACCATGCGCCCGATCGTGCCGCCGGCAACGCCGAGCCGCGTGGCCTCGGCAAGCCGTGCGCCGGCCAGCCAGTCGGGCAGTTGTACCGACTGTTCCATCGTCAGCGGCCGCTCGACGTTGGTCTGGATGCGCATGGTACCAAGCGCCGCGCCATCCAGACGCGATTGCGCGAGCATCACGACCGTATCGGTCGCGCGATCGGCCGCCTCGATGGTCATCGTGTCGGCGAACTCGGGCAGATGGCGCCGGTATGCTGCGCGGCGCATGTCGACTGCCTTTTGCAAGCCGGCCTCGTCGTTCACGATGCTTATAGTAAACGGCAGCCTCTCCGTCTTCTTGAGTTGCGCATGCGGCTCGCCAGCCTCTTCGACGAGTGCGTTGCGGGAAGCGTGATTGGCCAGGACGGCCGGATTAATACGGTCCATGAATAACCCCATTACGGTTGGAAAAAGAAATTAGTCGTGCCTTGCAAAAGGCATTTGGTGACACGACGGGGTAAGAGTCTCATGAACCAACCGGGGTGACATATCGAAAGTAAGGCCATGATTTCATGGCGATTCCTGTGATCAATCGAAATCCGGAAGCTATGCGAAATGGTTATGCGCGAATGCGCTCTGAATCACGGCATTGGACCGGATCGGGATATGCTCGAATAATTCTCTGGAAAGGCAATAAACGCTGGTTCGCAAACGATTGCGGCTCGCGCGAGGGTTTTTTTATTGCGCGGATATGAGCGATGCATGCAGCGCTTGCGGGTTTATGCCTATGCGTTTTTGCTCAGATAGCAGGATTTTTTATCGCTGCGGCATATGAGGACAGGCTGGCGGCGTTGCGCCAGTCTGGTGCGGTGCTTCATTGAAACGTCATGAATGCGCCGACGATCCGTCGGCTGCGCGCGACAGTACGTGCCGCGCAGGCCGTGCCGCGCAAGCGGCCGCGCCAGGTCGCGGGAGTCGAATCAGCGGCGCATCCCGCCGCACCGCCGCCCGCCCGCCCGTGCGGCGCGGGCAGCGGTGCTGAGGCGCCGTGCGGCGGCCTTACGGCGTCTGGATGCCCTGCGTGTTGACGAACACCGCATACAGCGCCGACGTCGCCGCGATAAACAACCGGTTGCGCTTCGCGCCGCCGAATGTGACGTTAGCTACCGTCTCCGGTGTGCGGATCTTGCCGATCAGCTTGCCGCTCGCATCGAAGCAGTGCACGCCGTCGCCGGCCGCCACCCACAGGTTGCCGTCGACGTCGACCCGGAAGCCGTCCGGCACGCCCGGCTCGATCACCGCGAACACCCGGCCGTTGCTGAGCGTGCCATTGTCGGCGACGTCGAACACGCGGATGTGATGCGGCGCGTCGGCCGCATGCGAGCGCCCCGAATCGGCGATGTACAGCAGCCGCTCGTCGGCCGAAAACGCGAGGCCGTTAGGCTTCACGAAGTCGGTCGTCAGTTGCGTGATTTCGCCGCTTTGCGGGTCGCAGCGGTACACGTGGCAGCCGTCCAGCTCGCTGTCGGCCTTGTGGCCTTCGTAGTCGGTCAGGATGCCGTACGGCGGATCGGTGAACCAGACGCTGCCGTCCGACTTGACCACCACGTCGTTCGGCGAATTGAACCGCTTGCCGCGCACGCGCTCGGCCAGCACGGTGATCGTGCCGTCCGGCTCGGTGCGCGTCACGCGCCGGTTGCCGTGCTCGCAGCTGACGAGGCGCCCTTGCCGGTCGCGCGTGTTGCCGTTCGAAAAGCCCGACGGATAGCGAAATACGCTGACCTGGCCGCTCTCTTCTTCCCAGCGCAGCATCCGGTTATTCGGAATGTCGCTGAACACGAGGTAGCGGCCGTCGGCGAAATACACCGGACCTTCGGCCCAGCGCGTGCCGGTGTACAAGGTTTCCATGTTGCACACCGGGATGATGTACTGCATGAACTTCGGGTCGATCGCTTCGAAGTAAGCCATGAACCGTGTCTCCGTTGTTATGAACCTGGCCGCTGGCGCAAGCGGCGGCTAGTCGGTACTGCCGTGCTCGTCGTCGGCACCCTGTGCCGCATGTTTGCCGCGGGCTTCCTTGCGTACGTCCCAGTAATACGTCTCGACTTCGGTCAGATGCCGCCGCATCACCTGCTCCGCGCGATCGGGGTCGCGCGCCGCAATCGCGTCGTATAGCTCCGTATGGCAGCGGATCGCCGCGGCCAGCGCATCGGTATGCTGCAGCGACGTATGCCGCTGGTCCTGCAGCACGCTGAGCACGCTGCGGTACAGCGCGTCGATCAGCGGATTGTGCGCGAGGCTTGCGACGCCGAAATGAAACGCATCGTCGGTGCGGGCGAACGCTTCGGTATCGACGGCGCTCGCCTGGTTGTCGCGCAGCAGCAGCTCGAGACGCTGCAGGTCGTCGGGCGTCGCGCAACGGCACGCCTCGCGCGCGAGCGCCACTTCGACGAACAGACGCGTCTGCTGGAACTGCTGCATGCCGCGCGGCGTCGACGCGAACAGCAGCGCGGCGCCCGACAGATGTTCGAGCAGTTCGCCCGGATCGGGCTCGACCACGCGCGCGCGTTCGCCCGCGCTGACCGAGATCAAGCCTTTCTTGTTCAGCCACAGCAGCGCTTCGCGCACCGCCGGCCGCCCCACGCCGAAGCGCTCCATCAGCTCGCGCTCGGATGGCAGCGCATCGCCGACGCCGACCTCGCCCGACAGGATCATCGCTTCGAGATGCTGCGCGACCTGGTCGAACAGGCGCTGGCGTTTGATCGTAAACGGCGGGGTGGGGCTAGACATGGAAGGTGTCCGTGGCGGCGGTAGGGAAACTGTCAATGCTACACGCTCTCCTGCTGCGCGAGCACGCGCCGTTTCGCGGCGACCACCGCGGCCAGCACGCGATCGCGCCACGCGCGGCGCTGCGGCAGCGCATTGGCGGCCGTGGCGACGCGGCGCTGGCGTTCGATTTCCTGCACCAGCGGCGCCTGCCATTCGCGCGGATCGGCCTGCTCTTTCGCGAGGCCGTAATACATCGGACCGAGATTGCGGCAGTACTCAGCCACGCCGTTGGCGGCGTTCAGATCGATGGTCTCGAACGGGCCCATAAAGAACCAGCGCAGACCGAGGCCGTCGGCCACCGCCTTGTCGACGTCGGCCACCGACAGGATGCCGTCCTCGACCAGTCGAAACGCCTCGCCGAGCAGCGCGCTTTGCAGCCGGTTCACGACGAAGCCGTTAATCTCGCGCGACAGCCGGATCGGCGCCTGACCGACTTCGTTCATCCGTTGCGCGGCACGCTCGAGCACCGCGGGCGCGGTCCACGGCGCGGGCACCAGTTCGACCAGCGGAATCAGATGCGGCGGGTTGATCGGATGCACGACGAGGCAGCGCTCGCGATGCTGCAGGTGATCGGTAAACGACGACGCCGGCAGACCCGACGTCGAGCTTGCCAGCACCACATCCGGGGCGGCCAGCGTATCGAGCTTCACGTACAGTTCGCGCTTGATCTCGACGCGCTCCGGCGCGCTCTCCTGCACGTAGTCGACACCGGCCAGCGCTTCTTCGAGCGTCGCGCACGGGTGCAGCCGCGCACTCACCGTGTCGGCGCTTTCCGTGCCGCCGAGGCCCTGCTGCGCGAGACTCGCCACCGAGTCGCGCACGAACGCCAGCGTGTGTTGTACCGCGGCGGGCGTCGCATCCCACACGGCGACGTCGAACCCTGCCCGCGCGAACACCAGTGCCCACGACGAGCCGACGACACCACATCCGACTACCGCGATCCGTGCCATAGACGATTCACTCCGATAAAGGTTAACGGGACGCCTTGACGGCGGCCTTGCGGCGGCGGATCGCAGCGTACACGGACAGTGCGACCGCCACGATCAGAATCCCGCCATTGAAGAAATATTCGACGTAGAACGGCGCGCCGAGCTGCTGCACGCCGGAGAACGAGAACGCGACGATCAGGATCGCCAGCACGGTGCCGCCGACGTTCACGCGGCCGGGCCGGATCGACGTCGCGCCGAGCAGCGAGCCGGCGAAAGCCGGCAGCAGATATTCGGCGCCGACCGACGGCGTGCCCGAACGCAGGATGCTGCCGAGCAGCACGCCGGCCACCGCGCACAGCAGACCCGACGCAGCAAATGCACCACCGATGTAGCGGCCGGTGCGCAGCCCCGACAATTCGGCGGCCCGCGCATTCGAGCCGATCACATACAGGCTGCGGCCGACCGGCAGCCGCTCGAGCACGACCCACAGCACCAGCGCGACCACCGCCACATACACGGCGGGCAGCGGCACATAGCCGACCACTTGCGACAGATTCGCAAACGAGTCCGGCAGATTGAAACCGGCGATCTGCTGCCCGCCGGTGTACCAGTTCGACACGCCATACAGCAGCGAGCCCATGCCCATCGTCGCGATAAACGAATCGATCTTGAACTTCGTCACGAGGATGCCGTTGATCAGGCCGACCACGATACCGATCGCGATCACCAGCGCGGCGGCCACCGGCCACGACATCGCGTCGTTCACCTGGAAGCCGATCACCAGCACCTGTGCCATGCCGACGTGATAGCCGACCGACAGGTCGAAGCGGCCCGTAGCCAGCGGCAGCATCACCGCGAACGCGAGCAGCGCGGTGACCGACTGGCTGGTCAGCAGGTTGCCGATATTGCCGCTGCTCAGAAACGTATCGGGCCGCAGCGACGCGAAGACGATCAGCACCAGCGCGAACACGACGATCAGGCCGTAGTTCGCGAACAGGTCGGCGAAACGCTTCGCGGCGCCCGGCGGCGGTTTGTGCGCGGGCTCGCGGGCTGCGCGGGTTTCACGGGTATCCTGGGCATCGCGCGTGACACGGCTGTCGCGGCTCGTGCCGTTGTCGCTCGCCTTGCCGGCCGCGCCGCTGCCGCGCTGTTCGATGCCGTTTCCGCTGGTGCTGTTCATGCGTCGTTATCCAGGTTATTGGGCTGCGCCGCGCGCCGCACCGCTTTCGCCGAGCGACGAGCGCGCGATCAGTGCATCCATCGTCAGCGCGGCGCCAGCCACTTCGCCGGCCACGCGGCCGCGATCGATCACCAGCGCCCGGTCGCAGACCGCCGCGACCTCCTCGAGGTCGGACGACACGACGATCACCGCGGCGCCTTCGGCTGCCGCTTTGCGCAGCATCTGGTGAATCGACAGCTTGGCGCCGATGTCGACGCCCGCGGTCGGTTCTTCGAGTATCACGACTCGCGCGCGCGCTTCGAGCCAGCGCGCGAGACACACTTTCTGCTGGTTGCCGCCGCTGAGCCAGTCGATCAGCGAGGCCGGATTGCGCGGCCGCACGTCGAACTGTTCGAGCCGCGCTTCGACCTCGGCGCGCTCGCGCGCCGGCGCACGCAGCTGCCACAGACCGCGCGACGCAATGCGCGGATTCGGGAACAGGTTTTCGCCGAGCGTCATGCCGGGAAAGGTGCTCTCGCGCATCCGGTCGCCGGCCAGCAGCACGATGCCGGCGCGAATCCGCGCGCCGATGCCGTCGTTGCGCGCCAGTGTCTTGCCGTCCAGCACGATGCGGCCGGCCTCGGCCGCGAGCGCGCCGAACAGCGCGCGGCCCGCCGCTTCCTGGCCGCCGCCGCGCAGGCCGACGAGGCCGAGCACTTCGCCGGGGCTGGCGTCGAAGGTCAACGGTCCGCGCCCTTCCACCACCAGTTTTTCCACGCGCAGCACCGGCGGCCGCCGGGTGACGTCGTGCCGCGCGAGTTCGACGCTTTCGAGCGACCGGCCGAGCATCTGCTCGATCAGCAGTTCGGGGCGCGTCTGCGCGATATCCGTGGTATGCACGTGGCGGCCATCGCGAAACACCGTCACGCGATCGGCGAGACCGAACAGTTCGTTCAGCCGGTGCGAGACATAGATGATGCTGGTGCCCGCGTCGCGCAGCCTGCGAATCGCTTCGAACAGACGCTGCGCGTCGGCTTCGGGCAGCGCCGCGGTCGGCTCGTCGAGCACCAGCGCGCGCGGCTTGCCGGCAAGGCTGCGGACAATGCCGAGGATCGCTTTTTCCGGCAGGCTCAGCGTCACCACCAGCCGCTCGGGGTCGGGCGGCTCGACGTCCATCGCCGCATACAGCGGCGCGGCCTGACGCATCACCGCGCGCCAGTCGATCAGCCCGCCCTTGCGCGGATAGCCGGCGATCAGCGCGATGTTCTCGCCGACGCTCAGATCGTCGACCAGCGCCAGGTCCTGGTGCACGAACGCGAGCGGCAGCGCTTCGACGGCCGGATCGACCGGCTTGCCGTCGAGCAGAAATTCGCCGCCGTCGGCCTGATAGACGCCCGCCAGAATCTTGATGAAGGTCGACTTGCCGGCACCGTTCTCGCCGATCAGCGCGTGGATCTCGCCGGGGCGCAGTTCGAACGACGCGGCGTCGAGCGCGAGCGCGCCGAAAAAGCGCTTGGTGACGTCGCGCGCCGACAGCAGCGGTACGGTGCCGGAACTCATCGTGTGCGCCTCAGCTGTTGCCGCCGCACGGCGTGCTGGTGCCGCGCCAGATGTTCTGGTAGTGGCACGCGAAGTGGTTGCTCGGGATGAACTCGTTGCTCTTGCCGCCTTCGCTATCGGCATTTTCCTTGGTCACCAGATAGGTCGGCTGCACGAACTTCGACGGCTGCTCGCCGGCCATCGCGCGCACGATCGAATCGACCGCTTCATAGCCGAACAGCGTGCTCGGCTCCGGCACCGTCGCGACCTCGTATTCGCCCTTGCGGATCATGTCGTACGCCGACGGCGGTCCGTCGGAGCCGACCAGATGCACTTCGTCGGGCTTCACGCCGGACGCCCGCAGCGCCGACGCGACATACGGATAGAAGTTGTCGCAGCAGGTCGTGCCCCACCAGCCCTTGCCCTGGTTCGCGACGATGCCCGAGATCACCGAAGGAATCCGGCGCGTCTGGTCGGCGATCGGAATGTTCACCATATCGACGAACTTGCAGCCGCTGCAGGCCTTGACCGGATCGGTCGCGGCCTCGGCCTTGAAGCGTGCGATCGCAAAGCTGTTGTCGAGGAAGTGCAGCTGCTTCGCGGTGCCGTTGCTTTGCGCGATCAGATAGGCAGCCTGGGTTTCGCCGATCTCGGCGGGGTTCGACGAAATATTGTTGTAAAGCCCGAGTTTCGGATCGGGACCCGGGAACGCGGTCGCGTGAATGCCGATCACCGGAATGCCTTGCGCGATCGCCTGCTTGATCGGACCTTGCAACGCGCTGGCGTCCGCCGACGTGACGATCGCCGCCGGCTTGCTGGCCACCGCCTGCTGCATCGCGGCCAGCGTGCCGGTCACGGTGCCCTGCCCGTTCAGCACCACTGCGTTCCAGCCGAGCGCCTTGGCCGCGTCGCTGACGCCGCGCCCCCAGTTGACGAACGACACATACGACTGGTCGGCCGACACATAGACGATCGTGACCGGTTTGGTCGACGCGCGCGGCCCGCTGGTCGGACCTTTCCAGTCGGTTTGCGGCTGCGTGCGTTGCTTGACGAGCGCTTTCGCTTCGTCGACGGACAGCGTCTTGCGGATCTGCGGCTGCGGCCACGCGTCGTACGGCGTCGCGCGGGTTTGCGCGTGCGCGTGGCCGGCCGCGGCGAGGCCGGCGCCCGCCAGCGCCAACAGTGCGAAGCCACGGCGCAGTGCGCCGCTTGCCATCAGGCCGCTGCGAGTCCCGCTCGCCCGCTTGCCGATCAAGTTCAACTCCATGATGTCTCCTCCAGTGGAAGCGCCCGTCGCACGACATTGTTTTCGACCACCAACAGCAGGCTGCGCAGGCGTTCAACTAGTATGACAAGTTGCTATGTCGATAGTCAGCAGTGTATACCCGAATCAGCATATTTTGCGGCGACGGCCGGCGGGCGCGTGCAAAATGCTGAGGAATCAATGGTTTATTTTCAAAATGCCTACAGCCGCCGATTTCTGCAGTTGCTGCAAACCAGTCGCGTGATACACGCGACCTTCTGTACCATCCACACTCTCCCCACCCCGTTTCCCCAACCGATTAGCGAGGACAACATGGCAAAAGCTGGATTCATCGGGCTCGGCATCATGGGCACGCCGATGGCGGCCAATCTGATCAAAGGCGGTCATACGCTGTTTCTGCACAGCCGCTCGGGCGTGCCCGACGAGCTCGTCAAGGCGGGCGGCAAGGCCTGCGCGAGCCCCGCGGAAGTGGCGCGCGAAGCGGACATCGTGTTCGTGATGGTGCCCGACACGCCGCACGTCGAAGCCGTGCTGTTCGGCGATAACGGCGTCGCGACGACGCTCGGCAAAGGCAAGACGGTGGTCGACATGAGCTCGATCTCGCCGATTGCCACCAAGGGCTTCGCGCAGCGCGTGAACCAGCTCGGCAGCGACTATCTGGATGCGCCGGTGTCCGGCGGCGAAGTCGGCGCGAAGGCCGCCTCGCTGACGATCATGGTCGGCGGCCCGCAGGCCACCTTCGACAAGGTCAAGCCGCTGTTCGAACTGATGGGCAAGAACATCACGCTGGTCGGCGGCAACGGCGACGGCCAGACCGCCAAGGTCGCCAACCAGATCATCGTCGCGCTGAACATCCAGGCGGTGGCCGAAGCGCTGCTGTTCGCGTCGAAGGCCGGCGCGGATCCGGCCAAGGTGCGCGAAGCGCTGATGGGCGGCTTCGCAGCGTCGCGCGTGCTCGAAGTGCACGGCGAGCGGATGATCAAGCGCACCTTCAATCCGGGCTTCCGGATCGGACTGCATCAGAAGGACATCGGCCTCGCCAACGAAGGCGCGAAGGCGCTCGGCGTCGCGCTGCCGAATACCGGCGCGATGGCGCAACTGATGAACGCCGGCATCGCGCTCGGCCTCGGCGACGTCGATCACTCGGCGCTGTGCCAGGTGATCGAGACGCTGGCCGCGCATCGCATCGACGGCAGCAAGGACTGAAGCCTTCGACATGGGCCCGTCGCGCGGCGCGTGCGCTGCCGCGCGGCGGCATCCACCGGTCACGCGGGAGACAGGAGACCCTGTGCATCTGACAACAACCTTTACGCCGTGGTCCGCTCATGACACACGGCTGATCCTTTCGTGCCTGCTCGGCCTTGCAGTGATCATCGTCGCAATCAGTGCGCTGAAACTCGCACCGTTCCTCGCGATTCTGGTCGGCACGTTCGCCGCGGGCTTCACCGCCGGACTGCCGCTCGATGCCGTGGCCAGCGCGTTCAGCAAAGGCGCTGGCGCACTGCTCGGTGACGTCGGCATCATCATCGCGCTCGGCGCGATGCTCGGCGCGCTGATGGCCGATTCGGGCGCGGCCGACCGGCTCGTCACGACGATCCTCGAGCACGCCACGCCGCGCCGGCTGCCGTGGATGATGGCGCTGGTCGCGCTGATCATCGGGTTGCCGCTGTTCTTCGAAGTCGGGCTCGTGATGATGGTGCCGATCATCTTCGTGATGGCGCGCCGCTCGCAGCAGCCGATCCTGCGCGTGGCGATTCCGGCGCTGGCCGGCATGACCACGCTGCATGCGCTGCTGCCGCCGCATCCGGGTCCGCTGATCGCCGTCGCCGCGCTGCATGCAGACCTTGGCATCACGCTCGGGCTCGGCCTGATCGTCGCGATTCCGGCGGTGATCCTCGCCGGTCCGCTGTACGGCAACCTGCTCGCGAAACATATGCAGATCGCCGAGCCCGAAGAAATGGGCAAGCTGTTTCGCAGCGATACCACGCAAAGCGAAGCGCCCGGTTTCGCGATTTCGCTGATCACGATTCTGCTGCCGGTGGTGCTGATGCTTGGGCGCACCGTCGCGAAACTGCTGCTCGCGCCCGACACGCTGCTGTTCGACACGCTGAATTTTCTCGGCGAGCCGCTGATCGCGCTGGGGCTGACCGTGCTGTTCGCGATCGTCGCGCTCGGCTGGTCGCGCGGCATGCCGCGCGAGCGCGTCGGCGCGATCCTGCGCCGCAGTCTGCCGCCGATCGCCGCGCTGCTGCTGACCATCGGCGCGGGTGGCGGCCTGAA
This sequence comes from Paraburkholderia sp., assembly GCA_035536055.1. Taxonomy (GTDB): domain Bacteria; phylum Pseudomonadota; class Gammaproteobacteria; order Burkholderiales; family Burkholderiaceae; genus Paraburkholderia. The sequence continues at coordinate 6,813 of DATLOW010000433.1, read as the reverse complement.
GCAGACGCTGGTGGCCGCCGGCATCAGCACGACGATCGGCAAGATCGCGGTCGGCGCGCATCTGCCGCTGGTGTTGCTCGCGTGGCTGATTGCGGTTGCACTGCGCCAGGCGACCGGCTCCGCAACGGTTGCGACCACCACCACCGCGGGCATCGTCGCGCCGGTGGTCGCGGGGCTGACGGCGACGCACAACTCGCTGATCGCCCTCGCGATCGGTGCGGGCTCGGTATTCTTTTGCCACGTCAACGATGCGGGGTTCTGGATGGTGCGCGAATACTTCGGCCTGCAACTGAAACAAACCGTGTTCGTGTGGTCGATTCTGCAGACCATCGTGTCGGTGGTCGGGCTCGCGTTGACGCTCGTGCTGTGGGGAGTGATGACGTAAACCCAGACTTTACGCCGCGCCTTGCGCTCTGTTTCGAAAGGCGCGGCTCAACGCATATCAAATGATGAAGCGGCGCGCGCTTTCCCGGTCCCTCTGGTGGTTTCCTTTTCGTCGTATACGGCTCTGTGCACAAGCGCACAAAACCGCTTATCGCAGAGTTGCCTCGCGCGAGATAACCGGCTAGTTTCAATGCCGGTGTCGAACTCGAAAAGGACCTCACAGGAGACTAGCCGTGTTGCCCGCAAACTGGCAGAGAAGCATCGCGCATAGCATATCGATCGTTGCAGCCGCATCGATTTCGATGACGGCATCGAGCCTCGCGGCGGCCGACAGCGCCGCACCGGTCGCAGTCAACAATCCGCCCATCGTGCAACCCGTCGCGCCGCCGGCCACCCAGGCCGCGGATCCGGCGGCAGTTGCGCCCGCAGCCAATTCGGCAGATCCCAATCAGGCCAATGCCGCGCCGCTCGACATCGGCGGCCCGGTGATCCTCGGCGACGGTTTTGTCTATCAAGGCGGCCTGCGCGATGGCCTGCCCAATGGCAGAGGCATCAAACGCTGGCCCACCGGCGAATGGGTAGTCGGCAATTTCGTGAAGGGCAAGCTCGACGGCGAGGCGACCATCCACAATTCGGAAGGCGGCACGTTGAGCGGCATGTTCAAGAACAACGCGCCATGGGATGCCGTCGAGAAAACGGCCGACGGCAACGTGGTCGCGCAGTACAACGGCGGCGTGATGCGCCCGGTCACGCAGGCTGCGGCGCCAGCTTCAGCCACGCAAGGCGCACAGCCGCCGACGGTGCAGCAGGTCCATTCGTCTGCTGACGTGCCGAAGCAATGAAGCGGTATGGCCGCAGTGCCTCTGCAGTGATGCACTGCGCACCGCGGCGGTCCGATTCCCCACGACTCATCGTACGATCCGAATAAAGCGTGTGCCACGCAACGGCTACTTCGTACGACCGGATCAAAATCTCATAGCTCGATCGGCTGACCGTGCGGCGTGCGCCGCGCAGCGGTATCCCACGCGTGTTGCCGGTCGCGCAAACCGTCCGGTGTGACGCAGCCTTTGGCCGCGGTGATGCGCTCGAGCGCGGTCAGCCAGTGCGCGTAGTACGTGTCGCCGCGATCCGGGTCGCCGGCCGCTTGCGCGTCGCGAATCGCCGTATGCAGCGTCTGTGCCCACTCGGCCCACGTGAATACGCCGCGCTGATGCAGCGCCAGCGTCATCGCAAAGGCAGCGGCCTGCCACGGTGCGCCGAACACCGGGCCGGTTTCGTTGCGCGGCAGTTCGGGCAGATGCGCGTAAAGCTCCGCAGATGCGCTGGATACGCAGGCAGTCATGTCAGTCTCCATGCGTATCGGTCTCGCCGGTGAGCCCGGCGGACTCGAGATACGGCTCCCAGCAGTCGGCGCACACCGACGCCGCGGTGGTGTCCTCGCCCCATAGCTCGCGCGCGTCGAAGCGCACGGTGTACAGCCATTGCGGCTGTTCGCCGAGGCCGAGCGCATTGCTGTCCGGAAACACATGCATGCCGCGCGCCGCGACGATCTGCCCGAGCTTGTCGCGGCAGTAACGCGGCAGACGGGTATGCGTGCGCGGGTTCATCTGCCGGGTGCGCACCCGATCGCCGGGCGCGAAGCGCGCGGCGCGCGTCGCGGGCCGCTCGGTCGGACCGCCGCGTCCGAGCGTCGCCTTGACGTCGGCTGCGCGCAGCACGCGCGGCAGCGCGCCGGGCGGCTGCAGCGCGCGGCCTGCGTCGATTTCGGCGGCGCTCGCCAGATCGTGATCGATCAGCAGCTTGCGCAGGCCCGCGAACCAGATCGCGTAGTAGCTGCTCGACAGATACTGCGCCGGCGGCAGGCTTTCGCGCGCGGCGCGCGACGTGTCGATGTTCCATTTGCCGGTGGCGCCCATTGCGAGCGTCAGCGCGAGCACGCGGCGCTCCCACGGCGCGTGGAAAAGCGGCTCGTCGGTTTCCGGCACGACCGGTCCGAACGATTGCATCCCGCCGAGATCCTGGGCGCCGTTCATGCGGGTTCTCCTTGCGCGGCGCGCAGCGCGCCGGGTTCCAGCGCGACGCCGGTGCCGATCATCGAATCGCGCGTGACGAGCTCGGCCAGTTGCGCCTCGCTCCAGCCTTCGGTGCCGGCCGGGCGCATCGGCAGCACCAGATAGCGCAATTCCGCGGTGGAATCCCACACGCGAAATTCGACCTCCGCCGGCAACGCGAAACCGAATTCCTGCAGTACGCCGCGCGGATCGATCACCGCGCGCGCGCGGTACGGGGCCGACTTGTACCAGACCGGCGGCAGCCCGAGCACCGACCACGGGTAGCACGAGCACAGCGTGCAGACCACCATGTTGTGCACCTGCGGCGTGTTCTCGAGAACGACCATGTGTTCGCCTTGCCGGCCGGCATAGCCGAGCGAGGCGATCGCGGCGCTCGCGTCTTCGAGCAGCCATTTATGGTATGCGGGATCGCTCCATGCTTTCGCCACCACGTGCGCGCCGTTACGCGGCCCGACCTGGTGCTCGTAGGTTTCGATCAGCACGTCGAGCGCCTGGGGATCGACGTAGCCTTTTTCGACCAGCAGCGATTCGAGCGCGCGTACGCGCAGATCCATTTCCGACAGTTCGCTGCCGGTATGCGGGTGACCGTGATCGTGATGGTCATGCTGGCCGTGCGGGTGGCCGGGCGCGCTGCCGGCGGCAGCGGCGGATGGGTCGTGCTGGTGATGCTGCGCGCTATCGTGCGGATCGTGGCCGCTCATTGGAACACCCCTCGTCGGTGCAAGGCACCCAGTATCGTTGCGACGCGGGCCGAATGCAAATGGATGAAACGGCTGCCATGGCGAGCGGCTAGAATCGACGCAGCCGTTCGGCGAGCGGCTGGTGGCTGTGTGGCATTGTGGTCGGCAACCAGCCAGCAACCGATTGGTTGGCAATCAGGCGGCAATCAGTTGGCAATCAGTTGGCAACGGGCCTGCGGCTGTGGTACGACCGCTGCTGCACGCGCGCCGCGCCCGACGATTGGCTGATCCCAGTGCTGCCGCCGCTCATGCATCGCCCCGCCGCTTGCATCGCGCGCGATGCGCGCCGCATTGCGGCGCGGCGCTGCGACGCCAGCCGTCGGCGACGCCGCCCCAAGCTTGCGACATTGACAAGGAACCTGCATGAGCCGAACCGACACGCCGATCGACACGATCATCAAATCGCGCCGCTCGGTGCGCGCCTTCTTGCCGACGCCGGTGGCGCGCGAAGATATCGAAGCGATTCTCGAGACCGCCAGCGCGGCGCCTTCGGGCACCAACCTGCAGCCGTGGAAGCAGGTGTACGTCGTAAGCGGCGACGCGCTCGCGCGCGTATCGCAGGCGCTGCTGAACGCACACGACGATCCGGCGCGCGACGAGCTGTATCAGGAGGAGTATCCGTACTATCCGCGCCAATGGGTGTCGCCGTATATCGATCGCAGGCGCAAGGTGGGCTGGAGCATGTACGGGCTGCTCGGTATCGGCAAGAGCGACAAGGACAAGATGCATGCGCAGTTCGGCCGCAACTACCGGTTCTTCGACGCGCCGGTTGGACTGTTCTTCACGATCGACCGGGTGCTCGAGCTGGGCAGCTGGCTCGACTACGGGATGTTCCTGCAAAACGTGATGATCGCCGCGCGCGGGCGTGGTCTCGATACCTGTCCGCAGGCGGCGTTTACGCCGTTTCACCGCGTGCTCGCGCCGCTGCTCGGTTTTGCCGACGATGAACAGCTGGTGTGCGGTATGTCGCTCGGATATGCAGACCCCGATGCGGCGGTGAATCAGCTGCGTACCGAGCGTGAGCCGGTGGAGAACTTTACGACGTTTGTGGCGTGACGTGGGTGGGGGCGGCGAATGAAGCGCTGCACCTCCGCGGTGATCGTCATCAGATCATGCGCCGCAGGCGGGTCCAGCGAGCGATGACAAGCTCAGGCAAAGCGCGGCGACGCCGCATGATCGCAAGCAGCTTGCGCACGCCATGCGGCTGGTTCGCGATGTGCTGCCGAATGCGGGTCACGACTTCCTCCGTCGGCCAGCCTTCCATTTCAGGGATCGCAAGCGGCGACAGATTGTGCCGCCAGACGGGTGCGACTTCGTCGCGCAGAATCCGCTCGAGTTCATCAGGCGCATAAGCGCAATGGCGCAACGTGCGGGCGAGCGCCGCGTAATCGTAATCCTGCAGTTCCTTGCCGACGAATAGCTCGGCAAGGACTTCCCAGACTTGCGCGCGGCGATCCGCGTTGAAAAGATCAGTCATGTTATCGGCTGGAACGAGGGTAAAAGCCCGTAAAGCCGAGATCCGCTCCGTAGGCAACCAGCATGCCGCCTACCAATGCGGCAGCCGTTACGCAGACCGGCGCAGTCGCCGCGCAGACTCCAGTCGCGAGCGCCGCCGTTCCGGTCATCCAGCCACCGAAGATACCAGCCCCCGAGATGGCACCCTGGCGAGCCTTTTCCCGCGGCCAGTCGTCCGACTTCGCGATTTCATACACCGCTATGGCGAGCGACACGAGCAGCACACGCTGGCCAGCTTTCCCGATCTGTTGGGCAAGCCGCATGACTCCCGGGTCTGGTCGGCCGGCACCACGATTAGTTTCAGCATAAACCGTCGCTCGTCGTCCTTCCGACAGTGCGGCAAAGGATTCGCCATACAGCTGTTGGGCGTACTTCAGTTCCAGTTCGGCAAAGCTTCGTCCGTTCCTTTTGAGCCTCGCGGCATAGGCTCGGGCTGTCGGGCTGCTTTTGAGGCGAGACAGTTCCATGAGCCGATTTCTTACCGCGCTTGCCTGCTCCGCGGCATGATGCACCGACAGTTGCCCCGTCTGGACCGCGGTACGGAACTCTTCCGCCATCGCTGCAATATCGCGGGCGTATTGCAAGCGCACGCGCAGATCGTTGATACATGAAGCGGTGAATTGGGAAGCAGTCGCCTGCAATGACGTTAGCGCAGTCTTAAGTAGCGCGTCATCACTCGCATGCGAATTCTCTAGCCGGCTTTGCATCCGAAACGACCTCGTGCCCAGGAACAAGCGCCAAATCTTATGGCGCGCAAACCCTCGCAGACCATACGAAAGTTCTGATTTAACGCCGCGAAAAGGCTGCTTCGCGGAAACGCATCCGCCACCTCACCTATGAGCCCAGCTTCACAGCCCTTGCGGCCTAACCGCCTTTATCAATTCGCGTCATCGCACGATACTGTCGCGTCGCGCGCCCGGTCCTGTGCGGCGTCGCGGAGGTACAATCGCGTTTCGCAGTCGGCGCCCCGCGCGCGTCAGGCAAGGTCGCGAGCCGGCACGGCAAACCCCGACGCTGCATGACGCACGCCCTCCCGTCCCGCTCCGTGCCCACCGCGCCCGCTCCGTCCGTGCTGCGCAGCTGGCGCCGCGCGCCGGCTTTCGCTCTACCCGTTTTGACCCGGCAGGCCCACGCCCGTAGGCCCGCCACCCGCGACCTATGGCAGATAAGCAATCCAACGCCGGCTCCGCCGCGTTCCGCAATGTTTTGACCTTCACTTTCCAGCACTGGCGCAAGCAGCCGGTGCGGGTCGGCGCGATCATGCTGGTGGCGCTCTCCTCGGCGCTCGCCGACGTGCTGACGCCGCTGTTCGCCGGCCGCCTCGTCGATGCGCTGTCGGCCGGCGCCGCCGGCACGGCCGCGCGCGCCGTCGCTGCGCATGCGGCCGGCAGCGCGTTCGGCGCGCTGATCGCGCTCGGCATCGCGGGCATGCTGCTGCGCCAGGCGGTGTACCGCAACATCATCGTGATGACGCTGCGCATGATGAGCGAAATCGCCGCGAGCGGCTTTCACCGCGTACAGCGCTTCTCGACCGACTGGCATGCGAACAGCTTCGCCGGATCGACCGTGCGCAAGATCACGCGCGGCATGTGGGCGCTCGATCTGCTCAACGATACGTTGCTGATCACGTTGCTGCCGTCCTGCGTGATGCTGGTCGGCACCACCGTGCTGCTCGGCAGCCACTGGCCGGTGATGGGCGCGATCGTCGGCGCGGGCTCGCTGCTCTATGTGGCCATCACCGGCACGCTGTCGCTGCGCTACGTCGCGCCAGCCGCGCGGCTCGGCAATCTGTGGGATACGCGCCTCGGCGGCGCGCTCGCCGATGCGGTCAGCTGCAACGCGGTGGTCAAGGCGTTCGGTGCCGAAACGCGCGAAGAGAGCCGCCTCGAACGCGTGATCGGCAAATGGCGCAAGCGCACACGTCGCACCTGGCAGCGCGGCACCACCAACGGCGGACTGCAGAGCATCATGCTGGTGCTGATGCAGGCCGCCATCGTCGGCACCGCGCTGTTGCTGTGGCAGCGCAACGACGCGAGTGTCGGCGACATCACGTTCGCGCTGACGACCTTCTTCATGCTGCAAGGCTATTTGCGCGACATCGG